>CAZBVH010000016.1:0-25224 GCA_964495315.1 uncultured Candidatus Bathyarchaeia archaeon | reverse complement strand
TTCCGAATCTGGTTCTCGGCACCAGTTCAAAAGAGAGTATCTCACTGAACGAGGGGATCTTTACGGCTAGGACTATCCCCCTCTTCTTGAGGACCTCCTTAATGACTTTGCATTTCGACTGCTCGAAAACCTTGGTGACGTCAACAAAAACTTCTTGGAGGTCCCTCGCTCTTACGCCTCTGCTCTTTAACTTGTCCCTGATCTGCAGCAATGCCGTCTGCCTTTCAGCTTCGAACTTCACGACCTTCTCTAGGTTCTCGAGTTTCTGGACTCCCTTTACCTCTATGATCGCCCCACCTGTTATGGATATGTTGAGGTCCTGCCGGATTGTTCCTATCCCTCTCTTGACCTTGCCCGTAGCCCGTATCAGGGCTCCGATCTCCTTGGCTACCTCTCGAGCCTCTTTTGGCGTATGGATCGCCGGCCCGGTCGTAATCTCAATTAAGGGTATCCCAAGCCGGTCGATGGCGTAGTATGAGACCACTCCCTTCTCCCCAGTCTTCCGGGCTGCATCTTCTTCTAGGAAGATGCCCTGGATTGGGATGTCTCTCCCGTCGACCTCCAAGGCGCCGTCCATCGCCACAACAGCGGTCCTCTGAAAACCTGTGGTGTTCGATCCATCTATTACGATCTTTCGCATCACGTGGACTTCGTCCACGATTCTCGCTTGGAGCATCATCGCGATGGTCAGACAGATATCCACCGCCTCATCGTTAAGGTGATGTGGGGGTTCCTCATCCATCTCAACCAAGCAGGAGGTCTCTGGGTCGGATTCATAGATCATGGTCTTACCTCTCTGAAACTCGAAGAAGGCTGCGGCATCTATTTGTCCCATCTCGCTCTGGGTGGGCCTGAGTCTTCTGAGAAGCCTGATCTTTGGCTCAACCTTTGATAGATCGGGGTTACAGTTGCAGAAGAGCTTGTGCTCCGTGTCTAGTTGCTGATGGGCTTCGATCCCCACAGTGAGTCCAGATGCTTCATAGTCCAACTTCATCGGTGGAGTCCTCCCAAGCTACGCTTCGCTCGGCGATCTCTCCGACCAGATTCTCTGAGAGAAGCCTCTTTGCCTCTTCTGATGTCTTGGTCTGTCCTAAGACCCACATCAGTTTGACAGTTGCGGTTTCTGGGAGCATGTCGCCGAGAGGGATCACACCCATTGAGAGTAGATCCATTCCGGTGTCGTAGACTGTCATCCCTATCCTCCCGCCTATGCATTGCGATGTCATGCCGACGATGATCCCTGCTGAGATCGCTTTCCTGATCGATGGGAAGCACCTCTCAGGGAGGTGACCGAGTCCGGTTCCCTCGAAGATTATGCCTTTGAAGTCTTCCTCGACATAGAAGTCAATAACCTTAGGATCCATTCCGGGATAGGTCTTGATTAGGGCAACGCGTGGATCGAACTTGTCTTTGAGGGCTAGCTTTCTTGTGGGATCTCTCCTCTTGCTCTCGTCAACCAGGATCTCGATCTTGTCCTCCCTAACCCGGGCTAGTGGTCTTGTGTTTATCGACTTGAAGGCATCCCTTCTGCTTGTATGACACTTTCTTACCTTGGTTCCTCGATGTATGAGTATGGAGTTGTCTTCGAAGCCCTCATGCATCGCGACGAGAACCTCAGCGATCGGTCCCGTAGCCATCTTGACAGCCGCCAACAGGTTGGTTGCCGCGTCGGAGCTGGGTCTGTCTGAAGATCTTTGGGCTCCGACCAATATCACTGGTACAGGTGTCTCCTGTAATGCGAAGCTCATTGCAGCCGCGGTATATCCTAGGGTGTCGGTTCCATGAGTTACTACGATCCCGTCGATTCCTTCTTCGATGATCTGAGCTATCTTCTGTGCAAGTTCAGACCAGTGTTCCGGTGTCATGTTCTCGCTCAGTATACTGAAGAGGATCTCAGCTCTTACCGCCGCCATCTCCGAGAGTTCTGGGACGACCGCGTGGAGGTCGCCTGCGGTCAGGGCGGGACGTACAGCTCCTGTGCGGTAGTCAACTCTACTTGCGATGGTTCCTCCCGTGCTCACAATGGCTACACGAGGCAGATTCGGCCGGGGCTCAGGTGCAGGGGGCTGGCGGTATGTTGGTCTCTCTCCGGAGCCTATTCTCCGAATCTTGGTTTGGGATCCGATTCTTATGCCGATGTTGTAACCGTTTTGCAGTTTGATCACGATGTGTTCGTCGTCGCTCAGCTCGTACCTGGGCATGAGTACACCCTCGTACTTGGTTTCTCCACTTGTGACCTCGACTAGGCTACCGATCTCCGCGTCCGAAGAGATGAGAAGGCTCAATGCTTTGCCTCGATACCCCGTGAAATCCCTTTTCATGCTCTTCTCCTCCGAGGTTCCGGTGTTCTTCCGCTACAACCTCTTTGATACATATGGTCCTTCTTGCTTATACCCCCGTCTTCTATAGTAGTTTCTGGTTCCTATCGCACTCGTCACAACGACTTTCTTCCTGTTGAACTCTTCCCTCGCGATCTTCTCCGCCTCATTCAGCAATCTGGATCCTAAACCCCTGTGCTGCCATTGTTTCGGGTATCTTCTTCCCAGTGGAACCGCTTGGCCTAGTACTCTCAGTTCTCTGACGAGCGAGGCGGAGCAGCCTCTTATCTCAGGCCTATGAGCTTCGTCTGACGGGATTCTTAGGCGGAGGAAGCCTGCCATGAAGTCTTCGTTCTCGTACGATAGGAAGACCTCGATGCCGCCGGAAGCTGCCTCCTCAATCCTCCTCAACCTGAGGTTCTCTGGTGCAGGGAGAGATTCCGTGAATGCCTTCTTGTGTCCTATCTCCCGGCATCTGATGCATCTGCATTCAACTCCGTCCTCGTCGAGTCTCCTTTTCGCCAGCTCACGGAGATTGCTATGTTTCACCCCCGCAGCTATCAAGTTTGATGGGATGTCTCGTTGGACTCGCATTATGCGGATCCACGGCGGGGTGATCGCCTTAACCTGTGCGATCAGCTCGGCTGCCTCGTCATCAGAGTAAGGCTTGTACTTTCCCTCATGCCACCAGTCGTAGAGTTCCGTATCCTTCAGAACCAAGCAAGGGTAGATCTTGAGCATGTCGGGTTTGAATCTCTCATCCCTGAAGGTCGCCTTGAAACCTTCTAGGTCGCGTTGAGGGTTGGATCCGGGCAGTCCCGGCATCATGTGGTAGCAGACCTTGAGGCCGGAGTCCTTGAGCAGCTCTGTCGCGGTGACTACGTCCTTGACTCTATGCGATCTGTGGACCAGCTCGTAGATGTCATCATATACGTTTTGGACTCCTATCTCTACCCTCGTGATTCCCATTGATAGGAGGTCGTCGATCTTAGCTTCGTCCATGCATTCCGGGCGTGTTTCAACGGTCATTCCCACGTTTCTGACTCGGCTGCTCTCGGCAAGTCTGATCGCTTCAGTTATGTTCCTAGTCCTTCTTCCGATGAGTCCGTCTAGGCATCCTTTCAGGAAAGAACGTTGATAGGTGGGAAGTGTTGCAGGGAAGGTTCCACCCATGATTATGATCTCGCTCTTCTCGACGTCATGCCCTATCTCCTGGAGCTGTCTAAGCCTCGCCCTGACCTGTCGGTATGCGTCATAGTCGTTCTGTGCGCCTCGCATCGCGGCAGGCTCACGCCCGGTATAGCTCTGCGGTACGCCTTGCTCTGGTCCACCGGGGCAGTAGGCACATCTTCCATGGGGACAACTCGTTGGCTTTGTCATCACCGCGATGACTGCTATTCCACTGATTGTCCTCACGGGTTTTCGCCTTAGGACAGGGATCAGCTTCTCCTTCTCCTCTGCTGTCAGTCTGGCAATGATGTCCGCGTTGCTTGGTATTCTCCTCAGATGGAGGACCTTTGAAATCCGGATCTTGATCCGATCGAGATCCTGAGGCGTAGACTCTTCTAGAAGAAGCATCGCCTCTATGATTCTTCTAATTCCCTCTTCGAGGTCTTCTCCACTTGAAACGGGGGTCTCCTCAGGTTGAACTGTCTGTTCCATGACCATTCAATCACGTGCCATCTCTGGTTGTGTTCTGTCCTATCAGAGTGGGACTATCTTCCCCGCGTGATCCCTCGTAAAGACGCCGAACTCATCTGCGACCTCTCTGAGTTGGTCCGATGTGAATACCGGTCCGTCCTTGCAGACCAGGTACGGGCCGATGCTGCAATGTCCACATAAGCCTACACCGCATTTTATTATTCTCTCCAAGCTTGCTTGAAGTTCGAGCCCTCTCTCCTCAGTGATATTGAACACCTCTCTCATCATCGGTTCCGGACCGCAGGTGTAGACCATGTCGAACTGCTCCTTCTCGATCAGTCTCCTCGCAGGGTCTCTCGCTCTGCCTTCGATGCCCACGCTGCCATCCTCGGTTGTCACTAAGAGCCTGAACCGCTTTCCTTCAAGCCGACTGAGCCGATTCGCAAAGAGGACCTCTTCCCCGCGCTCGGCTCCGAGCACGAAGACTGCATCAGATCCGGACTCTACAAGCTTCTCTGCCAAGGGCGCTAAGGAGGCAACCCCTGTTCCTCCCCCAATGAGTAGCGCTTTTCCTTGGCTCAGACTATATCCCTTTCCGTAAGGTCCTCTTACTCCGATCTGTTCCCCTGAGTTCAAGGCTAGGAGGGCGTCCGTTGCTTCCCCTCTCGACCTCACCGTGATCGCAGATCTCTCTGTGGGACCGATGACTGAGAGGCTCATCGGCACTTCTCCGGCGCCAGGTACCCAGATCATCGCATACTGGCCTGGATCGCTCGCGGCGCATCTTGAGTCGTCAAAGAATATCGTGCTGATTGTGGGCGTCTCCCTCTCGATCCTTTCAATCCTATGGATTCGGAGTGTGTCAATACCGGTGCGATCTTCCGACAATCTCTGACACCTCTGAGCATCCCTTTTCGGTCAGGTAGGACTCGATTCCAGCCACGACTTCCTTGAATACCTGCAGCTCTCGATCCATTATCGCTGTCCCTATCTCCACTGCACTGGCCCCTGCCAAGATGAACTCCACGGCGTCTTCCCACCTCTCGATCCCGCCGCAACCGATTACCGGGATCTTTACAGCTTTAGAGATCTCGTAGACAGATCTAACCGCGATAGGTCTTATCGCTGGACCTGAAAGCCCCCCTATACCCGCTGACAAAATGGGTCTACCGGTCTCAACATCGATCTTCATGCCTCTTACCGTGTTTATCGCGATTATCGCGTCTGTTCCTGCGCTCTCCGCTGCCCTTGCTATCTCGACCACATCAGTCACATTCGGGGAGACCTTTGTGAATACTTCAAGATCAACCTCGCCCTTGACCGTCTTCACCGTCTTTGTGACGAGATCCGGTTTCTCCCCGATCTCTCTTCCCACGGCTTCAACATGGGGGCATGAAATGTTCAGCTCGATCGCGTCCGCCCCTGCCTCTTCCATCTCTGCTGCCACGGTGGCGAAGTCATCTGAGGAGAAGCCGAAGATGCTCGCTATTACCGGCACTCTTGTATTCCTCTTGACTTCCTCAAGCTCTCTCTTGAATGCTTCCATACCTGGGTTTGCGAGTCCCATAGCGTTCAGGAGACCATGATTGACTCTCACGACGGTTGGATTCTCGAAGCCCTCTCTCGGCTCAGGCCCTATCGACTTCGTTGTCACGGCGCCAGCTCCTGCCTCGGCCACGGCTATCAGCAGCCTGCCTGTTACTCCAAGTATTCCTGCGGCCAGGATAGTAGGGTTCGCACATTCGAATCTGCCGATCTTCACTGAGAGACTTGGCTTCATACCTGTTTTCCATCTTTTTTAGAAACCTTATTGAACGTCCGTCCATAAAAGCTAGATCGACTTGACTGAGACTCGCCCGATCATCATCCTAGGTGCTTAGAGATGCCAGAAACTTACGTTGTGTCTTCTCCGATCGGTGTCTTCGCGTTGAACAGAGAAGGTGAGATCGAGGAAAAGGCGCTTTTTCAAAAAGATGTAAGTGCGGCTGTGGCGGCTCTGTCTGCGTTGCAACGTGGCGAGATGATTGAGCAGCTTGAGAAGATCGTTTCAAGTTTGAAGTCGAAGGGTTTTGACTCTTTTGTGTTTGAGGATCCGAGACTGGGGAAAGCGGCGAGATCGCTTCTAGGGGTACAGGTGGATGTGAGGAGGGCGGAGCGGCTCACATCTACGTTCAAAGCACGGCTTGTTGAGGTCGCTGTGGAGACGGGCTTTGCCGAGACGCCGACTGAATTCAAGATGTGGGTCAGAGAGGTTACGAACTCCCTCGCCAGAGCCCAGGTTAGAAGAGCCACTGCTCGCCAAGATCTTCAGATCGTTCAGGGAGTGCTTGCCCTAGACGATCTGGACAAGACTATGAATCTATACGCCACTAGGATTCGGGAATGGTACGGCTTACACTTCCCAGAGTTAAGCGGTTTGGTGAGCAGACATGAAACCTATATGAGGCTTATCCTGAGATTTGGGGACCGGATAAACTTCGATACTGCTTCTCTCACGGAGATCGGGTTTGCGGAGGGGGATTCCGAGGCGATTGTTCAGGCAGTTTCTGACTCTCTTGGCGCTGAGATCACGGAGGAGGATCTTGCCCCGATAAGGTCGATGTCTGAGGTTGTTCTGAACATGTACGAGATTAGGCGTAACTTGGAGTCCCGTCTTGAGGAGTTGATGGGGGAGTGCGCCCCGAACATTACTGGTCTGGTAGGGTCCTCGATCGGTGCTAGACTCCTTGCCTTGGGGGGAGGCTTGGAGAGGCTTGCCAGGATGCCTGCCAGCACGATACAAGTGTTGGGGGCTGAGACTGCTCTCTTCAGATTCTTGAAGACTGGTTCTCCGCCCCCAAAACATGGGATAATCTTCCAGTCGCCTTTGATCCACCAGGCTAAGCGATGGCAGCGGGGCAAGATAGCTCGGGCTCTGGCGGGAAAGTTGGCGATAGCGGCTCGTGTCGATGCTTTCTCAGACCGGTATCAAGGGGATCATCTGAAGCGGGATGTGGAGAGGAGGGTTGATGAGATCCAGAGGTATCGGCGTTCATTAGTAAAGCCTAGGAGGAAGAAGAATGGCAATCGTGGTTAGGTCTCATCGGCTTTCTCCCGCTTTCTTTGTCGTCTCAACAGAAGTTGACAATGAGCAGCTCGCAACCTTGAATCTCTCGCCTGGGGTCTCGGTGTACGGAGAGAGACTGATTGCTTGCGAAGGAAGGGAATACCGTATCTGGGATCCGTTTCGAAGTAAGCTGGCTGCTGCCGTCTTGAACGGTATCAAGGGTTTTCCGTTGGCCTCAGGGATGAGGGTTCTCTACCTGGGATCGGCGACAGGGACGACTGCAAGCCATGTCTCGGATATAGTCGGTGAGGATGGCTGTGTGTATTGTGTTGATTTTGCGCCGAGATCGATGCGGGATTTTCTTGGCAATGTTTCCCAATATAGGTCTAATGTCTTTCCGATACTTGCGGATGCCCGTTTCCCCGAAAGTTACGCTTTTCTTGTTGGCGGTGTAGACGGTATCTACTGTGATGTCGCGCAGCCTGAGCAGGCAAAGCTGCTCTCAGAGAACGCGAGGGTTTTCCTACCTGACGGGGGGTGGGCCTTGCTGGCTATAAAGGCGCGCAGTATTGACGTAGTCAGGGATCCGTCTGCAATCTTCGAGGAAGAACTTGACCTTCTTCGAAAGAATGGTTTTGTTATCCTTGATTCCATCCGTTTAGATCCCTATGATAAGGCGCATGCGATGGTTCTTTCCCAATATGGGAGCTAGCTCCTTTTGGACTCCGATTGAAGTAGCCTCTTTTCAGGTCTGCCCTCTTTCGAGGATTCTTCTGACCGTCCTCCATGATTTTCTCACGAATCTAGGCAGGTTACCTCTGTTGATCGCCTCACTCAGAAATGCCACGGTTTTTCTGTCGCTCGGGTAACCTGAGCCGACATCTCCCCATCTCCTACGAATTGATCTTATACATCGGTCCCTCTCGACCTTTGCCAGAATGGATGCTGCGGAGACTATCGGGTATGTCCTGTCAGCCTCATGTTCCGAGATAATGGGTAGGTTGAATCCTAGTTCCTCGAGTATCTGTCTTCTGAATCTGTCGCAAGACACGTCACATGAATCAACGAAAGCGATGCTTGGTCTAAGCCCGGCTATTACCTCCGCCATGGCCTTAGCCTCAAGGAAGTTCAGCTTCCTGTGTCTCTCTCTCCGCAGTACCGTCTTGTCGATCTCTGAAGGCTGGATCTTCACGAGGATGATCTCTGCTCCGGTCTCTCGGATTCCTCTGTTGAGAGTCTCTCGTCTTGAAGGCGTTAAGCTCTTTGAGTCTTTGACGCCGAGCCGCTTAAGCTCATCTATCTTGTCTTCTCCGATTGATATTCCTGCTACGATGAGTGGACCGAGCACTGAGCCCTTAGGGAAGCCAGGGTCGCTGCCCAAGCTTTCTCCCCGCCTCGTCCACTCCGCATATCGTCTTAGTGATCTGGTTCGCCTCCTGAGTTCTCTGCCTCAAGTGTAATCTGAGATCCTCGCTGTATTACTTTCCGGCAGGTGAGGTTTTGACACTGAGAGCCGGGTCGAGGAACGTTTTTAGAAGTGTACTCTCCTTGAGAACTCTCTATTGAACATTTAATCCTTGTTGCTGGAGACGGATGCGGCTTGAAAGATCTAGGGTTCCAAGAGGAGTTGCTGACTGAGGGGCGTGCGGTCTTCTATGTTCCCAGAGAATCTGAGTCAGGGGTATACGTCCCATCGATTAGGACCGTATTCTACAACCCTGTGATGCGTCTGAACCGCGATCTCGCGGTGTTGGTGTTGATGTGCCATGCAGATGCTGGGGGTCAGGGATTGTCGGTCGCTGATCCCTTGGCAGGTTGCGGTGTGAGAGGCATTCGATTTGCCTTGGAGGCTCCCCTCATCGATCGGGTTGAGATGAACGACCTGAACCCTCTAGCCGTCAGGCTGCAAGAAAGGAATGTTGCCCTGAATACGCTGTCCGATATCGTTGGGGTTAGTGGGCTTGATGCAAACCTTTTCCTCTCCGTTCATTCAGCTCCCGATGGGCGTTTTGACTTTGTTGATTTGGATCCTTTCGGATCGCCTGTCCGTTTCTTGGATTCGGCGATCAGATCTTTGAGGAATGGCGGGATGCTAGCGGTCACTGCGACTGATATGGCTGCTCTGTGTGGGGTTCATTCCTCAGCGTGTAAAAGAAAGTACTTCTCAACGGCTCTAAGAACCGAATACTGCCATGAGTTGGCTGTAAGGATCGTTCTGGGCGCGCTTGTCATCGCCGCGGCAAAGTATGAATTTGCGGTCTCCCCTGTGTTCTCTCACTCCTCAGATCACTACGTAAGATCGTACGCCTGCTTGACGCTGAACCTGCGGAAGACGGACGACTGCCTAGGTCAGATGGGTTATGTAGTGCATTGCTTCTCCTGTTTTCACAGGGAGATCCATCAGGGGCTTAGTCCCAAGGTTACTGATGCGTGTCCGATATGCGGAAGGCATGTCAGCGTGGCTGGGCCGCTCTGGCTGGGAACCCTGTTTAATCCTGGTTTCGTTGAGCGAATGCAGAGGAGACTTCCCACACTATTCGATTCCGATCCACGCTTGACGAAGCTCTTGGAGGTCATAATGTCAGAGCAGAATGCTCCCCCCACCTATTACGTCATTGACCGGTTGGCAGATCATTTGAATGTATCTGTCCCCAAGACGGTTGACGTAATGGAGGCTCTCTCAGAGCTCGGCTACGCAGCCACACCGACCCACTTCCATCGTAAGGGGATTCGAACGAATGCCCCCTCGAAGATCGTCTCAGAGACACTTCTCAGGCTCTCCCTCAAGAAATCCTGTTGCCAATAGGTAGACCTCGGCGCTCCTCTTCCTCGTGGCGGGAGGTCTGACTATTCTCACGCTTGAGAACTGATCTTTCAGCTCTTCGACAAATTGGTCCAGGCTCTCTCCTTGAAACGTCTTCGTCATGAACTTGCCATTGAGTCTAAGGACTCTCCTTGCCATGGAGAGTGCTGCTCTGGCTAGATCCATCTGCCTTAGATGGTCTACCTGCCATATTCCTGAGACATTCGGTGCAAGGTCTGAGAGCAGGACATCTGCCTTTCTCGGCAGTGCCTCAATCACTAGGTCTACAGTCTTTGGGTCGGTGACATCCGCAATGATGAACCCCGTGTTGCTCTCTCCGATCTTCTCAATGGGTCTCTTATCGACGCCTAGGACGTATCCATGATCACCGACTAGTTGTCTGGAGACCTGCATCCATCCTCCGGGGGCGCATCCGAGATCGACGACTACTTCTCCTTTTCTCATCAGGTTGAAGCGTTCTGAGATATGGAGGAGTTTGTACGCCGATCTACTTCTGTAGCCTTCTCTCTTCGCTCGTAGATAGTAGTGTTCGCTCTTTCTCTCCTTGAGCATTCGCTTGGTCAATAAGCCCTTTCCACTTCTTTCTCAGTTCTGTCTTGAAGAATCCACTTCGTCAGGAGTTCGCATTCATTGGGGCTCAGGTCCCCTCCCTTACCGCATCTGTCGAGGTGTCCGCAGGAGAAACAGGGGCATTCGATTATGGAATCTATCGTTATCGGCTGTTTCTTGGCGATCAACCTGTATGTCCATCGTCCATCAGAGATCTCTTTCTCTCTGAGCACCAGTCCTCTCTTCTCAAGCTTCAATGCGACTCTAGACCCCTCTCGGCTGCTTGCCTCCAGCTTTCTCCACAGGTTAGACTGGAGTATCCCCTCCGCCCCAGAGTCAACTATTATCTTGAGCGCCTCGCGTTCTAGGTCGTCCTTATTGATGCTCTTCGATGCGGTTCACCCTTTCACTATTACTCTTCGCTGGCTTTGTTAAAAGCCTTCATTTTTCGAGAGGATATTCCTCTCTGCGAACCTCGACCCTTATGATGAGAAGTCCATGATCCTCTATGTATTCTGAGCTGAACTCGATAGGTCTAGTTCCCTTCGGAAAGCTGTATGACTTGTAGAACGCCCGCCCTCCTTTTCCTTGAATTATTAGCCTATCCCCGACTATCTGGATTGAGAAGTCTTTCTGGACGTATCCAGGGATGCTTACTGCAATTATCTCCTCTTCCTCTCCGCCTGCTCTCTTCTCTCCCAAGTCTAAGGGTTCTACCCATTCTCTTTGATCTCGATCGATAGCTGTCTTTGGTCTCTGCCCCAGTTCTCGTCTTGCCGTCATCCATTGAAGAGCGAAGATGATTAGCGGGAGCAGAAACATCATCAAGGTGAACAAGGCGAACAACGGTGGGAGCTGACCGAATCCAAGTAGGAAGGGGAAGAACCCGATCACCACGAATCCTTCTGCGGTTCCTAGTATTGCTCCGAGGATCATTGAACTGATCCCGATGAAGATCAGGATCATCCCCAGGCTTACTATCGTTCGGGGCGATACTCCGAGGAATCCTTCCCTTTTTGCTCCTCCTGCGCATTCAAGACACAGATTGAGGTCTTCCTCGAAGCAGTCCCCGCAGATGTTTCTTCCACAAGTCCTGCAGGTGTGCGAGGGTTCCTTCCTTTCGCATATTTCGCAGAGTCTGGCCAAAACTCTCTCCTACCCGAAGAAGGGCAGAGCAAGTAAGAGTATGAAGAACAGAATGAACAATCCAACTGCGATCTTCATTAGTAGCTTGGCTGTCTTGCTGTCGGATCCAAAGATAATCGGTATCGGGCCGATCATTATGAGACCCCCCGTCTTTCTTGTCTCGTCTCTCTTTGAGCTTCCTTGACTTGCCTCGAGCGCTATTCCTATGAACGTAATTATGAATCCTAGAACGGTGAGGGCCATACCGATTGATGACAAGATCCCTGCCATTGCTCTAATCTCTCCTGCCTGATGTCTTGGGTGTTCCGTGCAGCCTTGCAGCTCGATTGGCTCAATGTTCCCGGAGTAAGGGCTGAAGCTTGTTAGCATGGCTAGTAGAGCATGCTGATAGATAAAGCAGTTTCGCCAATCCGCCTCTAACATGTTTTGGGTCTTGCTCAGTTGTTAGCCGTGAACCATCTTAAGAAGAGGATGAGTAGGAGTATCGCAGAAGCCCAAATTCCGATCGCGACTATTATGTAGAATCTCCTTGTCTCTTTGCCTAGTAGTGCCAAGTTCTCTCTAACCTTCTTCACTTGATCAAATGGGAACTTTCGCTAGTCATGCTCAATGGTTTTGGAGGAGGTCTTCCAGGTAGGCCTCAATGCCGAATCCGCTGCCTTTGAGCAGAATGCTGCCGCAATCGAGTTCAACACGGATGCTACCAGAAGGAATGGAGCCAAGGATAGCGCCCCTCCCCAGCCATATACTGGCATAGCCAACGGGAACAGAAGTGTGTTGACTATGATTGCCACAGCGGCGCCAGGGATTAAGCCGAACCTTCTTCTGGCCAGTCCTGCTGTCCACCCTGTTACCCCCATGCCTAGTGCAATCGGTAGGTGAAGAATCCCAAGGGGTGACCCATGGACGAAGGCTGTTGCGAGATGACCGATCAGAGATACTGTCGCTCCTTCCACTGGGCTGAACGAGAAGGCCGCGAAGAATCCAGGCATCGAGTCAAAGGCTATCGTGCCCACTGGGCTTGGAAACGGTATTGATGCACCGAGCACACACAATGCCGACAATACAGATATCCGTGCGATCCTAGCTGTTGGGATTTTTTCTCTCTTTCTCATCGTGCGTTTTGTTCCTCCGTTCATTCGAGCTGTGTCGGCGTAGTTCTGTCTGATAAGCCAGCTCTTCGACTTTCTTCAAGTCTTCTGGGGAGTTTATGTTGGCAGCTATTTCAACCCTCTCTAAGAGTAGTACGCTCTCCTCCACCTCGCCTTCATCGATCTTTGTTCCATCCAGAACGTTGATTCCTGCCGGGGTGATTGAGCCATACTCCTGTGGATAGGCTTGGTTTGGGTGTAAACCCAGCTGCTCGCAGAACTCTCTTCTCACTGCAACCATTAGGGCAGGCTTCTTTGACTTCTCGTACTCCTCAACAACTTGGTCGATGATCTCCGGCGTTATTAGCGGCAGATCGGCTGAGACGACGACGGTGGTATTGAGCTTCATCTTTCTCATCGCGTACTTCATGTCTTCATGGTATCCTTTGCCAGGGGTCTCGATAACCTCAACCCTGCCGACGCGCCTCATTCTCTGAGCTGTCTGCGGCGTGTTTGGGCTTACAGCAATTATTGTCCTGCTCACTCTCTTCGATGCTTGGATCGCGTCCAGTACCCTTTCTACCATCGCTCTTCCGTGCACCGGGATCAAGGGTTTCTCTAGGATATGCCTCATTCTAGCTCCCCTCCCTCCCGCCATCAGGAGTGCCGTAACGTTCAACAGCCTACACCCGCGATCAGCATTAGAATGGTAATCCTCGTGAGCTCGTTTGATGCTCCGAGGACATCTCCCGTAACACCATTGAAGTTTGCCTTCGCCAATTCTAAGAGCGCTAGGCTGCCAAGAAGACCTGCTATCGCCGAGCCTATTCCGGTCCAGCCGAGTGCTGTCCAGGCTACAAGAATGGTGAAAGCGAGGCTCAAGAGGAATTGCTTCGTCTTTCTCTGCATGCAATCTACGAATCTGCTCCCCATACCTGTTCCTGCGGGTCTTCCAAGCCAAGCCAGAAGGACCATGGAGAGCTTGGATGTAGTCTCACAGACGACCAACGAAGGGATCAGAATTCGGTCACCAAGCCTGCTCATCAACAACACTGTGAGGGTGATCGAGAGGACTCCTGTGAAGACTCCTCCGACCCCTAGAGACGTATCCTTCATCGCTCCAATCTTTCTCTGCGGCGTGCCGTGAGTCACTACCCCATCTCCAAAGTCTAGTAACCCATCAAGGTGCTGGAGGCCTGTTATCGCTTGAAGTGCTCCATAGGTGAAGAAGCCAGCCAAGTCCCTAGGGAGAAAGAGGAAGAAGAGGTATGCAGGTATCCCTGCCAAGAGTCCGATGAATGCCCCAATCACCGGGAACATATACATGTGCTCTGCAGCTAGGTCAATGGCATCATCCGGCATCCCTATAGGGATAGTCGTGAGGAAAGAGAGCAGGCTCCTGATCACACTTGAAATACTCAATTTTGTGTCTCCTCAAGTCCGACTGAATACATCTTTGAAGATATTCCTGCAGCCAATCCTGCTATGATATCGTCCATAAAGGGTCCAAGTCTCTGAAGAGCGGCCGGCTTTTCCCTCTCGAATCTCTCGAACTCAAATACTGCCCTGGTTCCTCCGATATACTCTGCTATCTGCCTTCCAATTATCTCATCTGCAAGCAGGTAGACCGGGTCCCTCGCGAATTCTTCACTATTCATCTTGGGAATGAGTCCGAGCTTGCCGTCTTCTTCCAGTCGCATTCCAGCCGAGATCAGGCAACATATGTTGATGTCGTTGAGGGCCACCTCAAGCTCCGTTCTGAGGATTCTTCCAGCATCCCTCTTTCTCTCGATACCTGGATGGGGAACGAAGAGTTGCATGGCAGTTTCCAGGATGTCCTCAAAAGAGATTCCCCTCTCCTCAAGGCGGGAAGCCATCGGCCTACCGGGCAGCAGCCCCTCCTGCTTTCTCAAGGAGTCCCGTAACGAGGTTTGAACTGTTTCGCCGAGAGCTCTCCCGATCTCGGTAGCAGATCCTGCGTATCGAAGAGGTCTGCCTTCTCCTAGACAGCATATCGTAACCGTGTCTGTGCTCGTTCCGGTCGCCTTCGTCCGAGTGCTTCTTGTTCTCACGTCAAGCCCTTCCAAGATTGCGCACTTAGATTCCGTTGCAGTAATGATCGCATTTACCATGCAACCCTCAGTCATGTCCCCCTCGTACACAACGATGAGATTTATGGTCCCTGCCCTTTCTGTTGGCTTTGCGTCCCCCGGTTGGGCTGCATTTGACAGTCCTGCAGTGGCTATTGTGAGCAGGCTTCTCTTCGAGGCAATGGTGGTCGAGGTTGCGAGGTTCTCAAGATCCACTGCGGTAAGTAGACCTACCACCGGACCCGGGATGTTCAACGCCTCGGCTTTGAGTCGCAGAAGCTCGTCAGGGTTCTTGTGGTCGTAGTTCGTGGGAACTTGACAGTTGATTATCGATCTGGCCTCTTTCAGTCCGCCGTTCAACACCGCGGAACTCAAGACCTTGAACGGCTTGATGTAGCTAATTACTAGAGTCTTATCCTTCACTTCAGCTGAGAGGTTCCTAATCGATGTGTCTATCTTCAAACTCCGGTATCCCCTATCAGATTCGATGTAAGGTAGATCAAGATTGGCGCTATGAAGATTGAGAAGAGTAATATCGAAGCTTTATGCATTCTAAGCGCCCTCAATATGTGTTCCGTCGAGAGCTTCTCACTCTTTTCTCCCAACCTGTAGTAACCCTTCTTCTCGAGCTCAACGCCAAGTGCGCCTGCCATCGCGGACATAGACCACCCAGCATTCAAGCTCTCCGTCTTCGAGTGGTCTCTCCTGAGTATCTCCAGCGATCTCCTGCTATTCTCTCCCAGTATTTGTGCCGAGAGTATGAGAAGAAGAGCGGATAGGCGTGCGGGAATGTAGTTTGCGATCGTGTCAAGTTTCGCCGAGAAGAAGCCTACTTCTCTGTGCGTTTGGTCCTTGTACCCGACCATGGAATCGAGGGTGTTTATTGCCCTGTAAGCCACGGCTCCCGGTAAGCCAAGCATGGAGAAGTAGAAGAGCGGTGAGACCGCGCCGTCAACGATTCCTTCGGCGATAGACTCCACAGCGGCTGAGATCATCTGCCGCTGGCCTAATCTCCATGGCTCTCTCCGAACCAAGTAGGGAAGTTGTTCTCTCGCGTCTTCAAGCCTTCCATCCTCGATTGCGGAAGAGAGATTCATGGCGAATTGATGCATGCACCTAACCGCAAACGTGACCTTCAATGCAATTGCGGCGAGGAGGATGTACGCTATGCTCCCGCCGGAACCAAGAACGAATCCTTCTAGTACATAGGCGGGAACCGTGAACAGCAGAATCGTCGAGATCGCTATGCCTGTACCCCAGACCCTTTGCTTCTTCTCATCACTACTCTTGAGAGCAAGATTCTTCCCCCTCAAAATATACTTCCCCATCCAGACGGTCGGATGCAGCTTCTCAGGAGGTTCTCCGAAGACCCAATCCATGATTATTGCCAGAAATAGCATGATGAGTCGTATCCAAATGAGCTGCAACTGGGTGCGCCTCGCTAATCTGATTCTTGGAGACCCATCACTTGTATTGTGCTGTCGAACTTCAACTTCTGGAGCATGACGGATCCTAGCCCCTCCAAGCTTTGATTCAATGCTTCTCTTGCCTCTGGACTCTCGGCTGTTCTCTCGCCTCTGCCATTCTTTTCGGTCAGAAAGCCGATGAGTTCGTCGAGAATCGGGCCGTTGTCGAGAAGAAGCCTGCGTCCCTGTCTTGCCTTGCTCATGTAACGATCTCCGAGAGTGCCTTGATAAGTGTCTCATTCTGCTTTCTTCGCTTCACCGCAACTCTGATGAAGAAGTCCCCGAGGCCTCTGAAAGAGCTGCAATCTCTCACGATGATTCCTCTTCTCAGCAGTCTGGATTGGATTTCACGGGATGTCTTGCCTGTCTCCTGAGTGCAGACTAGTATGAAGTTTGCTTCCGATGGGAAGGGTCTCAAGCCGGGCACTTGGCTCAGCCGTTCTTGGAGGAAGCGTTTCTCCTTCTGAATCAGTTCCTTCGTCTTCCGCACGTAGTCTTCGTCACCTAGCGATGCCAGGGCTCCAGCTTCTGCCAAGCAGTTGACGTTCCAGGGCTCTTTTCTCCTTAGAATCGGCTCAATCATGTCCCTGTGACCTATCGCGAATCCGACCCTCAGTCCTGTGAGCGCATATATCTTCGTAAACGATCTCAGCACTATCAGGTTGGGAAATTTGGGAGCAAGGTACACAAGGGACGAGTCCCTCTCTCGCTCTGAGAACTCTATGAACGTTTCATCGACAAGTGTTGGAACGTTTTCCTCCCCCGTCTTCTTGACGAGTTCAAGAATTCTGTTCCTCTCAACGAGTTCCCCAGTTGGGTTGTTTGGATTGCAGATGAAGACCGCTTTGGTCTCAAGTCCTACTCTAGCTACTATCTTGTCGAGGGGAAGGTGGAGCGTTTTGGGTCCTGCGAAGACAAACTTCGGTTTTCCTTCGAATCTTCGAGTTGCAGCTTCATACTCTGCAAAGGTCGGCTGAGGGATTACTACCTCACCTTTTCCCTGGAGGTTTGCTTCCGCAAAGAGATGTATTATCTCCGTTGACCCGTTACCTGCCACGACGCTATCAAGGGTCGTCGAGAAACGTCTTGCGATCACCTGGCGAAGATGTGTGGAGTTCGGGTCAGGGTAGTGGGGCAGCCTCCAGAGGCTCTCCCTGATGGCGGAGATGGCTTTGGGTGATGGTCCGAGAGGGTTAGCGTTCGCACTGAAATCCAGCAGCTCTTTGGGGTCTCTCCCAGTTTCCAATGCGGCCTGCCAGATCCTTCCTCCATGGGATCTATAGGATTCTTCGCTAAGTCTGCCGTGGCTTTTCACTTTTGGCAATGCTTGTTTTCACCTGTTGGCCTCGGTATCTCGTGGACTGGTCTGCATAGGGACGATGTGCTTGTGACGTTTCGCTCTTGGCTTGCTTCCTCTCCTGAGAATATGGCTTCCACTTTGGAGAGCGCTTCCTCTTCGTTCTGAACTAATATTGCTCCCCTCTCTCTCAGTTGCGTGAGGTAATCCCCTGCAATGCCGTGGGTGAAGTCTCTCTTCTTCAGATCCCCCTCTATCACCAGAATTTTCTTTCCTCTGCCGTGCGCCTCTACGACCGCTTCAAGATTCCTTATGTTCCCTTTCCCAAAGGGCACATTGCTCAGAATCACCAGATGGCTTGCCGCCATCATCTTCAAGTGTTCTCTATAGTTTTCATCAGATATCGGCGAGAACGGTGCTTCATTGATTACCGGTATTCCCAGTTCTTGCGCTGTCTCGTTATCTGTGTCCAAAACATTGAGGACACCGCTCGTTACGGAGTATCCTCGACAGTTCAACTCCATCATGAGGAATGATCCTGTTCCCCCACCACAAACCACATGTATTCTTCCTGTGTGGTTCTGTCTTTCTGCAGGGTGCCCGAGTAAAGGTACCAGGAATATGCTTCCTGTCTTAGGTTGCCTCCTTACTTCGATGTCTATTCCAAAGGTGTTCTTGATTGTCTCGCTTCTCATCACTTCTTCTATGGCTCCTGAGGCGACGGTTCTACCTTCCTTGAGCAAGATCACTGAGTCGCAGTATTGTGCGGCGAGATTCAGGTCATGAAATACCGCGACCACTGCAAGTTTCTCTTTTAGGCATAATCCTTTGATGAGGCTTATTGTCTCGATTCTGCTGCTAACGTCTAAGTGGGTTGTAGGTTCATCTAGGAGGAGAATTTTGGGTTGCTGGGTAAGTGCCCGTGCAATCAGCACTTTCTGTTTCTCCCCTCCGCTCAGTTCTCCCACTCGCCTCTTTGCGAGTTCCTCTATTCCCAAGATTCTCATGGCCTCGATCGCTATCCGTATATCCTCCTCGTCTTCGTTCTCAAGCCAGTTGAGGTGGGGCGTCCTCCCCAAGACGACTGTGTCGAAAGCCGTGAAGTTAGGCTCGAAATGGGGAGTCTGAGGTACTACTGAGATCTTCCCTGAGATTTCTCTCCTACTCATCGAGTATAGATCCAGTCCATCCAGGACTATCTGGCCCGAACTCGGTTTCAGGAGTCCGCTGGAGGATCGGATAAGGGAAGTCTTCCCTGAACCATTCGGTCCAAGGACTCCGAGAAAATCTCCAGTTTCGACTCTCAGGCTCACATTCTCGATGACTTTCATTGAGCTATAATGACAGGTTACGTCTCTGACTTCAAGCACATGCTGGGTCATCCGGCTTTCCTCATTGTGAATCTGTCCTCATTCTGCTCGCAAGAAGATAGATGAAGAACGGTCCACCTAGCAATGATGTTACGATTCCGACGGGTATCTCCGAGGGGATCAGAATTATTCTTGCAACAGCATCGGAGATGACGAGCATTACTGACCCCAAGATCGCCGAGGTGGGAACAAGGATTCGGTGATCTGGACCAAAGATCGCCCTTGCGATATGCGGTGTTATCAGTCCTACGAATCCGATCGTGCCCGTCAGGGACACGGCTACCGCTGTCGTCGCCGAAGCTAGTATGAGTAGTCTTCGCCGAGTTCTCTCCACCTCAACTCCTAAGTGTTGAGCTTCTTCATCGCTGAGTAGCATAACATTCATCTCCCTCGAGGATAGGTACGTGCCTGCGAGTCCGAGTATTGTGACTGGTAGACCTACCTCGACGTGTACCCAGGTGCTGCTCGTCAGTCCACCCATTAGCCACGAGATGACAGCGTGCAGCTCCTCTCCAGAAAGGATCATGATCATTGAGGTTAACGCTGAGAAGAGGTAGTTGACTGATAAGCCGGAAAGCAGAAGCCTAAGTGTCTGATCCCCAGATCGGGCTCTCGAGATCATAGAGACGAGGAGGATTGCCCCCAGAGCCCCAAGCAACGCGCTGACTGATATGAATCCCAGTCCGAAAACTGCTCGACCTATACCGGCGACGATGCCGATGCTGGCTCCGAGAGCAGCTCCTGAGGAGACTCCTGTTACAAATGGGTCTGCCATCGGATTCTTGAAAATTGCCTGGAGAACAACTCCAGAGACAGCTAGAGATGCACCGACCATCACGCCGACCAACACTCTTGGTAGCCTAATCTGAAGAACGATGATTTCCTCAATGGACCTTGTCGCAGTGGGATTCCTCTCTGTCGTGTGCACCGCCTTCTCGACGAGGACTGAGAGGATTCTCTCTATGCTCAGGTCCACCGATCCCACAGAAAGGGAGATGAAGACGGTCAGGATCAACATGATGAGCAGGAGCCCCATCTTGACTCCGCGATCCGGCGGTCGACCGATGGGTTCCTCAAGAATGGTGCTTCTCTTCATTCTGGTTTTCTCCCGACAAATATCTACCCAAAGAGTTCGGGGTGAATCGCCTTTGCCAATGCCTCCAATCCATCAACTATCCTAGGGCCCGGTCTCACTAGTAGGTTCTCGTCCATCTCGTAGATTCTTCCGCTGATGACTGCCGATATTCTGTCCCACCCTGCTCTCCGCAACATTTCCCCCCTTGCCTCGCCGCCCATGTAGCCTCTATTGATGATTATAATCTCAGGGTCTCTTTCGATCACCAACTCAGAACTAATAATGGGATAGGGATCGGAAGAATCCGAGAATATGTTTCTTCCCCCTGAAAGCTCAATTAGCTCGTCTATCCAAGTGCCGTGCCCTGCGCTCATCAGAGGACTGTGCCATATCTCGTAATAGACCCTTGGTCTCGACATTAACTGGCGGGTTCCCGCTCGGATGAACTCGATTCTGCCTCTCAGCCTTGTTACTAGCGCCTTGGCCTCACTATTCCTGTTCGTAACCTCTCCCACTAACTCTATGTCTCCCAGAATGCTCTCGATCGTTCTTGGGAAGAGTACTATTGTCTTGATCCCCAGATCGCTAAGTTGATCTGCTATCTCAAGCTGGATGCTTCCTGATGCCAAGACTACGTCCGGTTTGAGTGATACCGTTCTCTCTATGCTTATCGTGGCAAACCCACCAACCTTAGGTTTGTCCCTTGCTTCGGCGGGATAGTCGCATTGATCGCTTACCCCCACGACTCTCTTCTCCAGGCCGAGGGCGAACAGGATCTCCGTGTTTCCTGGGGCGAGCGACACTATCCTTTCAGGTTCAGACCCCAGCTTGACGGTTCTGCCGACATCATCTCTGATAACTAGTGGGTAGGTTGTCTCCGGTATTTGTTCTGATTCTCTGCTCCATGAAATCGCGGCCACGATGATAGGCAGTATTATGGCTATGACTAGTAGTGCTTTGATCTCTCGTCTCATTCTCTGCTATCCTTTCCTCTTGACTTTGATGGACATTTGGATGGATAATCCATCCAACTATTTCTTGCCAACTCAAAAGGCTTTTCTCTCTCACAGGAGACCATCTCTAGAGAAAAGCATTGAACTCTGAAGTATTGAACTTTGATTTCACGTTGAATCCGGCTGGTTGTGAGGAGTAATGCGAGAACTGTCCGTCATAACGGGTCTTTCGAAAATCCGAGCCCCAGGTCCTTTGCCATCATTCAACGACTATCACTTACTATGGGCGATGGAGTTCGTAGAGCTTGACGAACCCATCGGTCGAAGCCGATTATCGAAGTTCCTGGGTCTGGGTGAGGGGGCCGGGAGGACAATAGTCGAACGTCTAAGGGACGGAGGACTGATTAGGGTAACCCGATCTGGTTGTTCACTTACCCCGCGTGGTAGGAATGTCTTGGAAGGGGTCCGACGCATCGTTTCAAGATCCGTTCCTCTAACGGGAAATCCACTCGGTCTAGATGGGTCCAGCGTGGCTATTCTCGTTCGCGGCGCTTCTCACTTGGTACGATCTGGAATCGAGGAAAGGGATGCTTCCGTAAGGGCTGGAGCTCTAGGAGCCATGACTCTCATATTCAAGGGTGGCTTGCTCTCAGTGCCTGGTTTGAGTGAGGATGCGGAGAAGGATTTTCCTGGCGTCGCAGCTCAGTTGTTGAGCCATTTCAAGCCGAGAATAGGGGACGCGATACTCATAGTCGCGGCGGATAGCTTGGCAATCGCAGAACAGGCTGCAAGAGCCGCAGTCCTCAGTCTGCTAAGAACCGAACGTTCTTAGCTATGTACGCCCCTTTGCCGGCGGACTTTCCTTGAAGATTTCTCTGACGAACTTTCTGACGATGAACGGCTCCATACCTATCGACACCAGGAACTCCTCGATTAGTGGGAGGGGCTTACCCTCGCTCCTTAGCTTCCCCCCGATCTTCTTCACAGATTCATACCATTCCCAGGAAAAGCATATCCATGCGTCTGTGGTCTTTACGTAGAAGTCAGGTCGGGTGATGCTCCAAGGCTTGAAGAATATGGTAGCTATCCTTACTTCGGCGGCCCCATCTTCGAGGAGCTTCTCCCTTATGAGTTTGAGAGACTTTCCCGTGTCGGCGACATCGTCCACTACGAGGACACGTTTCCCTTTGACCGGGACAGAGACAGGCTGAGTTATTTGAGGCTCTTCAGATGTCCGGTAGATGTCCTCGTAGAACTGAACTCTAACATTGGCAAGGTTCGGGTTGTCAAGTAGATCTGACATAACTCGTGCTGGCGTCCATCCTCCTCTTGATACCCCCACGATTATTTCGGGTTGGAATCGGCTCTCTTTGACTTTGTCTGCCAGCTCTATTGTCATCTTGTAAAGTTCGCCCCACGTCGGCACTTCGTATGTGATTTCCTCTGGCATTACGGTGACCCTTCTAATTGCAGATCCTCTGATTCTCGCTGATCTATAAGTCTATTTTTGCTTGTTAGGCGTAGTGGTCTCACGTTCCCGAAGGAAAACTGTTCACTCACTTCTCAGAGTGGTCTTGGTCCTAGATGCGTCTATCTGCTTCCTCCATGGGAGACTGGTAGGAGAACCACTTTGTCTCCAGGCGAGACCTGCGTGTTCATCCCCATTAGAACACTTATCTCTCTGTCATTTACGAGCATGAGGATGGCGCTCCTATTCCGGATTGCTGAGCTGAAGTCTTCCGGTAGCCTTGCCTCAAGCTCTTTCAGAAGTGTCTTGAACGGTACTGGTCCAGGGAAGCTGATCGTAAGCATTCTGGTTCCTGCGTATCCGGCTAGAGCCCCGAACACCTCAATAGTGACTCCGCT
The DNA here is from genome assembly GCA_964495315.1 of uncultured Candidatus Bathyarchaeia archaeon. Classification (GTDB taxonomy): domain Archaea; phylum Thermoproteota; class Bathyarchaeia; order RBG-16-48-13. The sequence continues at coordinate 2,492 of CAZBVH010000016.1, read as the reverse complement.
ATTCCCACTCATTCGTCATCAAACCTGTTGGATGCCTTTCGAGGGGGACCTCAAGAAATCAGTGTTCTTCCGCTCCTAAAAGAGCTGATATTTTGGGTGGAGGAGAGATCCTGCCGCACAGGTTAGATTCTTGCCGTCTGCTCCGTGGGTCGTGATTCCAGTTTCTTTAGTCTCGTGATGTATCCTGCGATCTGATTCTTGATCTTGTTGGAGGGTATTAGAGCTCGTCCCTCGAGTTTCTTCTTGTTTTCTTCAAAATTCGTTGAGAAGTTGTTTGGATAAGCCCCGACCAATTGTTCTGCAGACCGCTTTACAAGCTCAGATCGGATCTTACCCAACAATTCTCCTCCGTCGGTTTCTCAATTTTGTGTTTACGTATGTGATGCAGAATGCTGTTATCCTCCGTCTTTTATAGATTTCTTTTGCATACCCTGCTGGCTCGCTAGAGCTTCAATGCTACGACATACGTTGTTAACGCCTAGGGCTTCTGCACGTCAAGGGATAGGCTTTGACTGGAATACTTCCGTGTCTCCTAGTGGGCTCGATGTCTGTTTCTTTCGAACGTCATCTCCACTCGAACAGTTCTTTTCTTCAGCTCTCATCGGGCATTTCTTCCTTCTGTTCAACTGAAATCCTTATATGATCGATATTTTTTCATGTACATGAATCCTCGAAAAGGAGGTTCTCAAATGTCGTATGCAGTACCAGGTGAACTGGGTGGACAGCCTATTCTAATCGTAAGGGAAGGAACTAGCCGTAGTAGAGGCAAAGAGGCCCAGAGAAACAACATCATGGCGGCTAAGATCATCGCTGAGGTAGTTAAGACGACCCTGGGTCCCAGGGGCATGGATAAGATGCTGGTGAGTAGCCTAGGTGATGTGACGATAACGAACGATGGGGCTACTATCCTAAAAGATGTAGACGTCCAGCATCCAGCTGCCAAGATGATGGTTGAGGCAGCGAAGACCCAGGACGAAGAAGTCGGTGACGGAACGACCTCAGTGGTCATCCTTGCTGGAGAACTCTTGAAGAAGGCTGAGGATCTTCTCGATCAGAACATTCACCCGACGATCATAGTGGGAGGATACAGAAAAGCGGTCGACCGGTCTATTGACGCTCTCAAGAAACTGGCGGTTAAGATCGACCCTAACGACAAGGACACCCTTCGCAAGATTGCGATCACCAGCACTTTTAACAAGAGCATTGGGATTGCCCGAGAGCTCTTCGCTGACCTCGCGATCGACGCAATAAACCAGGTCAAGGAGGCTCGCGGGGGCAAGACGGTCGTTGATATTGATCAGATCCAGGTTGTGAAAAAGACTGGCGAGAGCCTATTGGATGCCGAATTGATCCGGGGGTTGATCGTCGACAAGGAAGTCGTGAATCCGGGCATGCCTAAGGTCATTGAAAACGCGAAGATCGCGTTGCTTGACTCTGCTCTCGAGATAGAGAAGACTGAGTTCAGTGCCGAGATCCGGATACGTGACCCCTCCCAGATGAAGGCTTTCCTCGATGGAGAGGAACGGATGCTGAGAGCTCAGGTTGAGAAGATCAAGGAGACCGGCGCGAATGTGGTCTTCTGCCAGAAAGGGATTGACGACCTCTCCCAGCACATGTTGGCGAAAGCCAAGATCATGGCGGTGAGACGTGTAAAGAAGTCTGATATGGAGAAGCTATCCAGAGCTACTGGCGCAAAGTTGACGACAAGCCTAGAAGATCTCAAAGCGGAGGACCTAGGCTTCGCCGGCTTGGTGGAGGAACGAAAGCTCGGTGAGGACAAGCTGGTCTTTGTCCAGAAGTGCAAGGATCCTAAGTCAGTTTCGATACTGGTCAGAGCAGGCCTGGAGAGGATGGTAGATGAGGCTGAGCGGGCACTCCACGACTCGCTTAGCGTCGTGGCAGACGTCGTTGAGGACAGTAGGATCGTTGCTGGTGGAGGAGCGATAGAGGTTGAGTTAGCCAAGGATCTTCGGAGCTACGCTCCGGAGATCGGGGGGCGTGAGCAACTTGCGATCGAGGCCTTCGCTGATGCTTTTGAGGCGATCCCCCGTATACTTGCTGAGAATGCGGGTCTGGAGCCGATCGACATACTAGTGGCTTTGAGAGCAGCCCACGAGAAGAAGAAGCGCTGGGTCGGTGTGGACGCCTTCAGCGGAGAAGTTATTGACATGATGGCTAAAGGTGTCATAGAGCCTGCAATGATGAAGGAACACCTGATCAAAGCTGCCACCGAAACGTCTTCAATGATTCTCAGAATAGACGATGTGATCGCCTCTTCGAAGCCCAAGGAACCTGCGATGCCTCCGGGTGGACCGGGTGGAATGCCCCCAGGGATGCCTCAGTACTAAGGCGTTCCTGCCAGGCTCTTTCTTTCTCCTCTTTTGCATAAATGGCTGTCAGCGGTAGCTCAGAGTATTTGGAACCCGTCACAGTATTCTTGCTGCCGCAAATGCGGTTGCCACACAACACGCGAACCAACAGTAGTATCCAAA
>CAZBVH010000015.1:0-25403 GCA_964495315.1 uncultured Candidatus Bathyarchaeia archaeon | reverse complement strand
AGGCTACTCCAAGAAACGCGTGTGTGGGCTTCTGCAATCGGAATCCAACTCGCTCAGACGATGTCTAACTCGCTATACTTCAGAAGGACATCCTTGGGCAGGGTTTCCAGCCAATGTGGCCGTGCACTAGGAGATTAGTTATCTCGCAAGGGGGGAGAGTGATCGGAGTTCTTCTACAATTGGGGGTAGTACCTCCAAGACATAGTCCACCTCATCCCCGGTCGTCCATCTTCCGAGGGTAAGCCTCAGGGATCCTCGGGCATCCTCAGGCTTCAGCCCTAGTGCAAGAAGGATATGGCTTGGTTCGGCAGACTTTGAGGAGCAGGCGGATCCCGTAGAGGCTGCGACTCCTTTGTCGTCGAGCCTCAGCAGTAGAGCCTCACCCTCGATGTACTTGAAGCTGAAGTTGGCGTTGTTCGGCAGCCTTTTCGTAGCGTGACCATTGAGGCAGGTATCCCTGACTTCCAAGATTCTTGAGACAAGCTTGTCTCTCAGCATAGTCAGCCTAGGACTCTCTTTGGGCATCTCCTCTTCTGCGATTCTGCAAGCCTCCCCGAAACCAACGATGCCCGCCACATTCTCGGTACCAGACCTTATGCCCGACTCGTGACCACCACCATGAGCGAGAGGCTCCAACCTCACCCCTTCAGAGATGTATAGTGCCCCGACACCCTTCGGACCATACAGTTTGTGGGAAGAGACGGATAGGAGGTCCACGCCCAGCTCCTCCACGTCCACAGGGACCTTGCCCAGACTCTGCACGGCATCAGAGTGGAAATATACGCCCTTCTCTCTACAGACCTCCCCAATCTCGGCGATCGGCTCGAGTACGCCGATCTCGTTGTTCGAGTGCATGACGGATACAAGCAAGGTATCATCTCTTATCGCCTCCTCAACAGCGATAGGATCCACCAGACCATACTTATCGACAGGTAGCAGCGTGATATCAAACCCGCGGGTCTCCAACCATTTGGCGGTGTCGAGGACGCAGTGATGTTCGATCGAAGAGATCATGATGTGTCTACCCTTCTTCTCGTCCGCGAACGCGATACCTTTCAGTGCCAAGTTGTTCGACTCCGTCGCACCCGAGGTGAAGATGATCTGGCTAGGATCCGAGTTCAGGATGTGAGCAACCTTTGCTCTAGACTCCTCAAGGGCCCTCTTGGCTTCGAGGCCGAAGCTGTGGATCTCGGAGGCATTCCCATAGAGCTCACTGAAGTAGGGAAGCATAGTCTTCAATACCCGGTCGTCAACGGGCGTCGTGGCAGCGTAGTCCATGTAGATGCGTCTCATTCCTCTTTCCCCTCCTGAAGACAAAGATCTGAGGAAGAATCACATAGTATTCTGATGATCCTTGCAGATCAATCCTTCGGATATGTTTGAGTCCCATACTGTCAGGGACGGTTCCTCAACCAGTACTCAGGGACGCATATCAGGCAATCCTCCACAGAACCTTGTGATGTATCCGACGGAGATCGATACGGATTGCCTCAGAGAATCAAGCCCAATTCCTGGCACACCGCAGGCAAGAATAATGGCGGACCTAGTTGTGAGTTGAATCTTTGATCTCTCCGCATCTCTGTAGGGGTAGATTGCTAGAACACCGTCTTGATCACTGACCACGACTTCCCCTCCTTTGAGGACGATCGGCGAGTCCATACCTATGCCAAGGAACTCCTCGCCCTTCTCGGAGAAACGAAGAACCATTAAGCCGCGAGTCTGATCGGTGTCAAAAGCAGCTAGAGCTATACCCGTCTCCATCGATGCCAGGTTGTAGGCATCAACCAGAGTGTTTATCGAAGGGATCTCTCCCCCTCTCAGCACTCTGCGTATGAGAGCCTCTCCAGCCGGACGGATCTTCGTGGCATCGATACCGATTCCCCAGAAGAAGTCTCTGTAAGCCCTGAACACTGGATGGTCTTTCAAGGTCAACAAGTCGTATTGAGATCTCACCATTGCCAGGATCTGCGCCTTAAGGCTAAGAAGCTCTCTTGAATACGACTGAACAGTGATATCTCGAACATTCGCATAGGGAACCAACAGATCAGGGTACCGTTTCCTAACCGCTTCTTCAATTACCAGGTTCATTGTTGAAAGCTCCAGGAGATGCCCATTCCCGATGACTTATCCTATTACACTAACTACGCTTTCCAGTTTCGCCAGTGCATATTGGTATCAGATCAGTACGCTCTAGAAGTCTTCTGTATCGCTATCATGACAGAATCGAAGTCATAAAGAGAGCACAAAAACTTTCCCTCCAATCGGCAGAACAATGGAAGATAGATATCGTAGGCCAGCTCAGAGAAGAGGATGGAATTGCGATCGCCATACGGCATCGTTTATGGACCGCACGAATCAATGCGCCTTGGTCTTTCGCTCGGGGTCGATCTCACTCCGATGACGTGTACGTTTGACTGTGTGTACTGTGAGAGGGGGAGAACCCTTGTCAAGATAAAGGACCCATCCGAGTTTAGTAGCAAGGTCTCGGAAGAGGACTTTCTCGAAGCGCTTCATGGAGGGCTGATGAGGACAGGGAGAAGAGATCTAAAGTCGATCACCTTCTCGGGAACAGGAGAACCCACACTTGAACATCGGCTCGGAGAGTTTATACAGACCGCAAAGAGGGAGAGCTCGCTACCCGTCAAAGTCATCACAAACTCCTCTCTGCTCACTCAGGCTGAGGTCAGAACGAGGTTACTGAAGGCTGACGAGGTGATCGCCAAGATGAATGCGGCATCCAACAACGTTTTCTGGAGCATGCATGAGCCGGCTGACCAAGATCTCACCTCAAGAAAGATCGTTGAGGGAATAAGTAGGCTTATCGACGAAAAAGGAACCGGCGTCACGGTCGAAGTCCTATTCATCACGAGCTATCCTAGTGGGCTGAACACCAACGACACAAAGGAGGAGGCAAGAAAGATAGCCAAGACCCTAGGAGAGATCCAGCCTGGAAAGGTCCAGATCCACACCGTCAGGAGATCCCCTGCCCGTCCGATGGTGAAGCCGGTGAGCAGAGACTTCCTCCTGTGGGCTGTGAGAGAGTTCAGGAAGGAACTGGGCGGAGAGAGGGTTCAAGTCTTCTTCTGAATCTGGAGGAACACCACGGAGATGGGAGCGGAGCACTAGACCCTCGAAGCCAGATCTCTCAACCGGGCTATCCTCTTGGGGGTCGCAGGATGCGTCATGAAGAGTTCCATGAAGGAACCGCCCTTGAACGGGTTGATTATGTACAGTGGAGCAAGCGCTGGGTTGGAGGAGGAAGGGTTCATCGGGCGCCAACTCGCGTAGGAGCTTATCTTCTCAAGGGCGCTTGCGAGGGCCAAAGGTTTTCTTGACAGTAGGGCCCCGCTCTCATCAGCAGCATACTCCCTTGTACGCGAGATTGCCAACTGGATGAGAGAGGCTGCTATGGGAGCGAAGATCAGCATGAGCAATTCGCCGAAACCATTCCCTCTCCTCTCGTCTCTACTTCCATAGCCGAGTGACGAGTAGTAGAACATCCGTGCCATCATTGTGATAGCCCCTGCGAGGGTTGCAGCGACCACCATTGTTAGAGTGTCGTAGTTCCTGACATGAGATAGTTCATGGCTGAGCACCCCTTCGATCTCCTCCTTGTTCAGCATCTTCAGAAGACCTGAATGGACGCAGATTGAGGAATGACGTGGGTTCCTGCCTGTCGCGAAGGCGTTAGGAACATCGTTCTGCACAACATAGATCTTGGGCTTGGGGATGCCTGCTTGCGATGCCAACGACTCAACGATCTGGTGAAGGCCAGGAGCCTCTGCGTCGGAGATTTCCTTTGCCCCCGTCATGGCGAGGACGATCTTGTCTGAGAAGAAGTACATCAGGAAGTTCAGTACACCGGCCAGGAGAAGCGCGAAGAGTGGATCGAAGCCGACGACATAGCTGAATCCCAATAGGAAACCGGTGAGTATGATGAATAGAAGCCCGGTTCTGAGGAGGTTCTGTATCATATTCTCTTTCCACCTAATACATTCATGGATATATCATCAGGAGACATATTTAGGTTTAACTCAAGTCCAGCCAGAGAGAAACCTAAAGACTCTTGACCGTCGATTCCGTGAGATGGGAAAAAAGAGCCGAGGGTTTAAACCTTTTGATCCCCCCTCTCCTCAGGATACAGGTTTCCAGACTATCCCCAGTTGATCAGCCTTGTCATACGCCTTCCGAAGCTCTTCCCGCGGCGGATATCTGTCGATCTCGGCGTACTTTGGGTTCCCCGGAACGAGATGTGACGGTCGATACTGCTGCATCACGTTCACGAGAGCCCTAGGGCAGTTCTCGGCAATCCATTCGAGCGTCGGCATGGTGCAGCATTCTAGGTGGTTTGGGAGGACGAGGTGCCTGATTATCATCTCGCCGCTACCCCTGTCGTGAGCGATCTTATGGTTCCTTGAGACGACATCGAAGTAGTCTGGGATCCCTGAGAGGCGGAGGGCACACTGGTCGTTACCATATTTTAGGTCAGGAAGCCAGAAGTCCATCAGATCTAGGATCAGCTCCATCGACTCTATGGAGCAGTACATGTTCGAGTTCCAAAGTATCGGGATATCTACGTCAAGGCAGACGAGTGCCTTAAGGATGGAAGGAATGTTCGGCGTCGGCTCTCCTCCCACCAAGTTTATGTTTGCAGCACCCGCTCGACTCAGGGAAGAAAAGATCGACGCAAGCTCTCTCGGAGATGCCTTGGTCCCAGCTGTGGGGTTAGTTGAGATGTCGTGATTCTGGCAGAAGACGCACCTGAAGGTACATGAAGAGAAGAACACTGTCCCTGACGGAATCAGGGGCGGTTCCTCGCCCATGTGGAGGAAGGCGCTCGAGACATTGGCGTCAAGCCCAAGCCTGCAGGATCCATGTTCTCCTCTAGATCGGTCAGCAGAGCACCTCCTCTGGCACAAGTGGCAGCTTCTAACGATCCTGTCTGCAATCTCAACCTTCAAGTCTAGATAAGAGAGACGCGGCACCCTCATCTGATCAAGAGAAGCATCACCTTCGTCAACTTTCCTTAGAAGCCCAGAGAACGGTGACCGCAAAGCCCCATGCGTCTTCCAAAGCTCATCCAAAGGGAGACTTAGATCTACTTCTGCCGCCAGTCTCTTAGCCAGACGATATCTTGCAGGGAGTCGACCATCAAGTATACCATAGTACCTGTTCAGTCGACGAAAGACCTCACCGGACTGATCACCCTTCCGAGATCCCAAAGATCGGTGCATCCATCGGTCCCCTACTATCAGCCATCTTCACCTGCTTCCCTTTCTGAGACAGTATGCCAGAACGCCACAGGTAGTCTTGGCATCCCTTATCTTCGACTCGAATATCATCTTCAAGACCTCAGACAGGTCCAGCTTCACCACTTCAATGAACTCATCCTCATCCAGCCTCATCCCAGTCTCAACGAGACCCGTTGCCAGATAGATGTACATCAACTCACTACTATACCCTGGCGCAAGATAAAGAGTCAACAACCTTTCCAATCTCCCAGGACGATATCCGATCTCCTCGATGAGCTCACGTTCCATACAGCTATCCGGGTCCTCATCGATTTTCAGAGTCCCAGCAGGGATCTCCAAGAGAACCTCGCCAGCCGCGTGTCTGTACTGCCGGACCAAGACTACCGTATTCTCGTCAAGCAATGCCACCGCAGCCACGGCCCCGTGGTGTTCAACGACCTCCCGGTCGAACCTCTTTCCAGAGGGTAGGAGTAAAGTGTCCCTCCTGAGACTTACTACCTTGCCCTCATAGATTCTTGTGGACTCAACTACCTTCTCTTCTAGGTCACTGCAGCTTCCCATCGATCATCCAACCTACTCTTCTCCCTCTCCCTTAGGCTCCTCATTGGGGCAAGAAGTACGAAGAACAGACATCCCCGGAAAGCTGATCCCCATCATCCGGAACTACTTGCCCGCAAGGACCGAGTCTACCTCAGCCATCATCATCTCACGGATCTCTCTCAAATCGTCCTCGGTGTCGCCCTCAAAGCGGAGCACCAGAGCTGGCTCCGTGTTGGAAGCCCTCACTAGCCCCCATCCCCGCTCAAACTCGATTCGGACTCCATCGATGTCTATGACCTTCATACCTTTCTTCTCGAAGCGATTCTTCAACGTATCGACAACGATGAACTTCCGGTCGTCCGGGCAGCGAATCCTGATCTCAGGGGAAGACGGATACGAGGGTAGACCTGAAACGATCTCGGAGAGCTTCATCGAGTTCTTGGAGAGCAGCTCGACCATCTTGAGGCTTGCGAATACACCGTCATCGTACCCGTAGTAGTCCCTTGCAAAGTAGAAGTGCCCACTGATCTCACCAGCCAACGCCGCATTCTCTTCGATCAGCTTTTCGTGAATGTACGAGTGCCCTACCCTTGACATCACAGGGATGCCCCCATGAGCCTCAACATACTCGACGAGAGCCCTCGAGCACAGCGGATTCAAGACAACCTTGGATCCGGGGAACCTTCGAAGCACATCGCGAGCGAAAATCATCAGAGCCGTGTCACTTCGAAATATCCGCCCCAACTCATCAACAAATCCAACCCGGTCACCATCACCGTCAAACGCGATACCCAAGTCCGCGCCATCATCTATTACCTGAGCCCTTAAGGCATCCAGAGTCTCATCCCGAAGAGGGTCAGGGATATGATTCGGAAAACGACCGTCAGGCTCCTGAAACAGAACCTTAACCTCGCACCCGATCCTCTCAAATACCTCTTGGACGAACCCGCAGGACCCATTGCCAACATCAATAACAACACTAAGCCCCCGCCCCAAGGACACGCGACTGACGAGAGCATCAATGTAGTCAGCAAGAACCTCTCGAAACTCCAGTTGACCAGTACTATCCCACTTGGATGCCCTGAATTCTTCCATCCCCATCAAGCGCTCAATCTCTCCTATACATGTCTCATAGGAGTAGGAAATCCCGGCACGGCAGAACTTGAAGCCATTGTACTCAGGAGGATTATGAGAAGCTGTCAACATGACCCCCGCACACTTCTCCTTGTAGACCGTGGAGAAGTAGAGCATAGGGGTACTCACCGTCCCAATATCGACACAGTCATGACCCGCCGACATCAGACCGGAGAGCAGAGCCGCCTTCAATACCGATCCACTCAGACGGACATCCTTACCCACAACGATCCTATCCGCTTCCGGCAGAAACGTTCCAAAAACCTTCCCTATCCTCATCGAGATCTCAGGCGTCAGGGTCTCGCCGTAGACACCTCGAATATCATAGGCTCTGAAGATACCAGTCAAAGGAATCCTTCCTATTGAGCCTTAGTTTGAAACGGTGGAATTTAACACTTTGACGGCCGGCTGGGAACCCAGACTGCTTCGAGAGGTATATAAAAGAGAGGGAACTTTGATCAACGAACAAGCCACATGTATTGCCTTCACTTGAGAACGGAAGAGCCAGCTTAACCACGAGAGTAAATTATGAGAACTGCCTTTTGAGAAAACCAAATAAGCGAAACCTTCCAAAATCTAGCCTGCCGCCAAAGAGGATGAGACTGTGAGAGATCGCTTCGATTATGACAGGAGATACAAACGCTTCGTCCAAGGACTAATATCTGAGGAGTCCTTCAGAAGATACCTTCTTCTCTCTCTGTCAAAGAAGGACCTTGTGGACATCATTGTGTCAGGCGCCAAGTCACTGAGGCAAGTGGTAGCGATCGGTGAGGTCTTGGAGTCATCAAAAGAGTTGGACTCCACATAGAAGCATCTCGATTCATTAGGGAACCCATTCTTCAGACGAGTACGTTTGTTGAATCTAAAGAGATATCTCGGAGCTGGAAAGACTCTTATAATCGGTCCTCGACGATAACCGAGGGATACAGCTAAGCATTAGGTTCTCGACTGCCACCCCAGCCAAGACACCCTAAACCCGCTCGGCGAGCGCGATGCGGATATGAAAGTGATACCTTGGAATCAGGTTGAGACTTGGAGATGCTGTGGCTGCGGAGAGTGTTGCAGACCATACACTGTGCCGCTTAGCGCTTGGGAGTGGACCCGAATCACACAAGCTTACGGTCTCTCGGTCACAGAGATCGGCATAGACGGGCTATTCCTGAAGAAGAAGCAGGGAAGATGCATCTTCCAATACATGCAGGGTGGGAAATGGCTCTGCGGAATTCAAAATCTGAAACCCTTAGCCTGCAAACTCTGGCCATTCAAGATATTCAGAAAACCCAAATACGGGAGAGCAGAAGAAGCATCTCTCGAGTCGGGAGGGAGGAAACTGTTCGTCTACGCCGACTCCCTATGCCCGATGCTCAAGTTAGGTGAACCCACCGAGGAGTTTCTAAAGAACATCCTCCCGGAGTTCATCGGCATCAGCCTCTCAACGTATGGGGAACAACACTACTCCACCATGCGTGCAGAAAGGATGGGCCAGCGACACCCCTTTGCAAGCTCCAGAGTGATCTAAGGATTTCCATCACCTGAGCCGCCTAATGCTCCGCATGGCGAGTTGAGTGGGGCAGCCTCGGAAGCAACCCACCGCGATTCTCTTTGTTGATAAGCCAAACATAGACTGAGCAAGTTAGAAAACTCAGGAGTCCAAGGATGGAACGAATGATCAGACGGGTCTGAACAATGCTCTCTCTGTGAGCCCAACGGTTCATCCAGAAAATCGTCCAACGCCTGAAGCTCTCTGACGCAAAATGCTTGAGAGATTCGTGGAAGAAGTTGAAGAAGAAGATGTTGGAGAATAGGTGAGCTAGGAACAGGATCCAGAGAGAGTGGTACAGAGCGAGACGCCTCGAACCGTGCGTCGAGACATCCACGATGACCAGCGGCAGAGCCCAGAGGAGATACTGCTCATTCACAACCTTGCTCGTCGCGAAGAAAGCCATAAGAAGAGAGAGACATCCGTAGATAGGAACCGCATCGGGCTCCAACCACCCGATCATACACAGGAATACTGCGACCATAGCCACTCCGAACGCTGCTTGGGACAGCAATGTGATAAGCTGGGAATCCAAGCCTATCAGCCAGAGACCTAGAAAGACGGTCAAGCCGGTCGGTCTTGGAAAGTGATCCGAGTAGTATCCTGTATTGGCGTAAATGTAGCTCTGGGAATCCTGAGCCAAGAATGGAACAGAGAATAGGATAGGAAGAACAGAGACCAAGACCAGATACCTCAAAATCGAGTTCAGCCCACACCTCTTCCTTCGCAGGTATAGAAGCATGACTGGAAGGAAGAGCAGAGGATACGTCTTCGAGGACACACCAAGACCAAGCATAAGCGCACTCAACAAATCCTCATCTCTGAGCAGAAACCAGATCGCAAGCAGGCTGAAAAGGGCAGGAATAACATCGAACATGCCGCCCACCCCAACACTCCAGATCACATACGGATTGAGGAGCCACAGGGAAGCCGCGAGGTAGGCCCGATCAGAGTTCGAGGTCAGCCTCCTCACTATTCCAGATATGATGAGACCCAAGACCGCGGAAGAGATAATGAGCGGGAGCTTCATGAAGAAGTAGAAGACGAGGTCACTAGTCCCAAGCCAAGGATTATGGGGATCGACCAAGACGCCCCCAAGAGCATAGTAGGATGCGATCACAACCATCCAGAACGGAGGATAAGTGTAATCAGAGTAGGAGAGATTTGAGTAGGGATTCTTCCCCTCAGAGACGAGAAGCCACCCCGTTGCCACCCAATAGTTGATGTCATGGGGATCACCGCTCAGAGGAGCTAGAGCCAGCTCTAAAGCAACCACGGCAACAACCATGGCGATGAGACGCTTCTGCATTCGTACACCCAAGAACATCACGGAGTTAACAGGCGATTACCAAGTTTCCACACGTATTGGCGGAAACGTCAATGAAACGGTTTCAAGCAACCTTCACTGAGCAGGTTATCGAAGACTTGGAAACAGATTTAATAAAAGTTCTCCTATCAGAGAGGTTGAGGGGAAGATATCGATGAAAGCTGCACTACTCTTTCAGAGGGATAAGGCGTCCCTGAAGCCGGGAGAGCCGGTGACAGAGCTACGCGTGGTCGAGATAGACAAACCGAAGATAGGGGCCAGTGACCTCTTAGTCAAGGTAAGAGCGTGCTCAGTCTGCCCCACAGACTACCGTAAGTACATGACAGGAAACCACGGGGTGCCCTGGTGGCCGTTCAACCCAGGGCACGAGTGGGCTGGAGACGTGGTTGAAGTTGGATCCGAAGTACAGGGATACAAGGTCGGGGACCGCATCAAGGGAATAGGATACGTGGGATACGCGGAGTACGCCAAGATCGAAGGACGCTATCGACAGTACCCGGGCGGGATGATAGTCCCTCCCTTTGCTGGCTGCGACAAGCTTCCAGACAACGTGACATACGAGGAGGGAGGAACCGCGACACCCCTTGCCGAATGCATGGAGAGCATAATGAACGTCTGCAAGGTGAAGATGTTCGATAACGTTGCGCTCATCGGCGCAGGCCCGATGGGGATCATGAACGCGATGGTTGCCAAGGCAGTGGGAGCCACAGTAATCGTAAGCGAGACACTCGAGTACAGACTCAAACTGGCAGAAGAACTAGGCATCGACTACGTAGTCAACCCGAAGAGTGAGGACCCCGTGGAGTTCGTGAAGAAACACACGAACGGGAGAGGAGCCGACGCGGTCGTCTGCTCCATCGCCCACCCCGTAGTGATTGAGCAAGGTCTAATGATGGCAAGAAGAGGAGGGATAGTCAACATCTTCGGAGGAGCCACCGAGGATACGAGAGTGAACTTCAATCCAAACCTGATACACTACGGTGTGCTCACCTTGACTGCAAGCTACGGGATCGGTGGACACTGGGACCTCGGAGAGAAGGCCCTGCAACTCATCAGTTCAGGAAAAGTAAACGTGAGGAAGATAATAAGCCACAGGTTCCCGCTAGACGAGGCTGAAAAGGCGGTGAAGATCGTAGGAGAGAAGGTCGGAATGAAAGCGATCATCTACCCCGACCCAAAGGACATCCTCAAGAGCTAGAGCTGAAAAGACTGTCCCCCAGCCAAGTCAACTAGGGAAGCAGACTCTGACTGCGACCGCCGCTAGCGTTTGTCTATCTATCTTTCTCTCCGTACAGCTCGAAGGGTATCGCGAAGATCGCGACGGCCCCAGCGGCCAGCCTCTGGTCAAATCCACCCTTCTTCACCGATCGGAGTTCAGGAGCAAACAGGGAGGAATCAGACCTTCTTTCAACGATGGTCATGCTGCCCTTGTACAGCTTCATCGTTACCTCGCCGTTCACGAAACGCTGGGTTGAATCGACGAAGGCGTCCAAGTCTCTCCTCAAGGGATGGAACCAGCCCGCGTGAAAGACAAGTTCTGCCCAGAGCCCGTCGATCTCATGCTTCAGTCTGAGCTGTTCCTTGGTAAGCGTGAGGTGCTCGAGGTCTGAGTGGGCTGCAATCAGTATCTTTGCAGCAGGGGCTTCATACAGCTCCCTCGACTTCAGCCCTATTATCCCATCCTCGAGGACGTCGATCCTGCCTACGCCATTCTCCCCGCCAACCTTGTTCAGGTAGAGTATTATCTCCACAGGGTCCTTGACTCCATCGACGCTGACAGGAACGCCCTGCTCGTAGAGAAGCTTCACCATCCTCGGCCTGTCAGGCGCCTCTTCAGGGTCCTTGACCCAAAGATAGTCCTTTGGATATTGGGAGTAGAGGTCCTCAACTTGACCGCTTCCCATGGAGTGGGACCACATGTTCACGTCTCCTCCTAGCGTCGTCGTCCTCTTCGTGGGCTCAACCCCATACTTGCGCAACATGTCCTCCTCTGCAGACCGGGTTAGATCGAGCTCCCGTACCGGAGCCACCACGCTTATCTCAGGAGCAAAGTACTTTGCGGTCACTTCCATCCTGTACTGGTCGTTACCCTTCCCAGTGCACCCGTGAGCGAAAGCCTCAGCTCCCACCTCTTTAGCTACCTTGATGGCGTGAACTGTTATCAGAATCCGGGTCATTGACGTACCGAGCGGATACTGGTTGTAGCTACCATTTGCCTTGATGCAGGGGAATATGTAATCCCTTGCAAACTCCTGTTTTGCATCGACGAAGATGAGGTCCAGCCCAAGGATCTGCGCCCTCTCCTTGGCTATCCTTATCTCCTCTTCGCCCTGACCGACATCAACCAGTACGGGCACCACCTTGGAGAACCCGTATTTCTCCTTCAGCAGGACAGCTATCAGAGTCGAATCTAGTCCGCCTGAATATGCGGTAACAACGGTCTTTCCAGAGATATTAGAGGCAACCAATCCAAGACACCATTCAACTATTCTTTCGCATGTTCGCTGACCTCGGTCATAAGTCTCTCTCTTGCCTTTTCAATCTTTAGCTTTCTCTCAGACAAACGAGTCCTCAGCGCCTTCACACTCTTCCTCCTTAGGGAGATCATCCGCTTGACCTCACGGGGGTTCGGGGCACCTCTGCTTCTTCTCTTGTCGAGAATCGATTCCGGGTCCACTGCCCGCTTCAAGAGTGATGGGGATAGCTTGACATCCCTGTCCAATACCTTCTTGCAGATCCTTTCTAGGTCGCCTATTTGGATCTCACTCAAAGGTGTCCCTGACTGCACTGATTCATGGACGAGTTCCCCAACCAATCTGTGCGCTTCTCTGAAGGAGAGGCGGCATTCCTGAGTTAGGGCCTCAGCCAAGTCGACTGCAGGCGCATAGCTTTCGGCAACCGCGGACCGCATGCGATCCACCCTAACCTCAAGCGTCCGGAATACCCCGGCGAGAACCTCAAGTGAAGACCCGGCAGCGTCGAAGCTAGCCCATAGAGGTCCCTTGGTCTCCTGAAGGTCCCGGTTGTAGCCTGTAGTCAACCCTTTGACCATGGTCAAAAGGCTGACCAGTGCGCCGTAGACGATACCCGTCTTCCCCCTCACCAGTTCGACCGTGCAGGGATTCTTCTTATGCGGCATCACGCTCGAGGTTGAGGAGAACTCATCACCCAGTTCGACGTACCCGAACTCGCTCGTGGACCATAGGACCAAGTCCTCGGAGATCCTGCTAAGATGCGACATCAGCGTCGCCAGATGAGACACCGTCTCCACGGCGAAATCGCGTGAACTTACGGCATCAATCGAGTTCTCGACCAGGCCCTCGAACCCTAGGAGTTCGCAGGTCCGCTCCCTATCAATAGGGATGCTCGTCCCACCGATCGCAGACGCACCTAGAGGGCTCAAGTTCGCACGGACGAAGCAGTCACTCAGACGCTCGAAATCCCTCACCAGTGCATCAACATATGAGATGAGATATTGCGCGAAGACGCCGATCTGGGCGTGCTGGGTATGGGTGTAGAGGAGCATCAGGCTCTCAGAGTGCCTCTCTGAGACCTCTACCAGGACTGCAATCAGGTCCAGCAACTTCCCTGACAGGCCGAGTATCTCGTTCCGGAGACTAAGCCTCAGATCCACTGCAACCTGATCATTCCTCGACCTGCCCGTGTGCAATTTACCGCCGACCTCGATACCAATCTCATCCACCACACGCGCCTCTATCAGCTCATGTATGTCCTCAAACCTCGTATCAAGGGCAAGCCTTCCCTCACGGCAATCCCTTCGGACGCGTTCGAGTGCACCCAGTATCGAGGCCAATTCCCTTTCACTAATGATCCCCTGCTCGAAGAGCATGATATCGTGAGCCTCGGTCCCATCTAGGTCCTCCTCAACGATACGGACGTCATCAACCAGCGATGACAGGAAGGCTGCAGTCTTGGAGCTAGGTCTCCTTCAGCCTGGCTCTGTAGAGATCCTCCACCACAGGAAGCACCCAGAGAGAACTTAACCTACCCGATTTTAAGCGCTTCGAAGGTAAGGAGATGACGAGGGAAAGAGGCCCATCTCACTCAGCATCATCGGGAGGCGCCTTCTCCCCAGGCTCAGCCCCGATCAGGATGTCTACGAGAGACTTATAGTCTACCTCAGCGAGGGCCCTCCAGCCCAGGTAGACCATGCCACCCTCATCCTCACCCAAGTAGCCGTTCCTGACGTATCTGCCGAGGTTCCAGTCAACCCGCCACCCTGGCAGCTTTAGTGCTAGGAGCTCTTCAAGGTCCTTCCGGGGAGCCTTACCGTTCTTCGAGATCACGTAAGCAATGGAGATGGCTAAGCCAGCGAGATCGTCTATTCTCCACCCACACATCTTTGCCTCGCTGCCAGTTAGGTGGCTTCGGAGACGAACGAGGAACCTGGCCTTCTCAAGCTCCGTCCTTGAGAGGTCCTTCATGGACGCCCCCTCTTCCGGGACTACCTTAACCTGCAGGTCGAGAGGCTTGAGGGACTCGTCGAGAAGCTCGATGACCTTGGCGTAGTCTCTTCCCACACTCCGCTTCAACTCCCATCCCTTCGCCCCCGGCTTTGAATGCCTCTTGAAGAAGAGCAGGTGGGCAGCTCTCTTCACCCTTGTATGGAATCGAGGGGCGCTCAGCTCTCCTTCTCCCTCCCGTCTTCCACCCATTTCTCGTAGGTTATGGGAATCGGTATCGAGACCGTACCCTTCTCCTCCAGGTTCAACTTCTGTTCTTTCTTCGCGGAGAGGAACATCTCCTTGTTGACCGCGTCGACGGCTAGATCGGCATAGCCGTATGTGATGAGGAAACTCGTGAGGTAGGCCCGTCGAACCGTCTCGAGGAAGGAGTCGGCTCGAATGAACCCCCAGTAGTCAATCTTGCCTTCTGCTCGGGATCTCTTCTTCAGCTCATTCCAGAGAGACCTTATCGAGTCGTCGAAGACTTGGTCTGAGGCCATCTCCTCCTTTATGAGGTCCCCGTAGGAGGCGGTTCCAAGTTCGAACTCGTAGCCTTCTGGGAGACCGCGCCACCGGTCCGCCAGGGGAAGCAGGTTCCTCCAATACTCGATCGCGATCTTCAGGCTCTCAGGGGAGATCTGCTCAAGCTCAGCCACAGGATGCCAGCTTCTCAGGAAGGCGTTTGCAAGATCACCCTTCTGAAGCTTCAATATTTTCTGTTCTATCAGGAATGGGTCGGCATAGAGCGAGGTCGACCGGTCCTTCAACCAGCCCCCCTGCAGCTTCACCACGGTTGCCAAGCGATTTATCGCCTGGGCGTCCAGGCACCTATCCTCCATCGACTCCCACGCCTGGAAGTATCGTTGAATCACTTCTAGGAGCTCATCGATCTCCAAGGTGAAGGGGTCGTGCCTTCCTTCCTCGACAGACTTGCATATGTCTATGATGCCTAGGAGACGCTCCCGACCCTCGGCAGGACGCTTCCTCTCAGCCAAAGGTTAAACAACCTCCCTTACCTGCGACTTGCCCTCCACATTCTGCACAGTGATGACGTGAGTATCCTCTTCGGCGAAGTTGATCATGCCGGGAGTTATCATTAGGTACTGGCTCTCCTCAGAAGCCTTCACAACGGAGATTAGGAATCGGGAGACCGCCTCACGGTTTCTCGGATCCATGTGTACATCGTACTCGTCCACAGCCCTGAAAGGAGAGCGCACATGGTGCTGTAGCGCAAGCAGTAGTGAGACCACAGCTACGCTCCGCTCACCCCCGCTCTGGGTGTAGGCGTCCAAGGGAACAGGCGCCGCCCCCTTGAACCCGATGAACAGCTCTACCCCTGCAGCCTCTATGTCGCTAGCGTTGACGAGGTGGACACTGCCGTTCCCACCCACTCTCTGGAGGATCTGCTGGTAGCGTGGATTGATCTCGCTGAGGAGACCCTCCACGACCCCTCTCCAAGCCGTCATCCTCTCCTCAACTTCCCCTAAGACCTTCCTGCGATTCTCCTCGATCAGGTGAGACTTGCTCTCCAGCTCAGTGAATACCTTCAAGTAGGAGTTGTACATCCTCTCGGAGTCCTCGCTTACATCGGACAGAGCCGCCAGGTAGCCGTCGGTCGCCTGGATCTCGGTCAAGATCTGGCTTAGAGAGCGAGTTGTCTGAACCCTTGGCCCGATCTTCTCAGCCTTCTCCCTCTGCGATTCAAGCTCCGATGATGTGGAGGCAAGTTCCTTCCTGAGGGAGTCGAGCTCCTTCTCGAGGTTCTTTGCGCGGTATTGGGAAAGAGCCAGTCTGACGCTACCGTCCAGCAGCCCGCCACTGACTTCATCAGCCAGCGAAGCCAGATCCCCTATCTTCGATCGGGTTCGACCCGACTCCCCCTCGATATCTCGCAATGCAGGTCGCAGGGTGGCCAGCGATTCCTTTGCAGACCGTTCCCTCTCCTCCAGGGAGCTGAGCCAGCTCGCCGTCAAGGAGGTTCGAACGTCGTCCAGACCGGAAAGCCAGGAATCGACCTCTGATCTGCGGGAGAGCGAGCGCATGTTCGTTCGGAGGAGGTCAAACTGATCCTTCCACTTTCGGGTCTCCTCGTTCAGGAGGGAGATCTGCTCGGATACATGGGACAGCTCTTCCTTGGAGAGGGTGATGCCAAGCTCAGTCCTGCCGCGTTCCCGTTCGATCTTTGACAGGTCCTCCCAGAGTCTTCTGAGGTCTGAGCGGTAGTCCTCAAGCCTCTTCGAGAGCGAGGCAACCTGAGCCTCGGCCTCCTTCGCCTCCGATCGCAGCCTAGAGAGTTCCTCTTCCCTGTCCGCTATCTTCTTCTTCCAGTCGGAGACCAACTTCTCTTGCTTCAAGACCTCTGCCCAAGCCAGTTCCTCAGAGAGCAGGACGCGCCCAGATTTCAGCTCCTCCTTCCTACGATACCGGTCGTACTGCTCCTTCCAGTAGGCAAGGGTCTGCTGGGCAGACTCCAGTAGTTTTGAGATGGCTTCCTTCTCGCTCAGGATGCCGCCGAGCTTCTTGTGGGCATCCAGGATGTTCTCACGGTACTCCCTGAAGCCAACGGCCTCTTCGATCATGGTCAGCTTGTCCTGCGGCGAGACCACGCTGAACTGCTCCACCATGTTCTGATGCATTATGATCAGCAGGTTATCTGGATCGATGTTGAATCTGGAGAGCAGCTTTCTGACCTCGCTCTTCGTGGCATATCGGTAGTTTATCTCGAACCAGTAGTTGCCGTCCTTCCTCAGACCCCGGCTCAACCTGAGATCATCGGTGTCATACTGGGGTACTGGACGACGACGCCTACCCCTCCCAGAATTGTCGAATACCAAACTTACACTGGCAGTATCCTTCCCCCAGCGGATCAGGTCGCTTAGCTTTCTGGACCTCTCGGTGTAGGATTGACCGAGAGCCACGGAGACACCTAAGAGGATCGAGGACTTGCCTGCACCATTGGGACCGCAGACCACGTTGACCCCGGGTCTCAGTGGGATCCTCGCATACTCGAAAGACATGAAGTTCTCAAGGATTACTTCTTTGATGAGCATGAGGAAGACTCCGAGTCCACCCATCTTGAAGGGAATACTGTTATTAAACTATACTTGGCTGAGGCGCATCTCCGCTCCCGGTCCTGTTTGCGGAATGCGTTTCTCTTGGTCGAAGTGTGGGAAAAAGATTATCGTTCGCCGGATCCCCAAAAGCTATTTCTTTCTCCTTGTTCAGGGATCTCTACAAGAACCATAGGAATGCGATCGATTGAGGAAAAACCGCAGGTTACAAGTGTTACTCGCCTCAGCGTTTCTGCTCAGATTGGTGGTCGCACCTCTTACCAGACACGAATGGGACATGATGGTCTGGACGAGAGCTGGGAGAGAGTTTCTCCACTTTGCGACATCCCCCTACGATGTGCTACTTCAGACAGCCCAAACAGCCAGAACCTTCTACTACTACTATGCGTATCCCCCTGTATGGTTCGCATCCATCGTACAATCCTACTTTCTCTTCGAGCTGATGCCCTTCAACTCTGCAGGCGCCCTGTACACATGGATTAAGCTGCCATTGATGCTGACTGACCTAATCCTAGGCTGCTTGATCTACGATTCTCTCTCCCCCAGGATCGGCGAGGACAATGCCCTATATGCAAGCGCCGCTTACCTCCTAAACCCCTATGTAATATGGATCAGCTCCGTCTGGACGATGCACGACTGCGTGGCAGCCTGCTTCACCTTCCTAGCCTATAGGCTCTACTTGGAGGATAGACCCAAGGCATCTGCGCTCTGCCTCGGCGCAGCAATATCCACGAAGATCTACCCGGTGTTCGGGCTACCCATCTTCCTAATGAGGAAGGAGAAGAGGAAGGACATCTTCCTGTATCTGGCACTGGTATCAGTGATCCCGTTACTTGTCAGCGTCCCGTTCTTGATCAGGAACTACAAGTCATACCTCTTCATGTTTCAGTTCCACCTCCAGAGGACACCGACAGGAGTAACCTACTGGGAGATCGCAAGGGTTGTTCACAAGCTGAGGGTACCAGTCCGGCTTCGAATGGAGTACGAGCGCGTGGTCGGAGACATCGCAGGACTCATGTTTCCTCTCTCGGTAGGCTGCTTTGCAGTTCTGACACAAAGGATGAGAGCCAAGAACTGGACTCAAGAACGTTTTCTCACAGCACTCTTGGCAGGCTGCCTCATCTACTTCTTCACCATGAAGAACGTACACCCGCCTTTCCTAGTCTGGATAACACCCCTGATGATAACTTCCGCTTCCATAGTGAAGGAGAGCAGGAGGGATTGGCACCACTACTGGCTTCTCTCGGCACTATTCTTCCTATACTTCTCAATCAATGAGCCACTATGGGCCTTCTGGGGGGAGAGCATGCCGGATTGGTACTACGACAACACACTATTCAGAATAAGCCTCTGGTTTATCGGCATAGCCGCGACTCTAGTCGAGGTCTCATACTTCAAGGTACTGCTTCGTAGGCTAGGCAACTAGAGTATCGTGGCGACCATTCCTGAATATTGACACGTGATCCGAGCTATAGATCAGATCGATGTATCCGGATGAAACTAGGTAACGCATGATCCGAGGGGTCACAGGCTTGCCCTGCCGCTCCACACCGTCCGTCACTAGGTACTCAACCATCGTCGATGTGATGACAAGGTACTCTAGTGACGGAGAGACCAATGTGATCTCTCCGCTTTGGGTGACCTCGCCTAACCAAGAAGACTCATTCCCTAACCAGACAAACTGCCCGGTGACATAACGAAGCAGTTTTCCCATGCGGTGATCGGAGTCAAGCATCGTCTCTCCAAGGATATGATCATTCATCCATACGGCGGACCGGTATTCCGAACTCTTGTAGAACTCGTCGCTGCCAAAGGCAAGCCTTGCTGACGGGAAAGCCAGTGGAACGAGGAGAATGGCGAGGTATGCTATCACCACTCCCTGCACTGGCCTCCAACGAGGGTTCCCAAGCCGAGATAGAAAGGAGTAGCCATATCCTAAGAGAGGGAGTCCGACAAGGATTAGGAAGGAGAATGTTCGGTAGCTAATCACGAACCAAAACGAGGCGAATGCCAAGAGGAGATCAACAGAGTATGTACCGAGGCACCAGGACAGAGAGAAAATCCTTCTCCAAGGTTCCTGGTTCCGGTTGAAGAACAGGACGAAACCAAGCCAGGTCGGGAAGTAGATCAGAGCCATGTGACTTGCGCCATAGATGAGAACATATCCCATGGGGAGATTGAAGTTCGTCTGCGTGGAGAGGAAGGCGACCGCCACCAGGAGCAGGCATGCAGTGCTGCCGGCAAGAGACACAGCGAAAGCAAGCTCTCTACCGCCCGAGAGGGGAAAACACCCCTTGCGGTTCGCAACGTAGAGTATCGCGGCGAAGAAGAGACCTACCCCAACCGCACCCAAGGCAAACATGGGAGAAGCAACGGAGAGTATCCGTCCGATCACGCCGATGGTCCAGTCTGCGATCGCCAGGTTCCACCAGATGAGTGTGGCCGGGACAAATGAGAGAAACATGTAGAGTGTGATGAGCTTCCAGCCTTTCTTCCTAGATATGAGAGCATCCAACGCCAGAATTGAGAGACCGGTGAGAAAGAGGAGTGGCGTGAGATGGTGGGCGAGGACTACTGCAAGGTAGCTCAACGCAAGCATCAATAGATGCCGAGGATCCTCGTCAGAGATCGTTCGGTATAGGAGATAGATGATGAATATTATGTAGGTCAGCCCGACAGATTCAGGAACTGGCGTCGATGTCCAGTGAAGGAGAAAACTCGCTGTGGCAGCGAATAGCGAGGAGTAGAAACCTGCACGCTCGTCACCCGTCACCTCTCGTGTCAGAAGAAATACCGAGAGAACCAGGGTCGAAGAGAGGAACGGGATTAGCCAGAGAAAAGCCTCGAAGACGCTCATCCCGGATAGGACACACCACTGCAACACGAGGACGTAGAACAGGGGACCGTGAGGCAGGATCCTCGGAAAGAAACCGCTCCTAAGAGCCGGAACAATCCTCCCAGCGTCCTCCCAGGAATCATAGGTGTACGGGAGCCCTGTTTCGAACGTAGGCAAGAGCCTCAGGCCGACGGCGACAAGGTAGATGGTGAAGAGCCCTAGTACTACCACGTGGCTACGCCGCAAGCACTAGACCCCATCTAGGAAGTGACATTCAGCCATATCTGGGTCCATCGGCCATCGAAGACATATCGGCTAGACTGATCATCGAGATACCATAGTTCAAACAGCAGTTCGTAATTGTTGCCTACCGGCACATCGATCGGGATTGAGGCAGGAAACTCCCAAGTCTGATTGCTGAGCAATATTCGCTCATACGTCTTAACCACGGGAGCTGAGGACGGCGCATTATCCGTAGGTATGCTTGTGGCGTTCGCCCCAATCTTGACAACAACCCTGACCCACTCCACCCGACCCATGCTGTTGTAGACCCCAACGTAGAGATTGACTGATTCCCCACGCCTCACTTCCTTCGGGTACCCGGTGGCCATTCGAGTAGGACCCAGAAGGTAGAGGGCGAAGAAGTACTCGGTCGGCTTAGGCTGCATCGCGGTGTACGCGACCATCCCTAGGACGAGGATAGTCGCTGTGCCCACAGCAATCAGGACCGCGGTGTCCTCGTTGAGTTCAAACCTCAATCCTCTTTCTCCTCCTCAAGGATCCTAACACGCTTCTTCATGATGCCCTCGACGCTACGCTTGCGCATCATCTTGAAGCCGTAGTAACCGCTAGCCACCAAGACCAACAGTACAACCGGAACCCCTACGAAGAAGGCCACGGTTCGGATCTGAGACATGCTCTTCGCCTCGACAACCAGCCTTTCAGCTTCCAAGATGACGCTGTCCGAGAGCTGCTTTGAGCCTGAGGCATAGTCTGAGGCAGAGGCATAGTCTCCTGAGTCATAGCTCTCTTGAGCTCGAGTAAGGAGGTCCAAGGCCTCATTCAGCCTCTCAGTTAGAGCCGTGACGTCGGCGCCCGCAGACTCAGCTGCCAAGACGCTTCGGTACGCGGTCAACAGAGCCTGCCTTGCGCCATCGATGCTGGTATTGGCATCGATCTTGGGAGCCATGATAGGAGCGGCCTGCACTACCACCATGTTCGAAAGAACAAGCAAGAAGAGGGGTAGCGCCAGAACATACGGCGATTGGCGTTCCATAGATAGCGGCCTCCAGCGGTATGACGAGTCTGTTCGATGCATAAATTCATAAAAGTTTTGTTTGGAACCTAATACCCCTTACCGAAGGGTTTCAAGGCTTGTCTTACTCAAGAACTAGGGAAACACTCCTCGTCACGCTGATTACTGTCTTCTCGGCGCTCTTCCGCTTTGCTATCTTCGGAGGCAGGAGCTTCCCCTCAGGCGATGACGAGGCGATGAGCTCAGGATTCACCTTTCTGATCCTGAGCCTTGGACGTATCCCATCGGTGAACATCCATCACATGCCTGGAACCCCATACACCTACCCGCCGAGTTTTCACTTGACATGCGGCTTATTGATACTCTTCACCTCGCTCCCGATATTGACTACCACCTTGGTCACTGGAATCTTGATGAATGTCCTCACCGTGCCCCCGTTCTACTGCTTGTCGAGGCAGATCCTGGGAAGAAGATCCAGCGCGCTGCTGGCATCATTCCTCTTCGCCGCATCCACATCAGACATGTACATGTTGACATGGGGAGGCTACGTTAACCTCGCGGCACTGTTCTTCATCCCCATGATATTTTGGCTCTCATTGAGAGAGAGACCATTGGGCCTGCCTGGGAGGATTACAGGAGGGTTCATGGTAGGAGCACTCATGCTGACTCACCACTTCACCGCCTTCGTCTTTATCGGACTTGCCCTCGCATGCCTACTCGTCTCAGCAGCCACCTGCCTCAGGAAGAGAGAGACACGTTGGAGAGGCTTCATGTTCGAACTGCTGTGGATGATGCTGATCGGCGGCTGTCTAGCCCTTGGATGGTGGCTTTCCAAGCTCCCACTCTATGCAACGATCCTCTCTGGGCCTGCCGAGAGGGCGGAAGTCGCCGTGACCTGGATCACGATAGTGACCAGTAGCATAAGAGCCCTAACTGGAATCGCCGCCGCCATGTTCTTCATATCTTGGTTCGCGTTCCTGGGGATGTACAGGCTGCAGAAGAGCGCAGGCGGGTTTGATCCTAAGAAGGGAACCGTATTCCTCTGGATCCTTGTCCCAGTCCTCCTCGCGACACCATACCTTGTAGGTCCATCTCCCTCGTTTCAGAGATTCCTTTACTACATCATCCAGCCGGCGCTGATCCTGATGACCCTAGGACTGATCACCACGGCTTCAGCGATTCGAGGAGTCCGATTCGAGGAGGTGAGGGTTGCAGGGCTCTTCTTCGTTGGATTCTTGGTCGCCAGCTACTTTATGGGAACCCTTGCCTTCGCCAATGGAAACTACAACTTCTTCCTCTCGATGAATGAGAACAGGAGCCACACAATAGGGTGGCTGGGAAGCTACTCCAAGGCAGAAGATCTGATCGTAACAGAACACTCCTTTGGATGGTGGATCGCAGGAATCGGGCATAGACCGACACTTAGCGCCTCACCCGCCCCGTACCTGAGCTACCCCTATGAGGAACCTTTGGCCAGGGCCGCCTCACTTATACTCTCGGCGAACTACGGCTTGGAGAACGAATTCCTGAGAATCGATGAAGCCGGCCCCTATGGATATGCAGACAACCCTAGGATCGCGCTGACAAGACGAGGACTATACCATCAGATGCTTACGATAAACGACAGGGAGACGGTCGTCTTAGTGGCTACAGGCTCAGAGGCAGAGATCGTCGCCCTGAACGAACTGCCCGGCAGGGAAGCAACCTGGGTTAGGGAAGAGGACGACGAAGCCATTCTGAGACTAAGGCTCAAAGATACGCGGCTCGAGGTTACGAGGTCAATCTCTCTGTCCAGGGGCTCAATATTCACCACCTTGGACTACGAGGTGGTAGCAAAGCCGGGGTTCAGGATACTTGGCGTGAGCATGCTTCTGAGGTTTCAGGGGCTTAACCAGACCTTCTGCGGGGAAAACCAGGTAGGCGGGCTCAACCTCCTCCAGCAGGCAGGTGTCCTCGCGGAGTTCGAGAGGGAACCAAGCCACCTATCATTCGTCTCCGATGAGACCGCCGAGGCAGTATTCGCCTCGCCAAGCGTCTCACGTCTCTCCTTCAGGCTTCGAGCAGGGGCTCAGGACATCGCTGGACTCTCCGAAAGAGAGGCGGAAAGAATAACAAGATCCACTGCCCTTGCAGTTCAAGATAGAGGAAGCCTCTCGGGTACCGCTGTCAAGACAGACACAAGCTGGAGGACGCTCGTGGAGCGAGGAGTGAGATTCATAGTCGCCGGACCATCTGAGTCGGAGAAGTTTCGATCGAACACCCACTTCGCCCTCGCGTACTGCAACGGGCGAATATGGGTCTTCTTCGCCGACTACTAGCCTAACAAGGGCGAGGAAAGGATCCTCAAAAAAGTTTTACAGCAACTGCATCAAAGGAAGGTAGCGCAACCAAAGGAAGAAGGACCGATGAAAGCTATAATTCTGGCAGGAGGCTTTGGAACCCGACTACGGCCGCTGAGCTGCACAAGACCGAAGCTCCTATTCCCCGTCGCGGATAGACCTGTAGTAGACTGGACGCTTGAGAACCTGTCGAATGGAGACGTCGATGAGGTGATCCTTGCCGTCAACTACATGGCAGACGTCCTTGAACGGTACCTCGGGGAGAAACGGTTTGGAATGAAGATCACGTACTCCCATGAGGCAAAACCCCTCGGCACCGCAGGACCATTGAGGAACGCGAAGCACCTACTAGGCGAGAAGGACCCGTTCTTCGTCCTAAACGGAGACATCATCTCAGAGGTCGACTACAATCTCGTCCATAAGGAACACGTAGAGAATGGAGGAGACCTAACCATCGTACTCCACAAGGAGGAAGACCCAAGCCGATTCGGAGTGGTGGAGCTTGATAACGAGAACAGGATACTCAAATTCGTCGAGAAACCTGGTGCTGACCAGGAACTAGGCAAACTGGTCAACGCCGGCATCTACGTCGTCGAACCGAGGGTAATCGACATGATAGACCCAGGGAGGAACGTCTCTATCGAGAGAGAGATCTTCCCGGTGCTCGCGAATAGGGGGAGACTCTATGGATCGAAGTATGACGGGATCTGGATCGACATAGGTACACCAGAGGACTATCTCTCCGCAAACTATAGCATTCTAGGCCTGAAGGGAGGAGAGGATCCGCGGGGAGAGAACGCGCAGATAGACCCAACTGCAACAATACTCCAGCCCACAGCAGTCGGGTCAAACGTCAGAATCGGGGCTCATGCTCACATCGGTCCCCGCACATCGATCGGCGACAACGCCGTCATCGGGGAAGGCGCAAGGATAGAGGGCTCCGTCATATTCAACGGGGCGCAGATAGACAACTTCTCCTCGATAGAAGGAGCCATCATCGGCGAGAGCGCCATCATCGGACGATGGGCAAGAATAATGCGGAACGTAATCGTTGCAGACCACGCAATAATCGACGATAACGTAACCCTGATAGAGGGAGTGAAGGTCTGTCACTACAAGGAAGTCAAGGAATCAATCCTCACCCCCTCAAACATCATGTAGCGGAAACGAACATCGGACCAACCAATCCAGACCAACTCAGCCCCAGACCGGAAGAGGCAATCCAGGATCACCGTCAATCACGTCTCACGGAAGCGAGGCAGAGCCAAGAAAGGATCGCCCAGCGACATGCGCAAAGACATGAGCAACGAAAAGCTTCTGGAGGAGAGGACCCACTGAAGACATCGGCGCAGGACTTGGACCAGGTTCCCAGTAGAGGTGGAGGCACAGGTTGAACGAATGAGGATCGCCCACCTAATCCACACCTTCCTGCCAGCAGTCCATGGAGGGGGAGAACTCTTCGTCTATGAGCTCTCCAGAAGGCTTGCAAGTGAGGGACACGAAGTCATAGTCGTCACCCGCCGATTCAAGGACCTCCCCGGCAGAGAGGATATGGATGGCTTCCACGTTGAGAGGTATGAGAACCCTGCGCCAGAGAGCTGGAAGTACCATCCCATAGCTGAGGCACATGTCCCATGGTACAG
>CAZBVH010000014.1:0-26291 GCA_964495315.1 uncultured Candidatus Bathyarchaeia archaeon | reverse complement strand
GAGTTGCTCTAGAGTCTGGGGAATTGTTGTGGGTCGGATCATCTTGTTCCGCAAACGGTCAAGGATCTCCCCCTTCTCAGGCTTGAAAGGCAACCACCGAATGATGTTCTCTAGCCCTGCTTCTTTCAGCACGTTGCAGACGCTGTAACTCATGCCTAGATTCGCACTGACGCTACGAACGAAGCGACCATCATAGATTGAGTACACGTTTGTCGTCGCTCCTCCCAGACCGACACCGATAAGGTTGGCTTCATGAGCCTCGGCAAAGACCCTGAACATCGTACCTTCGCCTGCTGGCGTAGGCATGATTGGGATGTCGGTCCACTCCATCAGATAATTGTACCCTGGAGCATGTGACATAACGTGTTCCATGAAGAGACGGTGGACAGCTTCTCTCGCAGGTCCAGTGTTCTCGACCTCCAAGACTGGACGCAAGTTATCGACAAACTCCAAGGCATAGGAATCGCCTAGAATCTTCTTGATATGTCCTCTTGCATCCTTATTCCCAGCATATACTATGGGTAGACGAAACATCTCACCCAGACGATGTGAGGGATTCGCAGCCCGAATGAACTCTGCCAACTCAACTACCTGAGAGACGTTTCCACCGTCCACCCCTCCCGAGAACAGAATCATGTCAGGTCTCAAGAACCGGATCCGTTCTATCTTCTCCCAAGGCTCACGACCATCATCAATGGCGAACACATCCATGACAATCGCACCCGCACCTAGGGCTGCTCGCTCAGCGCTCTCAGCAGTCATAGTCCTGATTAATCCAGAGACCATCATCTGGAGACCACCCCCAGCGCTGCTCGTAGTCACGTAAAGATCTACACCGTTTTTTCCACCTCGGGAGGGGGAGACTATTCCGTCCTTATCTAGGAGCTTATGCCCCGTGAGCTCCTCAACTTCTCTGACGGCGTTTCGTACACCCAAAGTAACATTCTCGTAGGGTGCTTCAACGGTGGTGGGGGCCTCACCACTGGCGACGTATCTATATTCTCTGCCGATCTTCCTGAAGAACCGCGCCTTACTAGTAGTGCTGCCACAGTCTGTTGCAAGGATTACCTTGATGCTGTCAGGATCTATTCCCATTTCTAGAGCACCCAAAACAAGCACACTGTACCGAACATAAATTAATATGTTTAGCTTGGCATCCTGATAATTGCATAAGCGCTGCGCAATATAGCATCGGAGCGGCATCCTTCAAACATTTGTTGATGCTCGGGACGCAATCAACAGATCTAGTGTCAGGGTCTAAATGCAAAGGAAACGATTGAGTCCTTGTGTGAAGATGGGATCCTTCTTCAAGGGAACGGTAGCAATCCAAACGTAGATAAGACTCTGAAGTACCTGTCCTGAGCGTGGAAATCACGTACAGCACAGGACATCAGTATGGACGCTGACTGGGAAGGGTTAACACGGGAGCAGAGGAAGCGCCTAAGTCATAGGGTCGATGTGGTTGAGAAGAGAGACAGGTTCATTATCAAAGACCGTTCATTAGAACAGATGGCTCTGGAGGAGGTCTTCGACAAGACAACCCTGATGACAGTCTACAAGCTGTTGGACAAGGGCATAATCGGACAACTTCATGGTGCAATCAGTGCTGGAAAAGAATCAAAGATCTATTGGGGCAGAAACCCCTCGGGCAGGGAACTGGCGGTCAAGATCTACTTGACCACGACCGCAGAGTTCAGGAGAGGGATGATGATGTACATCGAGGGAGACGCGAGGTTCAAGAGGGTCAAGCATGGAAGAAAGCCGATGATCTACGCCTGGGCCCTCAAGGAATTCAAGAACCTTGACAGAGCCTTCAAGGCCGGAGTGAATGTACCTGAGCCAATGCACGTCGAGAAGAACGTCCTAATTATGAGTTTCGTAGGGGACAACGGAAACCCAGCACCCTTGCTGAGAGATGTGGAACTGGAGAACCCTTCAGAGACATACCGGGAGATAATGGCGCAAGTGAGAGATCTCTGGAAGAAAGCCAGACTGGTCCATGGTGACCTCAGCGAGTTCAACATAATGGTCTGGGACGGGAAGACAGTAATATTCGACGTATCCCAATCGGTCCTAACCGATAGTCGACTCTCACCTAAGTTATTGGAGAGAGACATAATCAATCTGAATAAGTTCTTCACGAAACAAGGAGTAGAGACGCTAGACACCCAAGAAGCCATCAGGTGGATACAAGATGGATAGGCAAGCCATGCACCTCAGAATCCCCCTAGAGAGGATAGGAGTCCTCATAGGAACTAGAGGCGAAGCCAAACGGCACATCGAAGAAAAATGCGGGGTGAATCTAGAGGTAGACAGCGAGAGCGGAAGCATTAGCGTAGCCCTCAGACCTGAAACAACGGATCCAACAGAGATCTTCAAGGCGGAGAGAGTAATCCTAGCTATCGGAAGAGGATTCTCGCCTAAACGGGCATACGAACTCCTCGACGAGGATGTGATGCTGGAGATACTCGACCTCAGAGACTACTTGGGAAAACCCGGTTTGGCCATGCAGCGAATAAAGAGTAGGATTATCGGCGAGAGAGGCAAGACGAGAAAGATCATGGAAGAGACGACTGGAGCGAAGGTATCGGTATACGGCCACACGGTCGCGATCATCGGGGGTCCAGACGGGTTCCAAGCAGCGAAAGAGGCGGTTATAATGTTAATTCAAGGGAGAAGGCATAGAACTGTCTACAGGTTCCTTCATAAGAAGAGGCAGGAGATAAAGAAGATGCAAATGGTGCTGTGGAAAGACAGCAGTTTAACACTAAAATAGCATTAAGCATTAATGGATAGCTTAGTTGCTAGTCCAAGAGAGGTACCGGACGAGATCTGATTGAGCCTAGAAAAATACGAGACGATTTCCCCAGCAGATTTCTTCTACAGAAATCGAGACATCGCCGGATTCAGCAACCCTACAAGGGCGATCTACTCATCGATTAGAGAACTTGTAGAGAACAGCCTCGATGCCTGTGAGACCTACGGCATCCCACCGGACATCTACATACGGCTTACAGCGCTAGAACAGGACTCCGAGGGGGCCACGAATTACCGTCTGAGAGTAGAAGACAACGGATCCGGGGTCCCGCCAGAGTATATCCCGTCCGCTTTCGGACAGGTCCTATTCGGATCCAAATATCGCATACGCCAGATGCGGGGAACCTTCGGTCTAGGAGGGAAGATGGCCATCCTCTATGGCCAGATCACGACTCATGAGGCAGCAGAGGTAATCTCCAGCACCGGGACGAACAAGATCTTCAGCTTCAAGATAACGATCGACATCCAGAGAAACTCTCCCGTCGTACTGTCAAGGAGAGTTGAAAAGAACACGGAGCACTGGCACGGCACTATCGTTGAGTTCTCCCTAGAGGGAGATTATTACAGGGCGATGCCGAAGATACTTGAATACCTTAAGGAGAGTGCGATAGTCAGCCCTTACGCTGACATAACCTTTGTCGATCCGAGAGGCAGACTGTACAAGTTCGATAGAGCAACGAAGAAGATGCCCTCACCACCAACAGAGACCTTACCGCATCCACACGGCGTCGACGTCGAGACGATGCAAAGACTGATCCGGCTGACTGAAACGAAGACCCTGTTATCCTTCATAAGTACGCATTTTCACCGAGTAGGACCCACAACCGGAAGAAAGTTCCTAGACTATACCGGAATAAGCCCGGAGCTCAACCCGAAGAGGCTGAACCCTAGCGCAATCGTGAAACTTGTTCAATCGATGAAGAGCTACAACGAGTTCCTTCCCCCCGATGCGGGTTGTCTCTCACCGCTCGGCGTAGAACTGCTCACGGCAGGAATCAAGAAGGAACTCAACCCAGAATTCGTGGTGGCAGACCAGCGAAAACCCTCAGCCTACGCAGGGTTCCCCTTCATAGTTGAATGCGCCATAGCATACGGCGGTGGAGTGCCGAAAGCCGGAGACATAATGCTCCATCGTTTCGCCAACCGGATACCGCTATTGTATGATGAGGCAACGGACGTCTCGTGGAAAGTAATCCACGAGATGATAAACTGGAAGAACTACAGGGTTACCTCTGACATGCCTGTAGCGATCTTCACACATATATGTTCGACAAAGATACCGTACAAGACCGTCGGAAAGGAGTATATCTCAGACAGACCCGAGATCGAGAGGGAGATACTTAACTGCATCCGGAACATCGCAAGAAGCCTATCCCTGTACCTCTCGAAGATGGAGAGACATGAAAGAGACAGGATGAGACAAGACGTCTTCAGGAAGTACTTGCCCAAGATAGCAAAGTTCTCCACGGAGCTTGCAGGCAAGGATAGGATACCCGACGTCGAGTCCCTGATCGGAGGAAAGGAAGCACTTGAAGAGAAAGACGAAGCCGATTCGTGAGAGAAGAAAAGAGGTCCTTGAAAGACTTCAAGGACTCGGGTTAAACATCTATGAGCAGTTGACCGAGAACAAGTTCCCAACCGTGAACATAGCAAGCCGGTCGACTACAAACATAGTCTACGACCCTGAAATACGCCAATATATCCTAGGAGACAGACTGGTCAAGAGAAGCGCCGGAAACGTCAGACACCTCAGACCACTCACCGAACTAGTCTGGGTGGGTGACATCGTCAATCAGCTAACACAGGAAGGGAAGACAAGCACACTGAGAGACGTCTACTACATGGCCCAAGCATATGATGTGAACTTCAAAGACCAGCAAGAATCCGACAACGCCATAACCGAGCTTGAAACGGTAATTACACACCCCCGCGAGAACTTCAACGTGTATCCTGAGGAACGCAGTGCAATCTTCGGCGATCTCACTATTGAGTATACAGTGCCAGGATACGAGGGAAAGAGGATCAACCTCACCTTCCACCCAGACGGGGTGATGATTGGACCAGCACTGGAGACAGCAGACCTGATCGAGACGAACGCCGACATGATCATATGCGTCGAGAAAGGCGCGATGTTCACACGGTTCGTCGAGGAGAAGGCATGGGAGAAGTTCAAGGCTCTGATAATTCATACGGCAGGTCAACCTCCCCGAGCGACGAGAGCCCTCATCCGAAGACTGAACCAGGAGCTGGATCTCCCGACCTACATCTTCTGCGACTCAGATCCCTGGGGACTAGGGATTGCACTGACAGTGATATGCGGCAGTGCCAACGCCGCACATCTCAGAGAACTCGTAACCCCGGACGCCAAATGGTTAGGTCTATGGCCTTCCGACGTAGTCGAGTACAAGTTGCCGAGTGAACGAATGAGCGAGCTGGACCTCAAGAAGACGCATGACCTCTTGAAAGACCCACGATGCCAAGATGACCCATGGCAACGCGAGCTGAAGAAGTTCCTAGAGACAAAGAGAAAGTGTGAGCTAGAAGCATTCAGCAGGTACGGATTGACGTTCGTTGTCGACAAATACCTTCCAAAGAAGCTCAAGATGGAAGAGTAAGATTCTGCCTTCACCGCAGTCTGCGAGAGGGAGCTGAATGAGTCTCAGGTCTGCCGGAGGAGTGGGCTTCGATTCATTCCTTAGAATCATCGGATTCATCTTCGCAGCCGTAGGAATAACAATGATCTACACCACATTCACCAGCGCCGGACAACTCGGCGAAGGGGGCTGGCTATTCACATTTATCGGCTTCTTACTGATCTGCACAGGATCCCTCCTAATTCTAGCTAGAACAACGTAACTCCTGAAGATCCTGCTAAGATAATGCGATTAGCGTACACTATTTGGCCGCATATTTGATGCTGTTCTCCATCGAACTGACGTACTGGATTTGACCACCGAACAGGTCAAAAGGCAAGTCCCCCTGTAAAAGAATATATAGGTCTCGCAAGATCCAAAGTAAACGGCGCCACGAAGAACCGCTGGGCCACCGTTCATAACCAG
Organism: uncultured Candidatus Bathyarchaeia archaeon; assembly: GCA_964495315.1. Lineage (GTDB taxonomy): Archaea > Thermoproteota > Bathyarchaeia > RBG-16-48-13. The sequence continues at coordinate 20,415 of CAZBVH010000014.1, read as the reverse complement.
TGTATGGGTGATAGCTCAGTTAGGTAGAGCAGCGGACACAAAGAGGACTCCTCTTCTTTGTGGCTGACGCTGTTAACCCGTTGGTCGAGTCTAATCAGGAAACCTGTTAGACACCAAAACGGTTCGAGTCCGAAGATGCCGAGGGTAGACAACCTTCCCATCTGACAAATCCGGTGGCGCCAACCTCTCTCCCATCTTTTGTCAGTCTCTTGGAAACTGTACATACCTCTTTGCCGAAAGCCGCCCTGTTTAGGGCAACTTCGTATATGTGAACTAGCCTCCAAATCGGCCGGGAACGGGACATCTGCGGCGACATAGACATGTTTTTCATTCGTTCTTGAAGTCCAATCCTTTGAGCGGCGATAGGTGATGAGACTTTCATGGCAGGATGTTATCTCGCGCGCATACGTCGGATAACGAGATCCGCCAGAAGCCCGAAGAGGATAATCTGTACCCCAAACAATACCAACAAGAGATTGATGTCGGTGACATCAGAGAACAAGATGAGGTTTCGGATTGTAGACAAGGTTCCAGCAACAAATGAAAGAATACCAATGGGCATGAAAACTTTCAGGGGAGCAAAATCAACACATAAACGCAATGATAGGTTGAGGAACTTCACTCCATCGATCAAAGGATTGAGCTTCGACTTTCCATGTCGGTCCCGATATTGAAGTGGAATTTCCAGGACTCTTAGACCAGAAGTCATACATTGAAGCGTCATCGATGTCGAGAAGGAGAAACCGTCAGTGAGCGATTCAAAACTCTTAACCATATCTCTGCGTAACGCTCTCATCCCGGAATTCGGGTCTGAAACTCGTTTCCCTACAATGTAAGATGCGAGGACAGCTAGCAGCCTTGTCCCGAGTTTGCGGAATGAGAGGGGCCTGATGCGAGCCATAACCACCATGTCAAATGCACCCAACTGCTCCAATAGTCTAGGTATCTCTTCCACAGGATATGAGCCATCCGCATCAAAGAAGACTACAATGTCACCTCGGCAATTCCTGAATCCTGTCTTCAAAGTTGCGCCGTATCCGAGATTCTTAGGGTGACCTATCACCTTAGCGCCTGCTTCCCTAGCAATCGATGCCGAAGAATCTGTTGAACCATCATCCACTACCAGTATCTCGTAGTCTTTCTTCATCTTGACCATTGTTTTTTGCGTCTCCTCAATGACACCTCGAATGCTCGCTTCCTCATTGTATACTGGTATGACTATCGAGATCAGTCCAGTTTCTGCCAATCAGCTGCCTCCATCTCGATTCTCAGTTCTTCAGGCTTTCAATGATTTGCCAATGTCATGTAGAGGATGGCTATATTGATTCTGTTCCACGAAGAACCTTTGCAGTCAAGATCGCATGCAGCCGTAGAGAAAGATCCAAGAAACTTTTAAATGAAAAGGTAAAAACGAATAGACTGGGAGGGCCCGTAGCTTAGTCAGATCCGCAGCAACCCTGCGAACCCTAGAGAGGCTGGAGCAGCAGGCTCATAACCTGTGGGTCGCGAGACCGTGAAGAGTCGGGCGCGAGTTCGATTCTCGCCGGGCCCACCATTCTCCTTGGAGTGTCACATCCATCAATTCTTGTGACCGCTCAAAGGAGAGTTCAGTCAATGAAGTATGACAAAATACGGAGGTTTATCCCATTGAAGAAGAGTATTCCCCAAAGGTTGACGATTGTCCCAATGATTATCAGCAATTTAGCTGGAGTGTTCAACGAGTTCTTGACCCCTTGAGACGTAAGCAGGAAAAGGAACGGAAAAAAGTCTAATCCGTACCGATAGCCGAACTGGTCACCGCCTCTACCGGCGAAACACATATCAAGAGTAGAGATCAGCAGTGTGCTGCCCCATAAACCGATAATCTTAGAGTCTCGGGTCCTTGCTTTGAGAGCAAGAGCCGATGCAGGAGTCGTGAAGGTCAGGGCGAGACCCTTAGTCCGAGGAACTATGTAAGGGAATTTCTTCGTGAAACCCATAGGCTCAAAGAAGAACATGTAGAGGTTTGTGAGCATATATCTTGGATCGAAGATCCCGTACGGTTTTGGTTGACCTGTTAACATGACCTGATATTGATAACCTGTCTGTAGTGGGTTGCCGAATCGGGCGTAATTGTAGTAGAGAAGAAGGGAGAGGGGTAGCATTAACCCTAGGATTAGGAGGGCAAAATTTCTTTTTGTATGGTCTCTCCTTAGACCAAGGAGAAAGAACGGGACACCCAATAGAGTTGGATATCGGCAGAGCCCAGCACAGCCCAGATAGAAGCCGACGAGAGTAGGTCTGTTTCTTGACAGAGCCTCGTTCAGAGCGAGCAGAAGGAAGAACACAGAGTACGTGTGATTGAATAGCGTCGTCGAGTAGAACCAATGGATACTGCCGAAAGAGAATAGCAGAGTCAACCATCGTTGTTCTTCGTTTTTCATACCGGTCTTCTGAAGCAGGCTCCGGGCGAGTACGACATTTATTGAGCCGAAAAATACTGTCACATATCTCACGTCATATGAGAGACCCAGTACGTAGACAGCGGGAGCCACCAGAAGAGAGGGGAGAGGAGGAAAAGGCGAATACCATTTGCCATTATAGAAAGCAAGGTCAATTGGAATTGGCGGAAGCTCGGTCACGTCGAGTCTTCCTTTGAGGAACGCGTCAGCAAGATAGATACAGTTCATGTCGTTAGATGTGACCCAATTTCCGATGCTTAGTGAGTAGAGGACAAAAGTAATTGAGAATAGCTTCAGCTTGTTTTTGTGCTCCTTGACGAGACGTCGCAGGAATGCTGAGAGACTGTGAATTGACAAGGTATCGCCTCATTTCTCCTACTTCGGTTTTTTGCCGAAGGGTCTGCCTAGTTTGTATCTCAGAATAAGGAGAAGTACTTGTATACCGTACGTGAGTGGGTCGAGATACGACCTCTCTCCTGCATACGTAGTACCTATTGGGACCTCTACGATTCTGAGACTTTTCTTCTTCGCTTCGATTAGAATCTCACTGTCAAAGTGGAATTTATCGGTGTAATCTTCGAGGTTCAATGCCTTAAGGGCCCTTGAAGTATACACTCGGTAGCCCGTGTGAAACTCGGTGATGTCTGTGCCGAAAGCAATATTCTCAATCTTAGTTAATAGACGGTTACCAATGTATCTTATCAGGGGCATTCCGCCCTCAAGCATTTTTCCGCCTAGAACCCTTGACCCGAGCACGATATCTGCATTCTGATCCGAGACCGCCTTTATGAGATTAGGCATCTCTTCCGGTGCATACTGAGCATCAGCATGAAGGAGAACCGTGATATCAGCCCCAAGTTCTAGAGCTCGCCTGTAACCCGTCTTTTGAGCCCCACCATACCCCCTATTGTATTCGTGTCGGATGAGTTCAACCCCATGTTTCCTCGCTACTTCAGCCGTATTGTCGTAACTACCGTCGTCGACAACAATGATACGATGATAGTCTCTTCTCGGAATCCTCGAGAAGACCTGTTCCAGCGTGCTCTCCGCATTGTACGCCGGAATGATGATGCATATCTTCAACGGCAATGCTCGTCCCTTGATGAGGGTTGATCGGACTCAGAGATATCTCACAGTCTTTCGCATCCTTATCGAATGGTGATTACCGTAAAAACTCTCTGGTTCCAGATTCTGGAGGTTAATGTGGGACACCGTGAAGAATAGTTGGTGCTCCGGGCGGGAGGTCCGTGCCCTCTATGACGTAGAGAGCATTTCGAACCCGCGTCTCCGGCTCGAATAGCCTCCCCTCCCACGAGTGAAGAGGATAAGGCCGGAATACTTGACCGGGCTATATTCGGCAGAGAACTTGTCTTCTACCGGAGCCCTGCTCGGAGCAACGAGCAACTTCCGAAGGAACCCAGTATTAACTCTTTCTTAGCGAGGGCAGGGTCTATGGCGAGAATTGGTGAATTGCTAGGGGGCGCCCTGCGTAGAGAATCTGAGTAGGCAATCCTGCCGACAAGGTTAAACGCCACGTGAGAACAGAAGACTAAGAGATTTGTCTGCGGGGGTTTCCGAGACAGGTCAAAGGAGCAAGGCTTAGGAGACTAAGATCGAAGAGACCTTGTGGCGTAGGCCTCCGCGGGTTCGAGTCCCGTCCCCCGCACCACATGCTCTCAATCGGTATTTTGACGACAATCCGTTTGCTCCTTAATATCCTCTCCTGAGAGGGGTTTACCGGCAGAAATGTCTGAGGTATAGTTCTCAGGATTGCGATTCATCCTTCCAACGATTAGAGGCCTGACTTTGTCGTTTCTGTCAGAGATTAGAACATGAGAGACCTTGAGGGTTAGCCACAGACCGATAGCGGCTGAAACCAAGCTCAAAGCTACCAAGAACACACGGTCCACCGCGCCAGAGAAGGATTCTGAGAAGAGGGAAGATCCAAACAGGTCGTCAGGCTCCAAAGCGCTGAGGAATCTCCATGCACCCAAGTAGGCAAGAAACGCCAGGGAGTTTAGGGCGAGGAAGACCGATGGGATGATCGTTTCGAGGGACTTCTTACCTGATCTCTTCAGACAGATGGCCGCCAGCATCAATGTGAGAGATGCAAGGAGCTGATTAACGCCCGCAAAGAGGGACCAGAGGTCTGCCAGAGAACTAGAGTAAGTGAGAAACCAAGACATGGAAAGGCAAGCGAGGATGAAGAAAGGGGTGTCTAACCGTCTCTTATCGTGCTTCTTCACCGAGTTCTGGCCGGTCTTCCAGAGGGATATTGCCAGCCGCAATGAGTTGATGCAACAGACCACCAGAAGAGTGGCGACCAGAGATTCCAGTAGCAAAGACAGGTCCCCCTTCCCAAGGATCCCTTCGGTCTGTTTGGAGAAACCTTCGATGAGAACCTCCCAAGGAGTACGTCCTGCCGATATGGTTTCAGAACTCATAGAAGCATACACTAGGAGTGAGCCGAGGGCCAATCCTGACTCGACAAACATGGATCCCACACCGACCACATCTATGTCAGCTTCTAGGTCAACATGCCGGGCGGTTACGGAGCCACCAATCAGGCCATGCCAGCCAGAGATGATGCCACATGCGCTGGACAAAAGGAAAGCGGACCAGAAAGAGTCCAGTACGGTAAGTGGGTCTGAGGAGGAAACGACAAATGCCGAGACCGAGGGAGGGTTGGCTAGCGAGGAGAACAGAGAAACAATCAGAACATATGCTACGACGACTGAGGTAGGAATGGATGCAACAAATCCCGCTGACTGTGAGAGATACCGGCTAGGGGCGACGGCGTAAAGGAAGGCTATCGAGTACAGGATGGATATGATGACAAACCTATCAAGTCCTCTGAGCGGTACAATTGAACCGAATCCGACCCCCAGGAAGACAACCCCGAGGCTACAGGTTATCGCGACCGAAAAGCGGAGTCTCTTATGGTAGAAGAGTAAAGCAAAGAGCGTGCCGGATAGCAGAATCGCAATAGTTGAGATCATGCTGGCTGGATACTTATCAAGAATGATGGCACATTGAAGGGCAGACAGCGAGGAAAGGGTCAGCGCACAGAATATGCCGAGCAGCCAGAAGGCAGAACCACATCTCTTTCCCATGAGTCTACCGAAGAGGGAGGGCAAGGCTTCACTTTCATTCCTCACCGATAGGACAATTGAGGAGTAGTCATGGATCCAGCCGGAAAAGAGGACGCCGACCATAAACAGCATCAACGCAGGAAGCCACCCGAAGGTCAAACAGATTGAGGGAAGGAAGATCGAGCCAACGGTAACTATGCCCTGAAGATGAGAGCCGAAGAGCATCCACCTACTTACTGGAAAGAAATCATGCTCACGCCTTCTGTGCGATGGAGTGGTTCTCGCAGGATCAGTGCCCCAGATTGAGGCCCCATGCTTTCCAGCGTAGCGGACGAATATGATGAGCAGAATGGCGAGACATAACAGGAGAATTATTGAGAAATCCGACAGGTTGCTATACCTCAGTCTGTTGCGAGATCATCTCTTTCAGAGCTTGACGCCTTTGAAGGATGAGTGGGGTCAAGTCCACCTTCGACCCTGGGTTCTAGGAACCAAGGTATTAGCTCTTGTGACACCTTTGAGAGGTTATTGAACGTGGACTCCGGAATCAGGACGATTCTTTTCACTGAGTTGGAGGCCCCTGTCAGAATATTGGGCACGTGCCTAAGGGGAAGATCAGGATCGAATCTAAGGATCAGGACGCAGTTCACAATCTTGTGGGCATTCGATTCAGCCTCCCAAGTCGAGACATCAATCAAGTCACGGTATTTAGGTAGAAGACGTAGAATGGTCAAGGCAACGCTTCTCGTCAAGCTGTCTGGAACCCTGAAGTTCATGGCTTGAAGCGGGTCACTGGATGAGTCAAGATGCATAAGTGTATCCTTCAAGGCGTCAGAGATCTTCGTCAATCTGACCTCTCCGGAAGGAACTTCACGGAAACTCTTCGCACGTTCAATGGAAGGAGTCTGCATAATGGAGTAGGCAGGGTAAGCAGTACCTATCACGGTGGTCAGAGTTGCCACAAGGAACGAGTTGAAGAAGAGGGCAGGGGTGATATGGGGTACAAGGGTAGAGCTGGAGCCTATGAGAGTCGGGCTGAAGAACCTCCAGAATGATAAGCCCATCCCGAAACCTGCTGTGTAGCCTATCCAACCGACGGCCAGCGCTTCAGAGACGAAGCAGAGGGCGATCTGAAGCCTGCTTGAGCCTAATGCCCTGAGCAGGGATATCTCCCGTCGCCGTTCAACCGTACTCGTCAGCACCATGTTCGTTATCCCTAGAGCAGTGATGAGGAGCGAGAAGGAGATGCAGATGCTGAAAGCTGAGATGATGCTGTCAAGGTTCTTCTTCATCTGAGCCGCCATATCCTCCCTGGTGAATATCTGTAACCCCCATCGATCTTCGTAGTTGTCGAGCAGAACCCGTTTTATCTCACCCATGTTCTTCTCGTAACTAGGTTTAGCCTTGATCAGCAGGAAATTCGTGAAGCTGGTGTCCACCGGATCCACGCTGAACCTGAAGAGGTCGGTCAGAGAGTCGTACGATATCATCAGAACCTCATCTAGAGGTCTGCCACCGATCCAGAGATAGGGGAGATTCAGATCTGAGATTATGCCGGCAACCTCTATCTTGTGGAGGGATGTTACCTCAACCCATTGCTCATCTCTGAGAATCTCCTCGGTCACGTTAAGTGCGACACGGTCACCAAGCCTGACATCTAGCTTCTCAGCGAGAGATCGAGTAAGTAGACAATTTCGGTTGCCTAGAAGGATGTCTTTGGGAGTCTTTCCTTTTCCTTCAATGAGAGTCACGTTCACCATTGAGAGGAACGAAATTGGATCGACGGCCATGAACCGTGCGTCATACTCTATCTCTCTCCATACATTGCTTGACTGCCCCTTCGAGTAGATGGTTTGCGTGATGAACATCGCTGGAGCAAGACTTTCTATCATCTCACCGTTCCCTACCCTCTTCAATTCGTTAAGATACTTCAGGGGGATCCCATCGTCCGAACTCACAACTACATCAGCGGTGAAGAATCTGCGGACCGTATTCTCAACCGCCATCAAAGTCACTCCCTGCAACCCCTGAACGACAACCGAGAACGACAGACATATAGCGATTAAAGAGAAAGCCAAGACACTCTTCGTTCTCGACCGAGTCACATTCCTCGCAGGGATATGGCTCAGATTCTTAGCTATCGGCAAGATGAAGATGCGAAGAACCAAAGACAGGGGACCCAGCAGAGTAGCTGCGACAATTATGGTTCCGGAAGCTACAAGCGCCGTGGAGAGTATATCAACCCCCTCAAACGGGCGGAAGGCGAATTGAGGAGTGACCCCAAGCCCTAGAAGAATGAGGAGAGAACCCGCACCTGCAAGAATAGCGGTTCGGAGATTGCTTGGACGGCCCCCAGCCCGAGGGCTAAGATTACCGACTATCTTGGAGGAGCTTGCGTTGACTGCAGGAATCACCCCCCCAACAATCGGGGAAGCAAGACCTACGCCGAAACCTAGCAAGGAAAGATCAAGATCAGGACTTGCAAGCCCAGACCTGCCTAGCATGAACATAGTCGAGAAAGTCTCAAGGAACAGATACGCGACTAATCCGCTCAATATCAGTCCTACTATCGCCCCTACCGAGCCGATTAGGAGGCTCTCATAGAAGAAGAAGGAGAATATCTGAAGACGACCAGCCCCTATGGATTGAAGGACACCGATCTCACGTCTCCGCTCGATCACGTTTGAGTAAGCCGTGTTGAAGCATATGATGCAGCAGATTGCCAGAGGAATGTACGAGAGGATTCTGAGGACGCGTTGAAAGTTTGCAATGTAGGAAGTCGTCTTCTCCCTCTGCCTCATCTCGGACACAACATACTCTGGCAGCTTCTCTCTGATCCGTTGGCTTACCAGAGTTATGATAGCAGGGCTCACAGCCTTGACAAAGATGAAGCTGACCTCCTCATTCATCCCGAATATCTGCTGAGCCGTCCTGTAATTGATGAAGGAGTAGTAGGTGGTCGTGCCGAACGGGGATATGCCTCCGAATACCCCGGTTGAGAGAATCCCGACAACCTGGAAGGTAAAGCCTTCTATGTCAACCTCGTCACCGATTGATGCCTTAAACCGGCTGTCTATCACGATATCCCAGGTTCCAAGCTTCTTCGTGCCATCGACATTCGTGAAGGACGGATCGTTATATGCAAAGTCGTCTTCTGAGACGCCCGTCACCCATGCGTAGCGCGTCTTGCGCTCTGTATGAACCTTGGCTTCAACTGTAACCCTCCCAGCTACTGCTACTACTCCGTCGACCTTCCTCACGTCATCGATTACACTCTCATCTATCTTCCCAAACTCGCTGGACGAGCGAACAACTATGTCAACCCCTCCTGCGGCAGTGGCAAGGGTCCTCTGGTACTGAAGAGTCATACTCTCGAAGGTTACGCTTACACCGATCACCATAGCGACAGCAATAGATACCGCTAGCACTGTCATGAGGTTTCTGAGCCTGTGTCGACCAAAATTTCGTATGGCAATCGACAGGAAGGTCGCAGATGGAATGGGAGGCATCTTCTCTGGGAGAGGGCTATGAACCCGAGTAGATAAAGTGATTGTTATCACATAGTTGAGGACGAGGAATAGTGAGACTTGCCGGATCTCAACTGGCTAGCCAAAGAGATCGAGAGTAGGCCTAGAGAGAACAGATGGATAAACACGAACGTGTAGAAACCAAGCCCGCCGAGGAGCCAAGTCCAACCGAATCTAGGTCTGAGTATGTGGTAGTGGAAGAAGACCGGAAACTCCAGGTAGACCGACGCTTGGAGGAGCCAGTAGTATACCCAGTATCTTCTGTCCCACACCTCAATCAAGAGAAATGGAGAGAACCAAGTGATAAACTGGGGGGAGAAGACCTTCGAGAAGAAGACCAGGTTCATCAAAGAGATCGCACAGCATCCCACTAAGTCTTCGTTTCGGCGGCAAGGTAGGAGGAAGACCAGAGAGTATCCTAGGAATTGGAGGACCCAAAATATGGTTAGGTCGATCCTCGTCATCGGGTTTCCATACATTATCAGGGCTAGCAGGGCAGGTAAGCTCTCGAAGTTCTGTGTACGAGAGAGATGGTATCCATAAGCTCCTTGGAAGAAAGCACGTGCATCGAGAGCTAAGAACGGAAGTGTATACAATGCACATAAGGCAACTGCACCTACCATCAGTATGCCGATTGACCTTCGAGATCGACCATTTTCATGCAGGAATCTCCCGAATATTGGGAGGAGCACGATAGGATACCATTTGAACATGGCTCCTCCACCTAGAAGCAGGAATGCGCTGAGACTCTCGTGCCGGATCAGCAGGTAAGTTGCCAGCACGGTGAGAAAAGTAGGAATGCAGTCATATCTGCTCATCCAAGTGTAGAGAACCATCGGGCTCAGGCTATAGGCTATAGCACCAGCGAACGCCCTCTTTCTCCCGATCAGGTCTCTTCCCATCCTGAATATGAGAAGGGAGGTTGAGAGTTCGATGGGAAATTGTACTAGGTTTAGCATCAGTGCAAAGGTGTTCTTCTCGCGACCCGTGATGAGAGAGATCAGTAGAAAGAGGTAGGTCGCGGCTTGAGGATACTCGATAGGGTTAACCACATATGGAAGACGAGAGAACGTGTCCTTCGCAATCTCGAAATACTTGTCAATGTCTCCGAAACTGCGAATGGCAAAGTTAAAGTCGTGAAAGAGAAGGAGTTGCCCACCTTGAAGGAGAGCAAGGGCTAGGAAGAATGAGCGGATCAATAGGCAATACGTTAGGATGCGAAACTCATCATTAGACCAGTCTGCGAACGGCAACCCTGTTATCAACCGCCAACAGAGAAACTGGAACAAGATAAGGAGGCTAGACTAGTTTATAGATTCTACACAACAGAGTCGCCGTCCAGACCGAGACAGAAAAGGTTTATTTTGAGTACATCGACAGCTCATACTGCCTCGGTTACGCCTCGGTTCCGCATAGAAGCGGCGGGACAGCTCAGACGGCTAAACACAGTATTGGGCCAAAGCGCGACCTTGGTAAGGTCGAGATCGCGGGTTCGAAACGTCAAGAGACGCGAACATCCCGCCCGAGGCTCCACATATCGACCGCTCATCTTTACTATGGACTGCTTTTGCACTCATTCCAGCTAGGATACTCAGCAGAATTCTCTTTCATAAGAAATGAAGAATAAGAGATGGAGACATCAGTAAGTAAGCTAAAAACACTAATACCAAAGCGAAAGACCGTATATGTTAAAGAGAGTGGGTATCCTGATCTCGGGGAGATTTGAGTGCTTCCTCTAGCGATTGTCCAAGACCTAATCGATTTTTTGCCCTGGTTCGTCGCTGCATGCTCCTTGGCAGCGTTGGCATTTGTCATCTTCAGATCCTTCCCCCCAAAAATGACTGGAAAGATTGAGAAGCTAAGACCAAGTCCGAGACCTAACATACCAACTTCGGTAGAAAGCAGCATAACCGACCTTGAGCTGGATAGCGCACAGAATGAGTTGAGAACCCTGCGCATAGAGAGGGACATAGTGAGTTACGCGTTGACAAAACTGTTCGAGGCCGGGGTTCAAGGAAGAATAACCCAGGAAGAGAGAGATCGGCTGATCTCGAAGTACAGAGAGGACATGAAACGCTTGGAAAAGAGTATAGGCGAGAGGGAATTAGTCGTTAGCCTACACGAACTGGAGAACATGCAGTCAAACCTCCTCGGAATGTTCCAGAAACGGTTTGACGAGATAAGCAACCGTATAGAAGAGATCAGATCCGAACTCGGAGTAGAAGTGAAAGCGACCCCTGAAACCCTAGCTGAGAAGACAGCGGAAGAAGTGATGGAGGAGAAAACCTTAGAGTCTGAAATAGCTCCGAAGAGCCCAGTAGAAGACAAGATCAAGGAGATAAGAGAGGAAGTGATGAGGGAGCTGGAGAAAATGGAGCAGATGGAAGTTGAGGAAGCAAACTACGAGCTGGATAGACCAAGCGAAGCGCAAGGCAGCCCTTGAAGCAGTCAAAGAGGTCAAGGACGAGACGATCGTCGGTCTTGGAAGTGGCGGCACCGTAGCGTACGCCATAGAAGAGCTAGGTCGCATGGTCAAAAAGAAGGAGATGACTATTCGAGGAGTCCCAACCTCATACGAGACAATGAAGCTAGCAGTACAGCACGGTGTCCCTCTCACGACCCTGAACGAGTATCCTGAACCCGACCTAGCCTTAGATGGGGCAGATCAAGTTGATCCAGACCTGAATCTGATCAAAGGCCTTGGAGGCGCCCTGACTAGAGAGAAGATTGTAGACTACGCCTCAAGAAGACTCGTGATAATCGTTGACGAAAGAAAACTAGCCAAGAGACTCGGTATCAACCAAGTCGTACCGATCGAGGTAATACCGACCGCGACGACAGTCGTCACAAGCGCACTAAGCAAGTTAGGAGGAAGGAGTACCCTGAGAAGAACGGAAGACAAACTCCAGTTCATCACCGACAACGGGAACTTCATACTAGACGCAGATTTTGGAGGAATAGACAATCCGGAGGGGCTAGAGAGAAAACTGCGGACCATCATCGGCATTGTCGAGAATGGGCTATTCATAGATATGACCAAGAAAGTCTATGTGGGATATAGAGACGGTAGTGTCAAGACCTTAGGCAAATGAGCGACCTGAGAATGGCCCGACGCCCGAAGGTTAATCTAGAAGACTTTAAAGAGAAGCAACGAGTCAACAAGAATATGCCGAGGAAAAATGGCGCCAGAACTCAGCAGAAATGTTGAGACCGCTAGGGGGTAGCTCAGTCTGGTCTTGAGCGCCGGACTCATAAGTCAACGGAAAACGCTGAGAAATCCGGAAATCCCGGGTTCGAAACGCTAAAAGACGCGAACATCCCGGCCTCGGCATATCATTAGGAAGACCGGACCAATCTTATCAAATAAACAATCTTTTAAATCCCTCGAAATTTCAGAGATAACGCTGCCTCGGTAGCTCAGCTGGAGGAGCGATAGCCTTGTATCCAACAGGCAGACGGCAGGAGAGCTATTGGTCGCGGGTTCGAAACGTCAAGAGACGCGAACATCCCGCCCGAGGCTCCACATAACCCTGTGAGTTCACACTTTCATTCTATCCCGTCTCTTCCCTTAGGGTATCATTCTAATAGAGGTAAACTCTGTATCATTCAGCCCTTGCCTGATATTGTTAGACTGGAGTAGCAAGCAAGAGAGAACTGCAGAAAGATGACAAAGTTAAAACAAGAGTTTAGATGCACTCGAAGAGAGAATCTGGACAACCAGACAAGGTTCAGCTACATGGCTGAACATGAGGAATGGGGTCGTCGGCTAGCATGGTCTAGGCTACGCGGCTTGGGCCCACGTGACCGGAGCATCCAGGACGGAGTTCAAATCTCCGCGACCCCACCACCACACAGAACCTGTGTAGAGACGCTGAGAGCAAAGGCAGACAGCAGGATAACATATCCTAAAGCAAGTTAAGGCTCCTGTAGAGTGTACTCCTGAGCTTCTATCCCGCCCATTACTCCATCAACTTGGCATATGCAGAAAGGCGGAACAAAAAGGTTTTACAGTCCGAAAGATGCTCTTACGAGAGCAAACGGTATAACTACTTCTTGTGCCAGGATGGCTGAGCGGCTAAGCGAGCGGCTGCAGACCGCTTACACGCCGGTTCAAATCCGGCTCCTGGCTTTCCAAGTCTTTTCCCAGACCAAATAGAAATCGACGAAATCAGGTTTCTCTACGGATGACGCCTGTTAGAATAGGTTGCTCGTGGATGGTTCACTATGGATTCTTTCGAGTCTTGCCGCGCCTTCAGATTGGGCGTCAAGTCCGGATTAGCTTCATCTCACGAAAAGCCTTGATCAGCGCCTGTACGTCGTCCGATTCGAGGTTTAGCTTGTAGAGAGGAATCTCACCGTAGAGTGTCCTCTCGATCAGTCTCGCTTTAACCAGCATCCCGATGTTTCTATTTATCGTGGATCTGCCAAGACCACTGTACCTACCTATCTTGTAGATGGTGGATGGTGCCGAGGACCTTGCCAGTGTGAGCAGAATCTTCAGTCTCGCCCGGTTTCCCAGCGCATCTATCAGAGTCTCTTCGTGACTGCGACTCTCCGTCAAGAACGATCAGGACTCCCTGAGACGATCGACCAATCCCCGTTCTAGGACATCAACCTTTATCCCCGGCAGACCGACCTTCCCCCTGTCCTCCTCTAGGACATCGATGATCATAGCGTCCTTCAGGCTCCCGATGAACCCTTGAAAGGAGACCTCCCCCACAGGTTCGAAACCGTACTCCTCGGACAGCGCCCTATACATTTGATAGACTTTTGCCAACGGTATATAGACGGCTTCCTTTTCCTTCTTGAACTCTCTGACTATTGCAAGGAGAATATGCTTCTTTGTACATGAGAGGACATCTATGTCCTCGGTACGTACTCTTGGATCAACCCAGGATTGAGCCTCTCTAACAGCCTCGGGCAATACGACAAGAGAATCCTCACGCTCAGCCACAAGACCAGCCATCATGAGGAGTTCAAGAGCATACCTTGCATCTCCGAATCCGTATTCGCGTACGTTTCGGACAATGAAGTCTAAGATCTCGGGGGCGATGACATTTTCTTTGAACGCCTCCTCGATTCTCTCGCTGAGAATGTCTCGGATCTCATGCTCTTTGTAAAGCGGAAACTCGACCGTAGCCCTCGCAAAGGTACTTCGTGTGGAGGGGTCGAAGAGGCTCTGAAAGGAGTGATCCCTCGCAATGAAGACTAGATGGATACGTTGAGGAATACTCTGAACCGATTCCGTTAAACGGGTCAGACTGTACACTATGTCTTCGCCTGTGGATCTGATGAAGTAGTCGATCTCGTCAAGTGCAAGAAGGAGATACTTGTCCTCCTTGTTCAGATAGTCCCAGAGGCTTCTGAGCAGCTCATCGGAACCGTACCCTCTGAGAGGCAACTCAGGTGCCACTTGGTGGACTAACGCTTGAACTAGACCGAACTTGCCAGAAGCCATCCTACAGTTCAGATGCACGTATTCGAGTCGGATCTTCTTCTTCTCCGCAACACTCCTGAGAACGGTCCCAACCCGCTTGACAGTAACAGTCTTACCGGTACCGCTCTCGCCAGAAATGAGGATCTTCCTCGATGATACCCCAGGATCTGTGAATGCGACTTGGAAGAAGTCTACAAGCCTCTGAACATAATCCTCCCGATGCGGAAGATGTCTCGGCACATAGCCATAGGAGAGTCTCTCTATCCCACCCTCTCTGAATATCCTGCTAGCCACTTTACATCACATATCTTGGTCTGAACTATGGAAAAGAACTTTGCTCAAAGATATGAGCAGACCGATTAAAGAACGTGAAACTCTATATAGTGCTCTACTAGAATATCTTCGAGTTTGATGGGGGGCGTAGCCTAGAGAAGAGGGTGGACCCTTCTTCGGGAAACTCGGTATGGCGACGGGCTCCAGAGGTCCGTGAATATACCACGACACGGGTATGCTGACCAATTGGGATGAAGAACTTCCGGAGCGCGAAGAAACCCGTAGGTCGAGAGCCGATAGGTCTATGGATTTGTCGGTCGATAGGGTTCAAGTCCCTTCGCCCCCACCATCCAACTATTCGCAGAGAAGTTTTGGGGATTCTCGGATTTGAGAAGGTAACATCTTGAAGAGGGCTGAGAACCACACTGGGAAGACGGTAGTTAAGCGGCTATGTGTTTCTCAAGAACACTTAGACCAGTCGAGAAGAGCAGCCCAGAATGCTCATCCTAGTGAGGCATGCGGTCTCCTCTTCGGCCATGAGAAGGACGACTCTCTGATCGCGGTCGAGTTCAAGGTTCTGCCGAACATTGATCACTCTTCTGTTCGTTTCTCGATCGATCCGAGTGCCCTATACGAGTCCCTTGTTGAGGCGGAGGACAGGGGATTAGTTTTGGTAGCGATCTTTCACTCGCATCTTATCGGGGCTCATCCAAGTGAGACGGATAAGAAATTCATGGAACTCTGGCCTATCCCGTGGCTCATACTTTCAACGACAAGTAACAAGTTCGGCGCATTCATGTTGGACGGAGGCATGTGTCGAGAAGTCAAGATGCAAGTGACCTAAGCATAAGACCTGAATGGAACAGCCGAGCAATTGATGAGCGAAGCGTTCCAAGATAGTTTGTGCGGCAAAAACAAAACGTACTTATCTTTGAATTTGGGAATGCTTCTGGGTTAGTTGGCGGCCATAGGGCCTCGGAAACACCCGTACAGGGTACTCGACTAGATCTCGATGCCCGCGAAACCATTCCGAACACGGAAGTTAAGGGGGGCTCCGTTTCCGACATTACTGCAGTGGGAAACCCTGCGGGAAATCGGGAAAGCTGCCAATTAGCCCGCTTAAGGTTCTTCGGAATCCCTAGAGAGAGGTCATGGAATGGGTGAGATTTCGATCGAGGATTTCATGAAGCTAGACCTGAGGATAGTCAAGGTTACCAAGGTCAGACGAGTACCAGGTAAGTCCAAGATCTTTGCAGTTGAGGTAGAAATGGGAGGAGAGAAGAGGGAAGTAGTCGTAGGAGGAGGAGAATTCTACGAGCCAGACTTCTTTGTTGGAAGAAAGATGGTATTCCTCGGAAATCTCCAGCCGAAGACGATCGCAGGCGTAGAGTCTAGAGGGATGCTGCTAGCCGCAGACTTCAACGGCAAACCCTACTGGTTACAAGTAGAAGAGGATGTACCTGTCGGATCAAGGATCCATTAAGAATGGACTGGGACCAACCCATACCCATGAGAGAGAAAGTAGGCTGCAAAACTTATAACAATGATCGAGCAGTTGTTACGGGAACCGTCAAAAACCGCAAGTGAACCCGTTGTTTAGCATAGTTCTGCAAGTTCTCGGAGAGGACCAGTTACAGAGCATTGTTACATACTTACTCTCTTTCCTGTTGATGGCGGCTTTCTTCCTATTCTATAATAGAATTCAGATGACGATGTGGTTGAGGGAGATCGAGGGGGCATTAGGGCGACTAAAGATAATGAAGGATGAAGCCCGCCGCGTCGCAATCAGGACGATCAAAGAAGTAGGAAAGCCGACAAATGAGATAGACAGTAAGGTGGATCGAGTCCTTGAATACTTCCAGATATCACCAGTCAACCTGGATCCTTCAGGGATAATCTGGAAGCTAGAACACCTGATCGATGTAAGGGATAGCCGGTGGAAGGCAGATGTCCAAGCAATGGCTCCCGCGGCCAGTAGCGCACAAGTAAATAATATGGAAAACCTGCTCGAAGTCGCTTCTGGCTTGAACCTCCTGTACAGGATCGTACGTCACTACTATGTATTTGGAAAGAAGATGAGCAGCCTATACATAATCATGCAGCTGCAGATGCTCTTACCACTCGTAATGCAGGAAGCTGAAGCGCTGACAGGGGCACTCAGCGCCTTTGCTAAGGGTCAGCCTATTGGGGACGGGGCTGGAGCCCTTGTAGCCGCGAAGTTGATGTATGGAAAGAGGAAGCGTACCATCGCAAAAGATGTGGTCGCCGCAGATTTCAAGGTAGATGGGAGACGGCTGCTTGTCCTTAAGGCCGAGGGACCAGGAGGCAACGTGGGAAAACCCGGTGACGGGATTGAGAGACTGATGGAGAAGAACCATGGAAGAATCTCCCTGGTCGTCATGATAGATGCTGCACTGAAGCTAGAAGGAGAGAAGACAGGGGAGGTCTCTGAGGGGATCGGGGCCGCGATTGGTGGTATAGGAGTCGACAAATACAAGATCGAAGAGGTCACATTGAAGTATAAGGTGCCTTTGAACGCGCTTATTATTAAGCAGTCGATTCAAGAAGCAATCGCACCCATGAAGAAGGAGATCTCAGAAGGAGTCGACGCTGCTCTGGGTAGAGTGAAGCAGCTCATCCAAGAGCGGACACATGAAGGCGACACCGTAATCATCGCCGGAATTGGCAACACGATAGGAATAGGACAATAGAGAGGGAGACTGTTTTGGAATCGAAGAGACGAAGGCTAAGCACAGGGTTCTTTGTCCTGTTCCTGGTCGCAATAGCACTTCTGATAGTGATCTCTGTCTCCTCACTGTACTCGGGCTACACCCTCTACGTAAGGAGGGAAGAGGGATATACCATGTATCTGGTTACCGGGGTTTTCGGACTTATACTGGCAGCCTATGGAATCAACATGATGAAGAACCAGATAATAGTTATCCAGCCTATCGAGTTCAATGTCTTGACAACTACTGAATGTGAGAAGTGTGGTTTTCGAGATATAAGGAAATTCGAGATAGGAGACTACGTGGTCAAGACCTACGGAAACTGCCCAAAGTGTAATGGTCCGATGTTGATTACCGCAATCTACCACGAGGACAAGCAGACTAAGCCCGGTCTCTTCTAGGCCGTGAAGACTTCACACCCATCCTTAGTAACTAAGACTGTGTGTTCAGCCTGAGCGACAGGACCACCGGTCTTCTCCTCGAGAACAGGATACGAACTCAAGACTTTTCTTGATACTAGACTGTCGAAGACCTTCAGATCTCTTGGAGGGAGTTCTCTCTCCAGCCAGCGCCTCGCGAAAGGAAGAGTCCCATAACGAGAATGGATCAGGTCGACGATATGGCGAGCACTCTCCTCCTTCAAATCTTGAGAGTCTGCAAGGCGGAAAATGTAGCTCTCCTTCGATCCAGAGACAACCCCACTGAAGTTTGGAAGCGTCACGAAAGGCTCGATTGCATAGACTTCTCCCTCAGATACTCGACGCAGATCGAAGCAGGAGACGTTTGGGACAGTCTTTCCAGTGTGGAGAACGTATCTCTGAATCTGATGACCGGATAGATTTCTGATAGGTTTCAGCCGGTAAGAGAGAATGGCCTTCTCTATCACCTCGCCGACATGGGACAATTGACAACCCGACGACAAGGCTTTTGTCGCCTGCGACAGGGCCTGCTCGGCGGCTTCCACCAGCGACTTGTATCGGGGATCTAGGCAGACTGTCGTAGCCGTATCCGCGATATAGCCGTCAATATGGACGCCGAGATCGATCTTCACCAGCGAGCCGGAAGAGATCCGAGAAAGGTCCCCGGACGGAGAAGTATAGTGCGCAGTGACTTGGTCAACCCCTATGTTACAGGGAAAGGCCAGCTCCCCCCCTTGATCTTGGATCATCTTCTCAACCCGTTCGCAGACATCGATAATCAAGCGACCTCTCTTCACGTATCGCCCAATCGATTCCCTAACCTGTGCAGCAATTCTTCCGGCTTTTCTGTAGCAGGTAAGAGCATCAGGCGTCGACATTCTCTATCACTTAGGCTCCTTGCAGGTCGGTGGCTAACCTGCCAAGAGAGAACGGGCTTGATCGATAAAGGACCTGTTCTTCCTTTGATGGGCTTTCAGGTAGTTGGCGACTATTTCGGCGTGCTCTGCTTTGCATTCGCCGCAAAGCCTCGCCCCAGAGCGGCACTCTTCATAGATCCTCTTCACATGTGGGTCGTCCTCGATGAAGTGGAACAAGCCCAGCTCGTAGACTACACACTTCTCCGGTTCCCCGCCAAGTTTTCTTTGAATCTCCTCCGTCTCTCTGCCACCGGTCAGGGCATCCGCAATCTTCTTCTTGGCGACTTCGGGATCATCGTTCAGAGTGAGGAGACTCTTTGGATCCCTCTTCGACATCTTGAGGCTGCCTGAAAGGGACCTTGCTAGTTTGTGGTATGTTGCACTGGGGAGAAGGAAGCCATATCTGCTTTGATGTTTTCTTGCCAGATCCCTGCAAAGTCTGATATGGGGATCCTGATCCGCTCCCACAGGAACCACCACAGGCTTGGGTCCACCAAAATCCTTTGTCTGCGGCAGAAGGATATCTCCAGCTTGGACAAGCGCAGAGAGATACAGGCTGATATTCCTCTCACCATACACCGCATTTAGCATGTTTTGAGTGACAGACCTAGAGAAAATGAAGGACAGGTTCATTACCCGAGTCTCTTCTGATTGCTTGTAAACGTAAGTTCTCTTAGGGTCTAGACCTAGAGCGAGAAGGTCGGCGAGGTTCGAGACAGCGATCTTGGCACTCCGCTCAAGTGGAATACCGTTATCGGCATAAGCCTCAAGATCTGCCATACAGTAGAAGGCTTGTGCCTTGTTTGAGAGACTTTGGAAGAAGATCAGTTCCTCAGCAGTCATCTTACTGCCGAGGTGAAAGTCACCGGTAGGCTTTATACCTGACATCACAGCAAAGGGGCCATCATCAGAGACAGCCCTCAAGACCAGTTCGAGGTCTCTGTGACCGAATACCACCCCTCTCCGGATATGCCTGTGTGGGTGGGGTATGTCCTTGATCACGGTCTCTATCGGCTGGATTCCAAAGAGATCAAAGAGCTCACTGTAGTCGTCGATCTGTGCTGTACCCCAAGGATCCAGCCGAATCGGATCCACTTTCACCCTTATCACCACAAAAATTTACGTGCTCTACAAGAACGGGAAAGATATAAGCTTTGAGAATCAATGTAGACGAAAAACGGCACACCTAGGAGAATGGATATGTCGATGTTGCCGACCTTGCGCGAGAACGAGTGGACCGTCCTCAATACTACCCATAAGATCGGCGGAAAAGTTGAGATGATGGAGATCGTCAGAAAGAGCAGACTCTCAGACTCGGCGGTCATGCGAGCAATCCTATCGTTGGTTGATAAGGGACTACTTGAACTCTCACAGACCACGGAGACATACATAGAGTTAAACCAGGAGGGAAAGCACTACGCCGAGAGAGGATTACCGGAACGGAGAGCACTCAAGACCCTATTAGAGTTGGGCGGGAAGGCAACTCAGACAGACGTGTTGAGAGGAGCCGAGATCGAGGCGGAGAAGAGTAGGATCTGTCTCTTATACACATCTCCGAGCCCACGAGACCGTACTAGATC
>CAZBVH010000013.1:0-28254 GCA_964495315.1 uncultured Candidatus Bathyarchaeia archaeon | reverse complement strand
AGATCTAGTACGGTCTCGTGGGCTCGGAGATGTGTATAAGAGACAGCCTCAAACTCCAAGGTTACGATCCAGACCTCGGGGGGAGCCTGCGTGGAGGAGAAGGATAGCGGCCTGGAGATCTCGATAAGGGCATTCTGCTCCGACCTAGCCTCAGGTCACGCCGTTTCTGTCGCAAGAGATGAGGGAGAATTCGACCCGTCCACAGCTGGACGCCAAGCAGGCGAGATCGCAAGCATCTCGCTGAACCCTGAGGAAGCGATGCCCGGAAAGAAAGACGCGCTCCTGGGCCCCCTAGTTTTTGCTGACTTAGTATCACAGCTGGGAGACCGGTCCTCGGCGTTCTTCGTGGACGCAGGGCTGTCCTTCCTAGCAGGCAAGATAGGTTCTCAGGTAGCATCCGATAAGTTTACCATGCACGATGATCCCACGGTGAGGGACTCGTATGGACTTAAGATATCTGATGACGAAGGGGTTCCGACCAGTAGGAAAACCGTTGTCGAGAAAGGGTTCCTCAGGACGTATCTACATAACAGTACCACCGCGAAGAAGTTTGGTGTTAAGACGACGGGAAACGCCGGGCTGCTCGTCCCCCACCCTTGGAACCTGGTCGTGGAGCCAGGCGGCAAGAGAATGGAAGAGATCCTCTCCTCAATTGATCAAGGGATATACGTTACCAACGACTGGTACTTACGCTACCAAGACTACTCGAGAGGCGACTTCTCAACAATCCCAAGGGACGGCATGTTCATAATTGAGAGTGGGGAGCTGGCAAAGCCGGTCAGGAGCCTAAGGATAAGCGACAACATGCTCCGGATATTCCACAACATTGTGGAGATCAGTAGTGAACGGCGGTGGGTGAAGTGGTGGGAGGTGGAGATCCCTACCCTGACTCCGTACGCCCTTGTTGAGGACTTGAACTTCTCAAAGTCCGCAATGTAGGTTCTCTCTTACTGAAGAACCTAACAAAGAATCTTGTACCCTAGCGGAACTATCTGTCCTAGGCGTATTATGTGAGGCACGTATGCTGTCATCCAAGCGATATTCGATCATAACTGGAACCCTATACAGGATGAGAGCCGCTTGATCGCTCCGTCTAAGCAGCCCCGTAGCCAGACGACATCACTCATCGTGGCTGCTTGAGCCCATGTTCAAAAACCTGCTTTTCCAACATATGCTGATCCCCACCTATGCCCCTGTGCGCAGGAAGATATTTGAATCAGGGTTTTGCAAAGAAGTAGCCACAAGAAGTGAAGGATAGGAACGATGAACAGGAAGCCGCATCAACGAGAATCGGATAGGCGGATCTTCCTCACCCGTACTGGACTTTCTTCTTTCGGAGACAACATGATGGCACCCTACGTGGGTGTCTACGCCGTCCAAATGGGCGCGAGCCCCGCTGAGATGGGATGGCTCCAGTCGCTAGCTAACCTCTCAGGGAACACCATGCAGTTCGCCTGGGGGACAGCCATGGACCGAATAGGCAGACCCGTCCTCTTCGTGCTTCTCGGAGGCATCCTAGGAGGCAGCCTATGGCTTCCCCTATTGTTTGTATCAAATCCTCAACAGATAATCATCGTCGTATTCCTACAAGGGCTCTTCCTATCGATGACTGGTCCCTCATCTCTCGCAGTGTACGATGATCTTGTTCCAAGATCAAAGCGCAGTGAAGGAGTCGCGCGGCTTCACTCGGCTTGGATGATAGGGGTAATCCCCGCCACGTTACTCTCGGGATACTTGATGTCTCAGACCAAGGACAACCTGAAGGCAATGTACTTCTCGCCCATCATTGTGGCAGCTATACTCCGCGCAGGCGCCGCTTTGCTACTCTGGCCCATGATGAGGCGTGAGAAGGGTGGGGCTCACAGGTCAACCAGAGGAGTCTTTCACAACATTGGTACGATACTTGAGAACCCTGCTCTTAGGATTATGTACATAGTCAGCTTCTTCGAGGGCCTCTTCATGTCTTGCGCCTGGCCACTCTTCCCAATCGCGAACGTCACTATCACGAAGAACGATATGTTCTTCATTGCGCTACTGTCCACATCAAATACGCTTGTCTCCTCGTTGACTCGACCTTACTTCGGTCGCCTAGCCGACAGATTCGGGAAGAGACCGATTCTTGTCCTGGGAAGGCTAGGGATAGCACTCTTTCCTTTATTCTACGCACTCGCCACTGAGCCATGGCACCTCCTAATTATCAATGCCTTCGGAGGGCTCTTCATGGTGGTGGAGAGCGTAACTCAGGCTTACATACTGGAGAACTCGCAGCCAGAATGGGTTGGGACCTCCCTATCCTTCTACGCGGTACTCTACGGTGTTGCAACCTTCCTCGGATCGCTCACAGGCGGATACCTTGCGAATGAGCTGCTCATTCAGGGATTCAAACAGAGGGACGCGTTGGGCGCTGTATTCCTGTTCTCAGCGACAGGAAGAGCTGTGAGCGCGCTGACGTATGGAAAACTTAAGGAAGAGCCGAAGCCTATTCCACTCCCCTTCAAGAAGCCGCGAATTCCAGGAATCACATGCAGCTACGCCCAGTAACTACTATTTCGACGTAGCCTTCGACTCGAAGGAGATAACACGCAGAAACCTCGGCCAATGTCAATCTATTGAGAGAAAGTGAGAACGAAGGTGCAACCACCTATCTACAAATCCTAAAAAGGTAATAGTCTTAGCTGAGGAGATGAGGGGCAGATCGATTTGAAAGCGGCAAATGGACTAGTTAGAATTCTTAAGGCAGAGGGAGTGCCTTGGGTGAGCACTTTTCCGGTTTCTGGAATAAACAACGCATGCGGCGAGGAAGGAGTTCCAAATCTCATGATGAGGACTGAGAGATTCGCCGTCGCGGTGGCTGACGGATACTCGCGGGTGTCCAACGGAAAGCATTTCGGTGTATGCTCAGTTCAGGGTGGAATGAATCCGGCAGGACTACAGGAAGCTTACGGCGCACTAGCTCAGGCATACGAGGACTCCTCTCCAATCCTATGCGTGGCGCAGGGAGTGGGAGCAGCCGAAGCGGGGATGAGCCACTACGAGATAACGCGAGGCTTCGAAGGCGTCACCAAGTGGGTTAGCTGCATAAGCAAGGCTCAAAGGGTACCGGACTTCATGAGGAGAGCCTTCACCTATTTGAGGACGGGGAGACCTGGTCCGGTCCTCCTACTGCTACCGTCAGACCTAGGCGAGTACAACGAGTCGGAGCACCCGTACAGGACGGTAAAAGGATGGAAGCACCCCGGCGACCCCCGGGATGTGGAAGCCGCAGTTAGGGCGCTCCTGAACGCAAAGAAGCCGCTCATATATGTGGGGCAGGGAGTTTTCTACGCGGATGCCTGCAACGAGCTGCTGAAGTTCGCAGAACTTGTACAAGCGCCGGTCTTGACGACGCTGAAGGCGAAGAGCGCCTTCCCGGAGGACCACCCGCTATCAATAGGGGTCAGAGGCGGACCGGCAATCCAATACCTGCAGTGCTCTGACCTAATCTTCGCGATAGGTACCAGCCTGACCCCTTGGAGGTTCTCGCATGAAATCCCGTCAGGGAAGGTCATCATCCAGTCAACCACAGATGAGCTGGACGTGAACAAGTGCTACACCGTTGATCACGCAATAATAGGGGACGCCAAGCTGGTACTCAACCAACTTATCGCCGAGGTCCAGAAGCAAGCAGGCTCGGAGGGCCTCAAGAGGAAGGAGGAAGTCATACGGGAGATTGCGGACCTCAAGAAGAAACTGATGGAAGAGTATATGCCTTCACTGACCTCAGGAGATATGCCAATCAATCCTTACAGGGTCTACTGGGACCTGATGCATACGATAGACAGGAAGAACTCGACGGTCACACATGACTCAGGAAATACGAGAGACCAGACAAGCACCATATATGAGGCGGCGATTCCCCACGGATACGTAGGATGGGGCAACGTCTCCACGTTGGGCTTCGGGCTCGGAGTTGCGGCAGGAGCCAAACTCGCCTATCCAGAAAGGACCGTGATCAACATAACCGGAGATGCTGGAGTCGCATACCAACTCGGCAACTACGAGGCGCTGGTGAGGAACAAGATCGCGATAACAACCATCCACATAAACAACTCAGCCTTCGGCGGATACGGACCGGGATTCTGGGGACCCGGTCACGACCCCTACGTGAGCAAGGTAACCCCGTCAACGACTCTAAACATAGCGAAATCGGTGGAGGCGATGGGTGAATACGGCGAGAGAGTTGAGAAGCCGGATGAGATTATTCCTGCCCTCAAGAGGGCATTCAAGGTCAACAGTTCCGGAAGACCAGCCTTCCTTGAGATAATCTGCTGCGAATACCCGGTCTACGGAAAATGGTTAGGACTCGGCGCACGCTAACACGACCTCGGAACCCAAACAGGACAGGCGTTCCCATCAATCTTCAGACTTAGACTAGCGCAAGAACTTAGGTATGCCGTCCGTTTGACCGCAGGGGTATCGTGTTTGCAACTAGTGGCCGACTGCAGCAGACGAGTCTGATTCAACTTGACGCTATCGGCTCAGAGGAACAAGTTCGATCCAGATCCCATCAGGATCCTTTATGAACGCTATCTTGGACGTGGATCCCTTCAATGAGAAGGGTTCCATTGCGATCTCCACTCCCTTCTCTCTCAGGTCTTCAACGGTTGCTTCCACGTCTTTGACCCCGAGAGCAATATGATCGAGATAGTCCCCTTCCACATACTCCTTCTTGTCCCTCCAATAGGTCAATTCGATAGCCACATCACTCCCCTCGCCTAGGATAAAGGCAATCTCGGCATTGTTCTCAGGGATCTCCCGTCTCCGACCCAACCTCAAACCCAGAATATCACGGTAGAAGTGGATCGACTTCTCAAGATCCTTAACATTAATGCAAGTATGCATGATCCACAATCTCGACCAACTCCATCCATTGACCCCAAAGGGCTACTGACCAATTGCGACTCAGGGCAGGAAAAGCGTTTTGTTTCGTGCTCTATGACAGGGGGCATGCTCAAGACAGCTCGGAGATGTCGCTAAACGAAGGAGTTGATGCGTGCAGGGCGCAAGAATACGAGACTCCAGCCGCAAAACCCATTAGCATAAAGGGATCATAGCTTCCACCACTATCGTATCGCACTCTCGGTGCGCGATAAGATGTGTCTTTTGAAGAAGCTGATTGAAGATGAGTGAACAGGAATTCATTTGGATTGCAAGAGATTACCTGAATTGCACTGGATGCAGAAGATGTGAGATAGCTTGCTCATTGCACCACGAAGGAAAAGTCTGGCCGGAGGCTTCTAGGGTAAGAGTCTTCATGCTGGTTCCTGGGGTAGAAATCCCTCAACTGTGCACTCAATGCCATGATTATCCCTGCGTCAAAGCATGTCCGGTTGGGGCGCTGAGTACCGACACCAAGACACCCGCTGTGCTAGTCGACAAGGAGAAGTGTACCAGTTGTGGACTGTGCATAGAAGCCTGTCCAGGACAGATTCCTCTTCTTCACCCCGGAGACAAGAAGGCTGTCATCTGCGACCTCTGCGGTGGAGACCCGCAGTGTGTAAGAGCTTGTCAAGAGGCAAGGTTCAATGTCTTGAAGATAGTTAGGGAGATGTGGAGTACGAATACCAGGAAGCTTTTCGCCAGAACTCCCGAAGATCTGACGGCGGACGTGGCTGCGAATCTGTACGGCGAGAAGGCTGAGGAGCTGATCTAGATGCCTAGAGGTTACGCAGGGAAATTCTTGGAAGTTGACCTGTCAGTCGGGAAGGTCAGCGATACAACATTCGACGAGAAGACTCTGAGACGGTACGTTGGCGGCAGAGGGCTCGCGGCGAGGATCCTCTGGGACCGGCTTGGAGGAAAATGGGAGTCCGTCGACCCTCTCGGACCAGAGAACATCTTCCTTGCATTAACTGGACCATTGACCGCAATCCATCCCGGACCGAGGATCTGCGTCTCAGGGAAGTCGCCGCAAAGCAACGGAATCATCGGATCGACATGCAGCGGCGAGTTCCCCTCGGAACTCAAGTTTGCAGGATACGACGGAGTCATCGTTTCAGGCAAAGCCAGCAGTCCTGTATACATCCTAGTCACAGATGACAAAGGCGAGATCCGGGACGCCGAGAAGCTCTGGGGCAAGGAAGGCTTTGACATAATCAAGGGCATAAACAGGGATGTCAGGGACGAGTTGAAGAAGAGGTCGCCCAAGAGCGGGAAGGTGAGGGAGCCCGGAATGATCTATGTCGGTCCTGCTGGCGAGAACAGAGTCAGGACCGCGGCGGTAATGCAGAAGATAAGCCACGCTGCAGGCTACGGTGGCTACGGGGCTGTCATGGGATCGAAGAACTTGAAGGCGATAGTTGCTAAGGGCACGGGACCGATGCCTGACGTCGTAAGCTCCCGCACTGTGAGACTGCTGTGGGGCGAGATGGACAAGTTCGACATCGGAAGGGAGAGTATGAGACACTCGGGTACAGGCTACGGCGGGTATGAGGTTGGCGAGAAGACCAGCTCGGAACCTGTTAGAAACTGGCAAGATGAGTGGCATGACGAGAAACGTTTCGGCGGCGACAAGTTCGACCTGAGATACTGGACGAAGAGACACTGGAGCGACTACAACTGCGCATCATGCTGCATGAAACTCGCCGTTATTAAGGCGGGTCCCCTGAAGGGCGCGATAACAGACAATCCAGACTACGAGTTGCAGGCATATATCGGTCCAAACCTAGGCATCTTCGACCCCGGCGAGTGCATATACCTATCAGCCATCATAGACTACCTGGGTCTTTCAGGAATCAACGGCCCCAACACCCTCGCCTTTGCCGCGGAACTGTACCAGAGAGGGATACTGACCAAGGGAGATCTGGGAATGGAGTTGAAATGGGGTGATGTGAAAGCCTTCGAGGCCCTAGCTAGGAAGATCTGCAGGAGAGAAGGCATCGGTGACATCCTAGCCGAAGGTACCTACAGGGCCGCGCTGAAGATCTCGAAGATGAAAGGCGTAGACGTCACCCCATTCGCAGTGCACGTCAAGGGTGTTGAGATCGGAGCCCATGGAACACGAAGCGGACTCGACATGAGACCCATCGGCTACGCGTGTTCAGTCCAAGCGGGAGACCACACCTCATCGGTCTTTGACGCCTACAGCGATATGGGGGGCGTCTTCACAGACTCCGCGGTCGTCTGCTCGTTCACCGTTAACAGGGAACTCATATGGGACTTCTACAGAGCTGTCACAGGTTGGGATACTACCCAGGAGCAGTGGAACACCGAACTCGGCCACAGAATAACACACATCCAGAGAGCAGCGCTTCTACTTGGAGGCCCTGACATAAAGTGGGATCCAGAGGTCCATGATGACAACCCTCCAAGGTACTATGAACCCTTGCCTTCAGGACCCTTCAAGGGCACAACAACAGACAGGAAAGTCGTGGAAGACCTGAAGAAGCAGTACTACACCACCATCGGCTGGGACGAGAGAGGCATCCCCAAGTCAGAAACGCTGAGGAAACTCGGGCTTGAGGATGTCGACAGAGCCTTGAGCAAACTCAGGAAGTAGGCTGCAACCCGAGCCGCAGCCCTCCTTTTTCCCATTTGTTTTTATTAATCCGTTCAAGTCTATTATCCGAAGATTCCGGTGGGTCAATTGAAGGTAAGGGTCAGAGCATTTGGAGATCTGAAATATGTCGTCGGCAACGAGACCACATTGGACCTCAAGGGAAACGCGACAATCAAGCATCTCATCTCGAAGCTTGAGGAGAGAACCGGATCAACCAGAAAAGGCTTCATTGGGTCCTATCAATCGGCAGGACCGGATCTTGTAGTCCTAGTCAATGGACGTAACGTAAGTGCGCTAAAAGGGGAGACATACCTGAAGAACGGGGATGTCATTGTGCTTCTATCTCCGTTCATAGGCGGCTAGCCCACCGCCTGTCCGGGCCCTAATCGATTCTTCCTCTGAGTGTAAGAGAGAGGACAGCGTTGAACAAGAGCAGGGCGGAAGTAAAATAGAAACAGCCCTCTATCCTCCACACGGTGGCGATCCAAGTCAGGAGGACAGGTGCGATGACCGCCCCGATGGCAAAGAACGTCCTATAGAAGCCGATTGCTGTGCCCCTCAGGGAGGGAGTAACCGTCTCTGCTATTGTGACAGGTAAGAGCGGCATTAGAATCCCTGACGCCACACCACTGAGGAAGAACACTATCATCTGAATCTCGAGTGAAGGAAGGAAGACAATGGTGACGACCGTGACGCCTAGAAGCAGAAGGGAGGTCACATAGATGAAGGGTTTGCCTGCGGACTTTGCAGCCCTACCTGCTAGAAAGTTCGACAACGACATTCCCACGGACCTAACGCCCATCAGGATGCCGATCGTCGCAACGTCAAACCCCAACACCGAGTTGAGGTAGATCGGGGCAATTGTTGAGAAGATGCCCATCATCGAGAACATTCTTAGGAATCCGGTCAAACAGACAATCCCGAAGGGGTAGTCCTGCATTGCCCTCATGGCATCCTTCCAGCTCCGGCGCTCCTTCCTGTCCCTGCCACCTCGGACTACTCCCCGAGATGTGACAGCTTTAAGTTCCTTGGATACCGTCATCCCGATGACTGTGACGAGTAGGATGCCTGCGGAGACGGCGAAGACCACTCTATAACCGAAGATCGCGGCAATGAACCCACCAATCGGCGCACCCATGAAGCTTCCGATGAATTCTATGCCCTGAAAAGATCCCATCGCGTCCCCCATGTCCTCTTTCCCGACGATACTAACGACAACGTTCATCGAGAGGTTGAAGAAGAGTGCTGACCCCACTCCCCAAAGAGCCCTCGCAGCCATAAGGTGAAACGGACTTAAGGCCAACGCCGCAACAACTGCGGCGAGAGTAGAGACAACAAACCCAAGTATCAATGGACTCCTGTATCCAATTCGGTCTGAGATATATCCTGCAGGGAGCTCAACGAAGACTCGACTCACAAAGAAGGAAGAGATTATGATGCCGATGAATATCTCACTCGACCCAAGCTCTTCAGCGTACAGCGGAAGAAACGGGTTGCCCACATTACCCGCCAGTATGACAAGGAAACCGAGAGCACAGAGCATATAGTATCCTTTTGGATATCTCAAAGTCCGATACTAAACACTCCTCACCTTTTCAATACCCGTCGAATCCCGACATCTGGATCACGGAATCACAAATATGTGAGAAGAAGTATTCAGCACCTACCTGACATATTATCTTTCCTATCATATCCACGATACGCCTCTAGCCTCACGGAGACTTTCCAAGGAGCAGGGGTATTCTCCACCTGAGTCGGACCCGATCTCCAGTAGTCCCGGCAGACAATTGTATATGGCAACTGGGATACTGCCCACCCGAAAGAATATACTGATGTTCAGTGAGATCCGTAAATGAGCCAAATGCTTGTGGCGTTACGCTAGATCGCATGATGCTCCCGATGGAGAGAGAGGTATGGCTAGGTATTCTGTTATTGATCTTGTCTTATCGGCGTTCTTCGCAGCTGCCTATGCAGTCGGCGTCGTTGCACTGGCACCTATCAGCTTTACAGTCTTCCAGGTCAGGGTTGCTGATTCTCTGCTGCCTCTCGCGATACTCTTCGGTGTTCCTGCCAGCCTTGGGTTCTCCATAGGCGCTTTAGTGGCAAACGTGTTTGGTGGTTTAGGCTTGATCGACATCCTCGGCGGATCCTTGGCGAATTTGATTGCGTGCATCGTCGGCTGGAAGATCGGACAGAGGAGGGTAAGGGGACGTTGGTTCCTGGCCACTGCGGCTCAGAACATCATCCTCACCGCGATCGTTGGAACATACCTGTCATACCTCCTCGGTTTGCCGGTGGTGTTAGGTTGGACCGGAGTCTTCCTGGGGTCAGCTGTTGCAGTCAACATACTCGGTTATGCCCTGTTAGAGGCTGTTTCAAGATCCCCGATTCTCAGGCTACTTGAGGCTCACGGATCCAAGGTGTATACCGAGGAATCTTGACAGAGAACACTTCGGTGACAAAGATTAGGGCTACCATGAATGCAGGTATTTCTCGGCGTATCCGATCACAACAGGTTTAATCGCGGAGATATCCGCGAAGAGCCTCGTGAACTTCAGTGGGTCGATTGTCCTGTTGGCGAAACACCCGTAATGACACGGGATAACAATCTTGGGTTTGACTATCTCCGCGAACCTGAAAGCATCCTCGGGCTTCCGCCCCGGATAGTCACCAACGATCGGAAAGATCGCGATATCGGGTCGAGCTCTAGCTACCGGCTTCAGTACAGGTTCAGGGTTTGAAGCGACACTCGCCGAAGAGTCCCCCATATTGTAGATCCTCAAACCCCCGAAATCGAATAGATAACCGTAATGAGTCGTAGCCTCTTCTCCCGGCGGCACAGAGAAGAAAGTGGTCACGGTGAAGTCCCCGAAGCTCCTAGTCAAACTTGGACTCAGGATACTCGTACATTCGCGGCCTATACCCATACGCAGGAAGTGATCGTAGGATTCTTTGGTGCCTAGAAAGAACGCCCTAGGCGAAGACTTGGCGATCATCGGTAGCGTATCTGGATCTGTGTGATCGGAGTGATCATGGGTACAGAAGACGTAGTCCACCTCTACTTCTTCAGGTCTGATGGGAGGTTCCGGATGAACGTAAGTCTCTCTCGTAGAAGTTCTCGAGAGGTATGGATCCAGGGCTATCAGCGAACCCCCGTACGTCTTGAAGATATACGAGTTCTGCCCAAGCCAGAAAAGGGCGACCTGGCGATCAGCAACTTCGGTTTCAAGTATGTCTTGCATCAACATGTTGACAATCCATCTGGCTTATGGCTTCACATGGACGGAAAGAAACACAGCACAGTAAGACCCTTGTTGCATATACTTCTTATGGGAATCATGGGAAAAGACATCAATTGTATTGTGACATAAACTTAGATGTGATGTTCTATGTCTGCGGTCAATGAGGTGGAGAGCGAATACACCAAGAAGCATGCGAAGTCAAAGCTACTCTATGAGAGAGCTTTGAAATGTTACGCCAGCGGGGTTACTCACGATGCAAGGTACACGAGGCCGTTCCCGATATACGCGGTAAGAGCTGAGGGGACGAGGAAGTGGGATGTGGACGGGAACGAGTACGTCGACTTCATAATGGGCCATGGCGCACTGCTCACCGGATATAGCGACGAGAGAGTCTTGGCAGCGGTTCAGGAGCAACTCCACAAGGCAATACACATGGGTACATCCACCGAGCTTGAGATTGAGTGGGCAGAGCTCATACAGAAGCTTGTTCCCTCTGCACATGGAGGACTCGTCAGGGCAACAGCGTGCGGGAGTGAGGCGGTAATGACCGCAGTGAGGCTGTCCCGAGTGTACACAGGCAGGGACAAGATCGTCCTCCACGCGGGCTCCTACCACGGGAAGGCAGACACAACTATCTATGCCAGTCGTGGTCCCCCATTCGGGATCTGCAACGTCCGCGGAATACCAAAAGGCGTCAGAGAAGATGTCATCATTATACCCTACAACAACCTCGAGGCAGCAGAGGACTCATTCCAAACCGGTGAAGTAGCCAGCATCATACTGCAAGGGAACGCGCTCTACACGAAGCAGTACATTGAAGGATTGAGGAAGCTCACCAGGCAGCATGGTGTAGTATTCATAATGGATGAAGTTGTCTCTGGCTTCAAATACGCTGCGGGAGGCGCACAAGAGTACTATGGGGTTACACCTGACGTGACAGCCCTCGGGAAGATAATCGGAGGAGGCGCCCCGATAGGAGCCGTATGCGGGAAGGCAGAGATAATGAACTACCACTCCTTCAAGGATGATTACTGGAACCGGTTCATCAGGCTCTCAGTAGGTGGGACATGGAACGCTCAACCCTTATCGATAGTTGGCGGAATCTCAATGATGAGGATTGTCGATGAAGAGAAAGAGAAGATCTATCCTCGCCTACGCAGCATTGGCAAGAGGTTGACGAAGAGCTTCAATGATCTAGCCGAGGATCAAGGTATCGCAGCCCTGGCAACCGGCCTCCCCTACGAAGATCCAGTCGCTTTCTCAACAGACTACCTCAACAGACCAATACCGCCGGAGAAGGAGTATCTCTGGAAAACAGGACCTACGACATTCGAAGACTATGAGACAAAGGCAGGATTTGCTACCGTTGGCCAGGCGAACCATGCGGTAAACCTCTCAATGATGAACAACGGGATCTCTTCATTTCGCGGGGCTAGCTTCATTCTCTGTGCAAAACATGACGACGAAGACATGAAGCTGACTGAGGAAGCATTCAGAGCGACAATCAGACTGCTGAAGGATAGTGAGCTAGTGGGAAAGACGAAGTGAACTGGACGGATCAGGATGGGACACTGGGCCCTTGCTAGGTCATTGAGTCCACGGTCTTCATCAAAGCCTTCATGTACCCCAGCGCATATGCTCGACCTCTATGCCCCCAAGGTGTGTCGTCTATCACTCGAGGCGTGTGGTCATCGATCACGGGGCCATCAAAGCCGACTTCTTTGTAGGCCTTCATAGCCTCAAGCATATTAACATCGCCTTCATCTATGAAGCATTCATCAAACTTCGGGACAGCACCCTTAACATTGCGGAAGTGCACGTAGAAGATCTTCTTTCTTGCACCGAAGTATTGAATAGCTTCTATGACATTTGCACCCATCTCGGCGAAGGTGCCCTGGCAGAATTCAAGCCCATTGTACTCGCTGGGCACCATCTCAATCATCCGCTTGAAGGAGTCCACACTCCTAAAGATGCGTGCAACACCAGCTAAGGAGGGGACTGGCGGGTCATCGGGGTGAAGTGCCATCTTCACCCTGGACTCGTCAGCCACAGGGATCACGGCTTCAAGGAAGAATCTGAAGTTCTCCCACATCTGCTTGTCGTCGATTCTTCCCAATGGCGTCAAGGGAGCATCTTCCACCATCTCGTAGTCGAAGCTCGTCACATAGGCTCCTCCTCGCCCCGGGGTTGAGCGGGAGGTCCTCCAGACGCCAAGGGGCATCCAGTTGTACCCTAATATGGGGATTCCAGCCTTACCCATGTTCCGGATCGTCTTACACATCTTCTCTATCTGCTCATCACGCCCTGGAAGACCGAGCATGATCCTATCGTAGAATCGCCGAGGCACGTTCTCTATAGCCGCCAGTTTAAGCCCGGCGGACTCAACTCGCATACGAAGGTGTAGAAGCTCCAGGAACTCCCAGTAGCCGTCCCCCTGAAGCTGAGGCGTGTGGACGATGATGTCCGTCGCCCCCAGCTGCTTAGCAAAGATCATCATCTCTACAGTAGGCTCAGTCATAGCGCCTAATGCAAGTCTCATCTCAGTCAACTCCTAAACGTATGTCGCTCAGTCTACCCTTTGACACAACCAAGAAGATGATCTTTTCTCTCAAGCAATGATGCTCCACCGCTTTCACCGTTTTCTGCTTCTTCAATGGGCATGCCCAAGACTTTCCATTGCAGGAGCCAGAGTATCCTGGGCGGGAACCTCTGTCTCATCCTCTCCCAAAGGAGATCGCACGAACTCCAGTTCTAGAGGATGATAATAAGCGAAGGAGTTAAGAAGAGAAATCGTACAAGAGGCTTGGACTACCAAATGTCAAACCCTAGAGCCGAGAAAAGAATCCTCGGGTTACTGGCAGTATCCCACTTTTCCCAACACCTCTGGGTTGGGGTTGCAGTGCTATACCCATACATTCTATCAGACCTAAGACTGTCCTACACAGAGCTAGGACTTGCTACAGGCATGGCTGCAATCATCTCAGGATCCTTACAGTTGGCCTACAGCATAATGTCGAGATATATCCCAAGGAGATTCCTTCTGGGGGCAGCTAATACACTCTACTCTGTGTCCAGCGTAACAATCTCCATGTCCAGGAGATTCTACCAGCTTGTGATGGGGAATGTCTTCGGCGGAATAGGAATGGCTGCGCAACACCCAGTAAGCGTCTCAATACTCGCCGACAGATTCGAGAGAAGCACACTCGCCGGCGCCCTAGGCGTCTTCTACGGGCTGGGCTACCTGGGCAACATCATCGGACCCCTGATTCTGACCCAAATTGCGATCCGTTCAGGCTGGCGCAACTCACTGCTAGTGCTATCAGTTCTTCCCGTAACCATAGGGTTGAGCATCATTCTGCTCCTGAAGGGCGCAGACCGCCCAACCCTAGAGGAAGAAGGCAGACCTAAGACATCCCTACTAGACGATGCAAAATCCGCGTTGAGAAACCAGCCTGCAACAAGGACGATAGCAGCCCAGGCCTTCCTCTCAGGAGCAACGGACCAAGGAATCCTAGTCACATACATAGCTCTCTTCTTGAGGAATGGACTGGGACTCAGCAGTTTACGGACAAGCATATTGTTCTCGACAACAATGGCGGCAGGAGTCCTGGGCGCCCTGACCATTGGGCGGTACGCGAACCGCTTGGGCCCTCTGAAGACGGCGATGATCAGCACCGCAGTCGCTTCAACTGCGACTCTGGCTCTGGGTTTTCAGAGATCTTTCGGGTATCCCTTGATACTGAATCTGGTTCTCACCGGGTTCTTCGCTCTCCCAGTCTTCAACTTAATGCAAGCACACATCTCTTCTGTTTCTAAGCCAGCCGAAAGAGACATATTGATGGGGATCTTCTTCACCATCGGATTTGGCGTAAGTTCTATCTGGACAACACTCTTGGGCTTCGCAATCGACATATCCAGATCCTTCTCACCAGCATGGACCTTAATGGCAAGCCTCGGATGTATCGCGATGCTGCTGCAGTTACGAGCATACAGGCTTACAACGTAGAAGAAGATGAGCATCTGCAACGATGTATTCGAGCAGAAAATGAAGAATCATAAGAAGTATGCGTTCCCAACTCCCTCTTCAAAGAGCAAAGTCAGATAGAAGAGGCGTACCGCAAACAGAGTACCCAACTTCTTTTTATATCCAAGCGTACACACTATTGCAGAAGACGTTCAAACATGGTTAGGGGAGCTGGAATAAGCCAGCTGAGAGGACGGCCGAAGTGCCGTCGACCCTTCGAACCTGATCCAGATAATACTGGCGTAGGGATGAAAGATGAGAAGAACAGCTTTTCCTGTGAGAGTGATATCAGAAGCAACTGTCATGGTTGCTTTGGCGACGGTTTTGAGCTATCTGAAGATCTTCCACATGCCTCAGGGAGGATCAGTAACCGCTGGAAGCATGGTACCGCTTCTCTGGATCTCATTGAGACGAGGAGCGAAGGTCGGCGTGATCACCTGCCTGATCTACGGTCTGATCCATTTCCTGCTTGGACCGTTCGCCGTCCATCCAGTGCAGGTAATCTTGGACTATCCACTTGCCTTCGGGGCCCTAGGCCTGGCCGGGCTTTTCAGAAAGCGCCCCATCTTGGGGGTTGCGGTTGGGATAGGGGGCAGGTTTATAATGCATTTCCTCTCAGGGGTGATATTCTTCGGGATCTATGCGCCGCCAGGCGTCCACCCTGCGATCTATTCAGCAATATATAATGGTGGATACCTCGGGGGAGAATTCGTAATCAGTGCAATCCTGACCTACATGATGGTCAAGAGAGGACTGGTCACAATCTACTTGGAAGAGACCCAGAAATAGTGGGACAACTCGATTCTCAACGAGCCTTAACGGTTCTACGCGACCTCTCCAGTAGCAGCGCCGTCGGCACAGAGACTCCAAAGACAAGGGAGGCGGCGTAGAAGGGAGCCTGGTGACTCAGATCCTGCCAAAGAGTGCCGGCAACTGCGGGTCCCATCGTGAAGCCGAGCATTATGCTCGTGAGCGACAGCCCTGAGAACAGCCCTCTCCAAGAGCTGGGCGTCGCCTCCATCAGTATTGATGCCGTGCAAGGCCAAGTCATGCTCCAGGCTGCTGTCGAGACCATGTACAGTACCAGGAGTTCAACGTATTCCGTTCTGGAACCCCACAGGAAGAATGCGAGAGGGATCACCAAACAGGAGTAGAATATGAGCCTTCCCATCCCAAGCCTTCCCGCAAGTTTGGCACTAGGTATCTGCGCTAGAAATGCCGTCAGCCCAAACCCGATCATACTGAAGGCTCCAATCTCGGTCGCAGTGCTCCCGAACCTTTCAGTCAAGTAGATGGGTATCATGGGACTCACTAGCCCAAATCCGAATCCGAAGAGAAACTCAAGCAGAAGCAAGAAGAGGAGCGTCTTCGCCTGTTCGCCCCGAAGACTGGTCTTGATGGATGGGCCTTCTTGCATGACTACAGATTTCCCTTTTTCCCGAATAGCTAGGGTCAATGGGAAGGAAAAGGCAGGGGCTACTGCCGCAAGTAGGAATAGATCTCTCCAACCAAACCTGTCGACGATCATGCCTCCGAGCAGTGGACCCAACATACTTCCGATTGGGAACGCCATGTTCGAGAAACTGTAAGCTGCCGCCCTGTCTTTCGGCTCAGCCAAGTCCGCGATCCACGCATTCCTTGTAGGCATGAAGATGGCGAAGGCCGACCCGTAAACGGTTGCCCAGAGAATCAGTTCACGCCAGCCTCTAGCCAGGATGTAGAAGAGTGGAGGAATAATCGCCAAAATAATACTGGCAAGGATCATCCTCCTTCTGCCAATCCTGTCTGAGACCATGCCTGAGGGCGTCCTTAGAAATGTCCCAACTATTCCCGAGAAAGAGATGACGTAGCTGGCTTCTAGTACAGTCGCACCCCGCGACATGATGTACAAGGGCCAGACTGGGCTTATTGAGTTCATCCCAAGAGACATCGCGAAGGTGACAATGAAGAGCAGGACAAGAGTCCGATCGCTGTACGCCGTGAACCTCTTTGCATCTTTCACACGATCATCTCTGCCTTTCCCATTCG
Organism: uncultured Candidatus Bathyarchaeia archaeon; assembly: GCA_964495315.1. GTDB lineage: Archaea > Thermoproteota > Bathyarchaeia > RBG-16-48-13. Next base: position 11,423 of record CAZBVH010000013.1, on the reverse strand, counting down.
ATTCAGACAAATCAGAGAGGCAAAATATGCTAAAAGACCTACTCTTCCCAGTTTTGAACTTTGCTATACGCCCACCTGCTTGAATCTTTCAGCTCACAGAGCAAGCTTCGCCGAACTACGAGTTAAAGCGAAAGGTGCAGCAACGCCAACGCCATGTACGGTATGACGAATGTCGTCCAATGGAAATCCAAGGAGCCGCAACGAAGATTCGTCCTTAGGATGATGAGCAGCGCGAGAACGAGGAATACCGTTAAGGATTTAGGTTGTCCTCGAGTCTATTCCAAGCACCAAGAATGATGAGAGTGATCTTTTGAGATCCGCTATGTTGTATGGTCCCAGAGATATTAGAATCGATGACATAGATATGCCCAACCCATCCTTCGGAGAGATCCTAGTCAGGATAAAGGCGGTCGGGATTTGTCCGTCAGACCTTCGCGGTTACACAGGGGCTAGAAAACCAGAAGAGGGTTACCCAGTCACAATCGGACATGAATGGGCGGGGGAGATAGTAGAGGTACCTAAGTCTGGAGAAGAGTTTAGGGTCGGGGATAGGGTTGCAGCCATGTGGGCAAGTTTCTGCGGGCAGTGCTACTACTGTCGTAAGGGTGAACAGAGCCACTGTCAGAACAGATGGGGGCACACCATGGGAGGATTCATGGAATATGGTAGGGCTCCCGCATCCAGTCTCAGAAAGCTTGCAGACACAACCCCTTTTGAGGAAGCAACCTTCGCAGAGCCCCTAGCCTGCTGCTTGAACGGAAACCGCAAATTGAACATAAAGGCTGGGGATTTCGTTGCAGTCGTAGGTGAGGGACCGATCGGTCTAATGCATCTCCAACTCGCCAGGCTTTCAGGAGCAGCAAGGATCATCGTGAGCGGCTTGATCCCTGAGAGGCTTGAGTTGGCGAAGAAGCTTGGAGCCGACTATGCCATAGACGCAGGGAAGCAGGATGCCGTTGAGGAGGTCAAGAGACTGACCGACGGCAGGGGAGCTGACGCAGTTCAGATAGCGGTGGGCGGCGTGAAGGCCATTGAGTCAGGCATCCAGATGGCGGACATCGGAGGGACTGTAAACATATTCGCGGGCACCCACCCCAGCACCAGCATATCCGTGGATCCAAATCTGATCCATTACAAAGAGTTGATTGTGACAGGTAGCTGGGACTATACGCCTCACCTATTCACGAAGAGCGTGGAGCTAATCAACACTAAGAGGATCAACGTTAAGGACCTGATATCTCACATCCTTCCATTGGAGGAGGCGGCAAAGGGCTTCAAGATAGTAGAGAATAGGGAAGGAATGAAAGTCGTGATAAAAGTTTAGATCTACCCCTTGAACTCCCGTCCTATTCCTCTCCTCGTCCTGATCGTTCGATAGAAGAACGCACTAGCGCCTTCCACAAGGGGGAAGAGTCGATGGTCCAAACCTTCTTAACCGGTATACATCCGAGATCAGAAAGACTTATCGAGGCAACCAGAAGGCATGATAGATCCTTAACTACCGATGAAGAGCTCGAAGAAGCCCTTGGAGAAGATATCCTGCAACTCGTTCGTCTGCAAGAGGAAGCAGACCTCACGTACGTCACAGATGGGCTCCTCAACTGGCAAGACCTACTCAGACCGATCGCATCTCGAATTGAAGGAATCTCTGAAGGCCCCTTGACCAGATGGTACAACAACAACAACTTCTACCGCAAGCCGATCATCGTGGGCGAGATGACGTGGAGACCACGTGAGGATCGACCTCTCATCCACTCATCAATGCTTCCCCGCACGAGACGATGGAAGGTAGTCCTACCCGGACCCTACACATTCACCACATTATCTGATAACAGATACTACTCAGACAACGGCGAAGTTCTGGATCATTATGCAGATGTGCTGAGAGAAGAGATTCGGGAACTCGAAGAGATCGGTATAAGTCAGATTCAACTCGATGAGGCTTCGATGGTGACTCATCCGCCATCAAGAGACTTGATGGAGAAGACTAAGGACGCGGTCAACAGACTAGGAAAAGGGAGCGGAATGAGCATCACTATACATACTTTCTTCGGATCCATCGAAGGTATACTCTCAGATCTCCTAGATTTCGATGCAGACATCATAGGCATCGACTTCCATCAAACAGATCTAGAAAGCATCTCGGACATAGACATCACCAAGGTGATCGCATGCGGCTGCATAGACTCGAGGAATTCCATTATCGAAGACCCGCATCAGATGGCAGATTTTCTGAGAAGCGTGAGAAACGAACTTAACCCCCCAGACATATGCCTCTGCCCAAACTGCGATCTTGAGTTCCTCCCCAGAGTCAAGGCCGATGAAAAAGTCGCCGAGCTAGGACAAGCATGCAGACTGCTAGAGGAGGAGACCTAGACGAAAGATAAGCTCTTCAAGACACAGGAGATCGGGAGCCTCGCGAAACCCGCATTCATCATGAAATCGATAAGAAATGAGGCAGTGACCCAAAAAGACCTCAACAATATCAAGAAGTGGGCCGATCTTCTGGAAATCGACATCGCAGAACTCCTTGAAATAGCCTCACACAAGACGCTGCCGGAGAAAGAGGCTCAGCTCAGAGACTGGGCATCCCTCCTCGCAATAAGACTCCTTGAAAGATCGGGACTCGACATCATTTTCGACGGCGAGGCGCACCGTGTAGAGATGTACGAGTACCCGATACGCCACTGTAAGGGATTCACGTTCTACGGCCACGTACGCTCCTTTGACAATAAGTACTATCTGAAAGCCGCTTGCACCGATAGAGTGGGCGTAAAGGACCTGTATCATCTCAAGGAATTTAGGTACATCTTGAGCAAGACGAACAGGGAGATCAAGGTCCCTGTAACTGGACCCTACACTCTAGCAGACTGGTCATTCAACGAGTACTATCTGAGAAAGAGATCCGGTCAGACACTATCCTTGAGGCAGATGAACGAAGAGGCAAAAAGGGAGTTCACACTGGATCTCGCCAATGAGGTGATCCGCCCCAACCTCAAATCACTTTCAGATGCAGGGGCAAAGATACTCCAGATCGACGAGCCAGCATCAACCACCCATCCGGAGGAGATCCCGCTCTTCGTCGAGGCATACAACGAGGCAACAGAGGGAATAGACGCAAAGATGGTGCTTCACATTTGCTACGGTGACTACCGAACGTTGTTTCCCCACATCCTGGAACTCAAGAATTGCAGCCAATTCGCGTGGGAGTTCGCCAACAGAGACAACGAGAGGCATGATGGATACGAGACACTTAAGCTCTTCAAAGAGTATGGAGACAAACGCGAGATCGGACTTGGAGTAATTGACGTTCACAGGAACTACGTAGAAGAATCCCTGCTAGTCAAGGATAGAATAATGCATGCATTCAAGATACTTGATGACCCTAGAAGAATATACGTAAACCCTGACTGTGGACTGAGGACAAGGACATGGGAAGTTGCATTCCCGAAACTGCAGAACATGGTTGAAGGCGCAAATCTGGCAAGAAGAGAGTTGGGAAACTGAGAGAACTAAGAATCTCGGAGAGATGTGTCTTTCAAGCCGCATGAGAACCAACAAAGGATCGAAGAGGCAGCTACAACCTTCTTCAAGAATCGCAGCCACCAGAGTCTTAACGAACGGTACACAAGCCTCGCAGAAGAAACGACTCAACGAAATTCAGAACTATACCCGTCTGCCCCGTCGGCCCCCTGGGCGCCGAGTACCATCGTGAGGAATAGGTGTCCGATCCTCAATCCTGCCAATTCTGAAACCCGAACGAGCCAATGCTCTGATCGCAGCTTGCGCCCCAGGGCCTGGCGTCTTAGGACCGTGGCCCCCAGGCGCCCTAACATATATGTGAAGTGCGGTTATGCCTTTGTCTTGAGCCATCTTCGCTGCTGCAAACGATGTCTGCATACCGGCATGGGGAGAAGACTCAAGCCGCCCCACCTTCACATGCTGTCCTCCACTACTCCTAGCGACCGTCTCCGCTCCAGTCAGGTCAGTAATAGTGACGATCGTATTGTTGTAGCTACTGTAGATATGGGCTATGCCCCATCTCTCAGCAGACTGCTTCGTGCTCATATCCACCAGGTCTCTAAAGCGTTCTCGGATTTGATGGAATTTGGAATTATTAAGGCTTCCGTGAAAAAGGAAGGACTGATGAGACTGAGCACAAACAGGATCTCCCATTCTTCTTTTGAGGAAAAGCACTGCATGGAGCCGAGAATCCTTTAGATGCTTCGGAGACTCCTCGACTGAAATTCGAAATGGATCCGACAATCCGGCTAATCGACAAGCCGGAAGTATACCCTACGGTTTGCCTTACCTTTGTTTTCCACTTTAAGGAACTCTATTTGTCCTACCTCTCGGAGGTTCCTCACATGTGTTCCACCATCAGCCTGCTTGTCAACCCCACTTATCTCGACTATCCTTAGAATCTTGATCTCGGGAGGGAAAGCGGAATGCATCTTAACCACACCCGGAATCTTCAAAGCCTCTTCACGAGGAAGCTCATACCATATTACAGGAATGTCCTGCTCAAAGAGCTTGTTAGCCTCGTCAACGTATTTCATGACGATCTCACGGTTGAAGTCCTCTAGGTTGAAATCGAAACGCGTCTTGTCCAGGTCGATCTGGTTGCCGGTTACCAGGGCGCCCGTTCCTTTCCAGAGCAGAGAAGCGAACGTGTGGGCTGCAGTATGGCTTCTCATGAGTCGATAACGGCGGTCCCAGTCAAGTACGCAGCGCACAGAATCACCGATCTTCAGGCCGGGATGATCGACCTCATGAGAGATCTGACCCGTGAAATGTCCCGTGTACACGACATTGAAGACTTCGCTCTCTCTGGCCATCTTCCCGGTGTCCCATGGTTGTCCGCCTCCTTTTGGATAGAAGATTGTCCGATCGAGGACTATGTACTTGCCATCATTTACTGAGACGACATTGGCTGCGCATTCTCTGAGATAGCTGTCCCGTAGATATAGTGCCTCAGTCATTCCCATCTAGCCTGAGACACCCTCGTGATTAGGCGTCCCATAAGGTTTTTGACGCCCGCAACACGCGATCTCCTGTCGATGAGAACGATTCACTGTCCTGCCAAGCAAACCGATCGTTCTGGTTACTGCATCAAGCCCTCCTCCTCACCCCTTCCGGTTATGTCCCCGGCGTGTTGAGTAACTCAAGCATCTTGCTTGCATCTGTCGTGGGAAGGTTGCACGTGTAATTGGTGCAGACGTACGCTGTGGCTTTGCCACCCACGCTTGATAGATCCTTTGCAGGTTCTGCAATTTGGATGGTATCGGGTGTTAAGAAGATCGTAAGCGGTCAATCCCCGCTCCCAGCTAGGACCTCACATGCAGTCATGTAGGTTTGGTCTATGTCAGGACGCTGAAGCAAGTGCGGATTCTTCTCAAACGCGAGCCGGTTGCGGTATCTGTCCTTCGTCGTCGATCCAATCGAGTCTTCGCTAGTTTTCTTTTTCCTGTTCATACCGTCACCATGGGAGGACCGCTGTTAAGTGATATTACCTCCGCCCTGCATTAAGGAATCGCCCTAAGTCAAGAGCACTCTTCGAAGTCAACTCGACCGCTCTTGGTTGCGGTGTGGATGAAAGGCACATGTGACAGCTTGAGAGACGTCGAACCCTGCATCTCCCAGGGAGGTATGGCCAGTCTCGCTATCGAGGCCGAAAAGATCCTTTGTGAAATGGTCTGCTCCATCACGGGGAGATTTGTCTTCTGTTCAGAGAGTGCAGAGAGTATTTCCCAGGAGAAGTGGGGGCAGACGGCGTCATCGCTTTATCGGGGTCCCACACAGCTGCCGTGTTATGCCGCTATTGACCCCGGCGAAGACAACCATCGCCCTCGGATGAGAGATGTCTAGGAGCTTTAGACCGAATCGGATGTTTCTTATCTTGTACTTCTGGGAGATACCACTGGCAATCCTGTGGATCTTCTCTACTTCTTCGTGTTTTGGACACTCCAAGTTGAGAAGCACGGCCTTGGCCATAGTGAAATCGTAGTCAAGCAGTCGATTGTCCATCGCCGTCTCTACAGCCTCCTCAGCCGTGCTTCCATTGCCAAATCCTATATGCCCAAAGCCAGAGTCCTCGGCCACCGTCTTGAAGTCAGCGAAGTCCACGTTGAAGATGCCGGCGATCGTGACCAATCGGATTATGCCCTCAATAAAGTCGCTTATGATTCGATCCTGCACCTTGAAGGCCGAGGTCAGGCTCAACCTTGGGCAAAGCTGGACCAGGATATCGTTGCTGTTCACGATGGTCATGTCAGAGAGATCGTAGATCTCCCTCAGGCCTATCATCGCATTCGCCATTCGAGTGAGACCCTCGTCTTTGAAGGGGATCGTCACGAGAGAGACGATCAGCATGTCCGGATGTGCCTTCCGAAGAGCATTTGCCACGACGGGTAGCGAACCAGTTCCAGTCCCGCCACCCAAGCCGCACGTCAACAGGGCCATGTCGGGGTTTCCGATCAGCTCGACTATTTCTTCCAAGTTCTCCTCAGCAGCCATCTTCCCGTACAGAGGTTGAGACCCAGCTCCCTGCCCATGAGTGATGCTGCGCCCAATGACGAGCTTCTGTTGAGCCTTCGCCTTCTCCGCAGCCAAAGCATCGGTATTGGCGATGACCGTTCTCACGTTATCCCCGTATTGCTGGGGATTCGTTCTCTCCATGAATCGGGTAACGGTATTCCCGCCGCTACCTCCTAAGCCGACGACACATATGTTAACGGGTAAGGTCACTATCTCACTCTCCTAACAGGTATTCGTCCAAGAAGTAGTCCTTCGTGGTTTCTTTGAACCTCATCCTCGGAATGTTTATCACTGGGCTGCCTTCACGCCATCCATATGTCCTCTCAAGACGAGGATGCTTTTCCTGACTACCCCAGAGTTCGAGAGCCTCCTCAAAGTCTTGGAACTCCTTGCGCGCAAGCGCACGCTTGAAGAGCTTTTTGTCGATCTGCTTGGACCTTTTTCTTCTATAGGCATAGACTGCACCACCGATCCCGGTAACCGCCACTCCAGCCAAGACGATCTGAGGCAATAGAGCGAAGAACCCAGAGCCGTATGGGGCGATGTATTCACGATCGTAGACCGCTAGATTCCCTTTGATTGTGGGTTCTCCGGGAAGCCTGAGCAGCATCTCAACGTTGTAGACGTTCGAATCAAAAGCTACAGGAAAAGCCTTCTTGTGACGATAGTAGCACTCGGTATACCCATCTTTCTGTGTGATCTCCCAGTCTTCCAGATCTTTGGAGAAGGGCTTCCAGTCCAGAGCGAGTGACTGCATGGGAGTGAACTTGTAGGTATTGATCAGAGTTCTCCCGTTTCGCTCTTCAAGAAGAATGTCTCCTTCAACCTTCATCGATTTCCAGGCCATATTGAACTCACGCTCTGTCTTCGACAGTCTAGCGACACCGTTCAGATCGAACTGCAGATCAACATCCGTCCAATCACCCATCTGTACATCCACCTTGAGGGCGAGGTTTTGACATTTTACATCGTAGTCTCTTCCAATCTTCCTCTCGACCGCTTCCTCGATCATGCGCGCGAGTTGAGTCTCGATCTCTTTATTGAGTCTCTGGTTGACTTTGTAGGTCATCCACATGTCATCCATCTCATCAGCCATCTGCGTATTATCATACTCAATATGCAGTTTCCAGACGACATGGATTCTCTCGCCTTCCAACTGAACGAAGGCACCTTGTATCACATCTGTGGTCTGCGCCGAAACAACAGTGGGAGGCAAAAGAACGAGCATGATCAAGACCAACGCAAGGACCTCTGCGACTAAACCTGAGGGTGAGGAATTAGCTGGCAGCATTCCTACTCTGATTTTCATCATGTTCCCTGCTCACCTAGTCCGATTCATTCAGACAAGATGTATACTCCATTATCTCAATATAAGACTTTCTGTTCATGAGATACGAATATTTAAAATATGAGGACTTAACTCAATTATTTGGAGTTGAAACAACTCGGGCTTTGCCCAGGCACTAGGTGAGAACAGGATGTCAAACAAGTACGAGAAAGAGGAGACGAAGAATCTCCTCAGACAATGGAGCGAGGCAGCAAGAGACGTTACAAGAGCCGTCGGATCATGGAGGAGAATAGCAATGCTAGACATACTGGACACCCTAGGCCCCCAAACAGTCGGAGACGTACTCTCCACACTGGAGAACGCCGGCTGGAAGATCCCCAGGTCAGAGGTCCACCGACACCTCAAGATACTGGTCGACGCGGGTCTAGTGGATCAGGCCGAGCGTAGAAAGGAGTACGAGATAACGTCCTACGGCTCCCTGATCTTGGATACATGTAAGCGCGCTGCCCTGAAGAACATCTCAAAAGAGGAAGGTCTCCCAAGCGACCTCGCTGTCTTCTCTCGAGAGGGTAGGCAGCCGATACTAGAACTGGAAGGGCTCACGAAGCCCACAGCTGTAGAGAGCAGTATAGCGATAAGAATACTGGAAGAGTACGGTTGTGATACACCGAAGTCCGTAACGGGACTCGTAAAAGTGATCTTGATAGTGGCGAGAGAGAGAGGAATAATTAACGACTACGATGCGATCGAGTTCCTAGAAGAGATAGAGAAAGCCATCAGACTAGGCTCAATCATCGGCAAATAGAGAGACAAAGGATCCCTATGCTAGGTCTCAAGTACTGAGTTTACGCGCCTTCCAGTAGCGCCGCTCATCATCAATTCCCTAATCTCATCCCTGTATTGGAACTGCAGTAGGTAGACGGGAACGTAAACCACCTGCAGCTTTGTGACTTCAAAGAAGTGATCCAAGACCTTCCTGAAGCTCTGGGGAGGACGGACGATCCTATCATGCAGACGCCTGATAACACCCGTCTTGGTCTCAGAGAAAGGCTGCACATCAACCTTCACCCCCTCGACTTCAAGGTCCTTCTCATCGTTTATCTTGAACATCGGGAACCTCTTCGAGAGCAAGTCACGGAAACCGTAGCTATGTTGCCCTCTCGCGTCCAAGTATAATGTAGCATCACTGTAGCGATAGGCGAATTCTTTGACTACCTCACCAAAGGTCACATATTTTGGGGCAGGCGCATAGATCTTCTCAATCTCCTTCCCCAGCCCCCTCAACGCACGAGGGAGAAGATGAGTAGGAGTCCTCCTCTCCTCAAGGTTTACGTCAACCATCTTGCCGCCGACGTAGACCGCTAGGACATCTTCAGGGACGGAAACGGAGTAATCGGCTCTACGGAAGAAGAAGCACCAATAAACTCCTTCGACCAACCAGAAGGGATACCAATGAAGCCTTTTGCTTATCAGTCGGACCTGTTCGGGCTTCGGTCTGCGAAAAACACCGAGTATGCTCAAGAGTTTGACCTTTGAAGCCTCGCCTGCCTCGATCGCAGCACCAGCAGGGATCGTCCTTAAGGCATAAGTCTCCACGGGAATAGAGCCCGGACTCCAGCCGGTCCCTGTCCGGGCAGCCTCCAGGTTAAGCTTGGCAAGCCTATAGGACTCCTCGAACTTCTCGGCATTTCTCGTCAACTGGAGGTACATCTGGAGCCGGTCTTTCAATTGCTCCTTCTCCACAGCATCAACGCCCTCCAAAAATCGTTAATCATATTGATCCCGATAGTTGGCTTAAACTCTTCTCTTCTTGGAAGGCCGACGAATCGCAACCGAGAGTTTTAATGAGAACTCTACACCTTAGGAATTGAGGGAAACAGCAATTATCAACCGGTCGAGGACAAATGAAGAACAGAGAACTCGCCAGAATCTTCTCAAGAATGGCTGACGCGATCGAGTTCAAGGGAGGGGATCGGTTTCGGGTTATCGCCTATCGAAGAGCAGCCGCCACTCTTGAGGAACTAACGGAAGATATAGAAACCGTGTCGAGAGAGGGGCAACTTCAAGAGCTTCCCGGCATCGGTAAAGCCATCGCCTCGAAGATCGACGAATACCTGAAGACAGGCATGATCAAGAAGTACGAGGAGGAGCTTGAAGGCATACCCGAAGAACTCCTCGACTTGATGAATATACATGACATGGGACCGAAGACACTGGCGCTTATCTACGAGAAGCTGGGCATCAGAAACCTCGAAGGTCTCAAGCGGACAGTCTCTGACGGATCGCTAACGAAGCTCGCAGGCATGGGAGAGAAGAGGGTTGAGAACATCAGGAGAAGCATCGAGATCTTCGAGAAGTCTCAGGAGAGGATACCGCTACCCGAAGCTGTCGAGATCAGTGAGAAGATCATAGACTACCTCAATGCCTTCCCGGGAGTGGCGCAAGCGGTTGCGGCAGGATCCCTAAGAAGAATGAGGGAGACTATCGGAGACATAGACATCCTAGCAACCGGAACTGAGGGAGAAAAGATCATCGAATACTTCACAGCATACCCTCGGACCGAGAGAGTAATCGCCTCAGGAGGCACAAAGGGATCCATTCTCGTACGAACCGATGGGGAGATGAGGCAGGTCGACCTGAGGATTCTTCCCCAAGAGCTCTTCGGTTCCGCATTACTGTATTTTACAGGTTCCAAGGAGCATAACATAAGGCTTCGCACGATCGCTAGGGAGAGAGGTTTGAAGATAAGCGAATACGGGGTTTTCCGAGGAGAAGAGAGAGTCGCAGGAAGAAACGAAGAAGAGGTCTACAGAACATTGGACTTGCCCTACATCCCCCCTGAACTGAGGGAGGACAGGGGAGAGATCGAAGCCGCGTACGAGGGAAAGCTGCCGAAACTGGTCGAGTACTCCGACATCAAAGGTGACCTGCATGTGCACTCTGACTACAGTGACGGCAGCTCGACAATCCTCGAGATGGCCGAGTTCGCCAAGTCCCTGAACTACCATTATGTGGCAATCTGCGACCACTCGAAGTCAGTTAGATATGCCGGAGGACTCACCGAAGACAAGCTTCGAGAGCAGATGAGCGAGATAGACAGGTTGAATACTAGGAGCAAAGTGAAGATCCTGAAGGGAACGGAAGTAGACATTCTGAAAGACGGCAGCCTAGACTTTGATGATAAGGTGCTGGAAGAGCTTGACCTAGTCATCGCCGCCATACACTCAGGATTCAAGCAGAATGTCACCGACAGGACTATTAAGGCCATTGAAGACCCGAACGTCGATATCATAGCACACCCCTCAGGGAGACTGATCTCGAAGAGAGAAGGCTACGAGGTCGATATCGAGGCAATCATCGAGAGAGCGAAGAGATACGGAAAGATGCTGGAGCTCAACGCCTATCCAGATCGCCTCGACCTCAACGACCAAAACCTCAGGAGAGCCAAGGACACAGGTGTAAGGGTAAGCATCGGAACGGACGCCCATGCAGCCGCACAGATGAGATGGATGAGATTCGGAGTAGGAACTGCGAGACGAGGATGGCTTGAGAAGAGAGACATCATCAACACATTGGATGAATGCCCTCAAGCCCAGAC
>CAZBVH010000012.1:8099-28591 GCA_964495315.1 uncultured Candidatus Bathyarchaeia archaeon | reverse complement strand
AAAGTCGCCCTGACTTACTTCAAGGAGCTGAGTATTCATGAATGGATCGGTAACGTGTACCGTGTGGGTGGAAGCAGAGTCTTCCTTCTCGATAGGGGAACCATGATGGAGATGTTCCATGCTTTGACAACTGAGGAACTGTATGACCTAGGATTTCGATCCGCGTATAGAAGGAAGAGGGAGAACCAGAACCTCACGGAGATAGACACAACGAATAGGGAGAATTGGGGGGTGGTCGCAAAGGACCTAGAGATCCTTGGTTGGGGTGTCTTCAAGCTCATCGGGGAGGAGATCAGAGTCGAACTTTGCTCTTTCCCAGCTTCATTCCTGATCGGCTACTTCAATGCGATGTTTGGAAGAGATTTCGTTGAGCATCCGACAAGGATTCCCGACGTAATGGTACTTGTTCCTAGACCAGAGAAACCCCGCGAAGAAGAGCGGTCGAAGACAGGAGGATTCGAGCTCGGACCGTGACTCAGGGGTGGGCTAGAGGCCGGTCCAAGGGCATCGTTTGTAAGGTCCGATGACAATCATCACGTTTGTGCCTACTATCCCCTCAAGCACGAGTTCCGTCTCTAGGAACGAATTCAGTTCTTCCATTGTCTCGAACAAGACTTCAGCCAGAACGTCCATGTCGCCGCTTGTTCTGTACAGGGTGTGTATGTCGGGGTGCTTGGACAAGTGATCAACTATCTTTCTCAGCTCTTGTGGTTGAACGCGCAGACCAACGAACGCCTTTATTACTCTGCCAAGCTTGTGATAGTCCAAGACGATCGTGAACCGATCGACTATCTTCTCCTCAATCAGCCTGTCAATATGCCTCCGCACGGTTGCTTCATTCACCCCAAGCTCCCTTGCCATGCTTGCCACGGATCTCCTTGCATCACCCTGCAAGAGACGGATCAATTTCATGTCAAGAGGCGAAAACGCAGACATCTCTCATCATTTCCTTTATTCTAGAACTCGATATATATCTATATTTTTGATGCTTTATATTAGTTTACAACGTGTCTTTACCGTTTTCCATCTACCGAAGATTTAAAAAGGGAGCATCGATTGAGCCGGATTTCGGCTGCATAATGCCGATTTCGCTAGGTTTCGTATTGCAGCCCAATCACTGACTGATATTTTTCAGCACTCAACCGTATACAAAGGACGCATTTCACCTATCCAGAACGCAGCGCATATATATTATGGGTAGGATGTGCCGATTCCTGAGGCTCATCCATCCTATACGTGAGAGGAGGTGCGGAAATGGAGCTAGATAGAATCGTTTCAAGGATTCCAGTGTCATTGATGGAGGAAGCTTCGGAGAAACTGATTGACCTCGTTCTCGACTCTGGGAATGCTAAGAAGATCCCGAGCGGACTGACCAAGACTATCCTCTACTATTGGCAGAGAGACCAGCTGAAAACCTCGACAGGTGTCCAAAGACTGCTTGAGGCAGCTTTAATAGCGGAGCCAGAGAAGACATTCGCGCTACTGCATGTCGATCTAGGAATACCTGAAGAGATCGTCAAGACCTGCTTAGCTTAGAGCCTTCCCGCGCGGAGGAGGATAGAGGAAACGATCAGCTTCGGACTGGAATTCGTCCCCAGAGACCTGTATTGGAGAACCACTTACTACGCGATTCAAGCCGAGAAGGCGGGCTTTGACTACATCTGGATCACAGACCACTTCAACAACAGGAATGTCTACATCAGCTTGGCAGTGATCGCAACATACACGGACGGGATCAAACTGGGTCCCGGAGTCACCAGCCCATACTTGGTCCATCCTACATTCACGGGTCAAGCTGTAGCCACACTGAACGAGATCGCTCCCGGTCGAGTAGTCTGCGGGATCGGTGCAGGAGACAAGACGACGTTGGGAATGGTAAACGTGGAGCAGACCACTCCGCTGAGCGCGGTAAAGGAGGCGGTCGAGATAATCAGGTCCATATCCTCAAACAAAGATGCAGCCATCGATGGAGAGGTCTTCAAGATTCGAGGCGCAAGATTGAACTTCCCAGTTTCAAGCAGAGTCCCAGTCTATGTCGGCGCTCAGGGCCCCAAGATGCTGGCTCTGGCAGCCGAGATTGGTGATGGCGTTTTGATCAACGCCTCTCACCCTGCCGACATACAATCCGCATTCTATAGCATTCGTGAAGGTGTCCAGAGAGCTGGAAAACGACCAGAAGATCTGGACGTCGCTGCATACACTTCATTCTCGGTACACAGGAAGGCTGAACAAGCGGTGAAGGCGGCGATACCTATCGTGGCGTTCATCGTCGCAGGCTCTCCAAGAACCGTCTTAGAGAGGCATGGCATTGATCCGGAATATGGAAAAAGAATCTCCGATGCGATATCTCGAGAGAACTGGAAAGAAGCGTTCTCCTCGGTTACGACAGAGATGGTGGAAGCCTTCTCCGTCTGTGGTACCCCTGAGGAATGTGTGGAGAAGATAGAAGTGCTCGGGAAATTGGGTGTCACCCAGTTCGTCATGGGCTCCCCTGTCGGTCCGAAGATGCGTAAAGCCATTCAGACAGTGCAGAACGAGATCATGCCTCATTTCAAAGAAGATTAAAGAATAGGAGAGGCAACTGCCTGTTTTGGGGAATGGGTTGAATAGTACGGAAGATGCTTTCGTATATTTGAGCGTGTTCAACTAGAGGTGATGATATGCCGACCACAGTCAGAGAACTCGTGAGGAGAGGAACAGTCGTAGATGCGAAGACTACAATCAGTGACGCCGTTGCGATAATGGATAAAGAGGGATCCGACACGGTCCTTGTCTCGAAGGAGGGAGAGATTGTAGGCCTCCTGACAGAGCGGGATGTGATCAAGAAGGTTCTCGCCAAGAAAACTGATCCAGGAGAGGTCAGGGCTTATCAAGTGGTGAATCCGCCAGCAGTCACCGTTGAGTCTGATACGGATTTGAGAGCTGTATACCGATTGATGGCTGAGAAGAACGTTGACCTTCTCCCGGTAGTAGAGAATGGGAAGATCATCGGCATTGTGACTGAAAGAGAGGTCGCCGCGCGTTTGGAGTCACTCTTCATCGCCTATGTCTTGGTGAAAGCAGATCCCGGAAAAGATGAAGAGATCCATTCAGTCATCGGGAGGCTGGGAGAGGTCGCGGAGGCTGCGTTGACATATGGATCCTACGACTTGATCGCAAAGATCGAATTTGAGGATTTCAAGGAGCTTGACGACTTCATCTTCAAGAAGGTGCGTACCATACCAGGGGTACGTGAGACGACGACAATTCTGACCTCCCGGTCATGAATGCACCCGTCATGAGACTCGCAATTATTCCGCTTCCAATGAGGAGCCTTGCCAAGACTCTACTGCATATTGAGAGGACGCGGCGTCAGTCTCTGTCTGCCCCTTCCTCTGCTCCTCACGGCTTGAGTCCCTTTTCCCAATCGGGTAGACGAGATTAGGGTCCTCAGGGTCCCCGCTCTAGGTCCATATGTCTTTGGTCTCCTCATTCTCCGTGGGGAGCCTTCAAGAAAATCGCGTGCTTTCCTAAGGACCTTCCTTGCACTGCTGTGGGTCAGCCGGTTCATGGCTTCCCTATAGGTTAGCCAGAGGTAGCCCAGATGTTCACCTGAGAGCCTTATAGCCTGCTGAGGGACCTCACCCAAGAATAGGACAACCTGCTTTCGAACACTTTTGCCATTCCTATGAAAGGAGAAGCGAACCTTCTCGCGGAACCCTTTCAGGAATCTAATGTCACGAATCCCTGTCTCTTCCTGAATCTCTCTCAGAGCGGTCTCCTTCTCTGATTCTCCTCTCTCAACGTGTCCTCTTGCGAAGCCCCAGTGCCCAGGAATGTATTTCAGCAACAGGAACCGTGTCTTCTCGCCTCTTTTGAAGAGGATCGCTCCGCAAGACTTCTCATGTCTCTCTGACTGGGTCTTCCTGAATTCCATGTTTCCCCAACCCTCTCGGCACCGGAACTCAAGCGACTACAGCTGAACGCAATATAAGATTTGCCATGTGTGGGTTTATTCTTTTCGAGAGTTTTCGGTCAAAGACTGGCGGTGAGAAGGCAGATATCAAGGCATTGAAGCGTGTTCAAGCCTCACCATAGTATGGTACCCAACTCACGGAGCCTTTGCGGACTTTGTTAGCATTGGCATGATTTCCGGACCATTGATTGTACCGATGCTTCCTCTTCGGCAGATCCTCTCATTGAAGCCTGACAGGTCATCGGACTTTATGCCGGGACCTAACAGCAAGAGGGGAACTGGGTCTGCCGAGTGGGACTTCAGAATGCAGGGCGTAGAGTGGTCTCCAGTTATCGCAATGACTGTCTCGTCCAAGCCTATGTCATTTAGGAGAGGCGTGAAGAAGTACTTGTCGATATCCTCAAGGATCTTCTTCTTCTCCTCAGCCAGCCCATCGTGTGCAGGTTCATCAGGTCCCTTTATATGCACATATACCCCGTCGTTGTGCTCTAGGATGCTTGGAACAAGCTGCTCCATTCTCTTGTAATGCTGATCCAAAGTACTCTCGTTCAGGGGCACAGTAAACACCTCCATTCCCGAAAGCCTAGCAATCCCTTCTTCCACAGGCAGCTCAACCAAACTGCCAAATCTGATCCCAAATAGCCTATTAAGACTTGGAAGTGAAGGACGTCTGCTTCCTGCATCCCGGAGGAGAACCAAGTTTGCCGGAAGTTTACCCTCGTAGACTCTCCGCTGGTTGACGGGGTGAGACTCCAGTATCTCTCTGCTCTTCTGCGTGAATTCATTGACAAGGGTGGCCGCCGCTCTCGCCTCTTGGCTCTCGTCCAAAGGTTTGGACTCACACACTTTCATCTCGAATTCGTCTTTCGCAATGCTGTAGGTTGAGACTCGCTCGTAAGCCGGATCTGTGTTTGAGATATTTCCAGACAGAGCCCCTGAGCGTCTTCTTATCAAGAGAACGTTTCGATAACCGATAGTGCTTACGAACTTGAAGGTTGAGGGACTGGACTCCAGTTTCAGGGACTCACTGACGGACTTGGCCAAAACCTCTGACTCTTCTGTCCATAGGCTTCTTCCAACTCGCCTATCAACTATCGCGTTTCCGGATGCTCCTGCTGCAAAGTTGCCCCTGAGAACTAGGTCACCGTCATTCACCCTAAGCCCAATACCAGCCGCTTCCAAGGGACCCCTTCCAGGATAGTATTTGTCGGCGTCATACCCAAGGAGGCTCATTACTGCTACGTCTGATTCTGGGGCTACCCCCTTCTTAACCGTGTAGACAAGACCCATCTTGCCTCTGGTCGCCAAGGAGTTCATGTTTGAGATGTTTGCCGCTTCGAGAGGAGTCCTTCCACCCAGATCCGGATGTGGAAGATCACCCACACCATCGAGGACGATATACAGTATCTTCTTCATGCGAGTTCCACTACCTTTGCCAAGAGCATGGTGATAGTCATGAATTCTGTAGGAGAAACACATCCTTGGGAAAAAGGGTTTCGGATGCAGCCCTATGAATCATAAGATCTCGTACCTCTGGTGATCCAGAGTGCATGCCAAGCGATTGGAGCGTAAAGCTCAGGCATAGGATTAGGCGCATTCCAGATCCTGCACCAGAGGATTCTCTCAAAGCCAGAGAACCTTCTCAACACGGCAGCTTGAACATCTTGATGAACATACGCTGCGCGAGGCAGAAGGCTATGTTTATCCCCCGCCGACAGGTCGCACAATGGCTACTTCATCTTGGTCTTGCAGTTTCGTTTTGGGATAATCAGAGGGATAGACCAGCCTTCCTTTTAGGTACACATTGTAGTCTCGACGAAAGCTATCTTTGAGGGTGCTTCTGTTTTCGCGCTCAAATTCCCTGCCGTATCTCTCAGAAAGCAAGGCAAGGAGGTCCTCAAGGGTGCTGTTATCACTCATTTCCACAATTGAAAGCATTTTTCCGATGACTCTTCTTAGGTCGGAGTAAGCCTTCAAGGTAACCTTCAAGATCCCTCACTTCTGAACAGAGAATGATGAAGGAGATTTATCAAGGTAGCTGATTCAGACGACTGTCACACGCAGGATGCGCATAGTTCTTGTTCTTCTCGCCAAGCACTAAGCCCTTGATCGGACCATGTACTCGTAAACGGGGTGACCTATGAATCGCAAGTATGTTGTGGACTTCTCCATAGTTCCGCTGGGCAATCGAGTACAGAGAGAGTGAACGATTGCTCCGCCAGGTGTGAATTTCACTCCTTCCAGAAGTTCCCCCTTTGTGATCCCGGATGCCGCGAAAGCCAGTTGATCACCCTTTGCCAGGTCGTCTTGGGAATAGGTCTTTTCGATGTCAACCCCGACAGCTTTGAGCCGTTCGACCCTCTTCTCATCATGCTTCTCGCCGCGCCAAACATTCACGAGCATCGTCCCGCCAAGACACTTGAGAGCGGTGGCAGCGATGGCAGCTTCAGGACCCTTGCCAGCGCCAAGCAGGAGGTCGATACCTGTGTCCGGCAGGCAAGTTGCGACCGATCCTGCTATGTCTCCGTCTGGGATTAGGACGATTCGGACTCCCAGGGCCCTCAGCCTTCCTAGAATCTCCTTATGTCTTTCCCGGTCAAGCATGATAACAGTGAAGTTCTTCAGCAGCTTATTCTTGGCTGATGCCACCTCCTTGACGATGCTCTCTAGGGGTTCAGCCAAGTCTATTCTTCCTTTTGCTTCAGGTCCTGCGGCAACCTTGAAGTAGTAACCGTCATCCGGAAGTGCCTTTAGGCACCCAGTTGGGGTGCATGCGAGTGCAGATATGGCGTCTTTCCTACCCATCGCCGTAGCCGTCGTACCATCGACAGGATCCATTATGAACTCGAGTTTTGGACCTGCGCCTCTGCCCACTTTCTCCCTTGTCTCGAATGCTGGGGCGTTGTCAATGGGTCCTTCGCAGGAGATGATCTCTCCGTCGATCTCCATCTGACTCATGACCGCTCTAGAGAACTCGATAGCTTTCTGGTCTACAATCTCAAGGTTTCCCTGCCCCATATGCAGGGCGGCCCCAACAGCCGATGCGATAGTGATTCTTGTCAACGAAGGAGTCAACGATCTTAGTGAGATCATGTTCTTTCCCTATTCTCCTTTGAACAGTATTCCAGGCAAGGGAAAAGCCTTTGCTTGAACATAAAAGATAGATTAGAGAGGTAGACTACCAGAATTGAGTCACGGGCAGTGGTCCATATGCCGTATGAGCTTCCAGTAGAAAAGCTTAGGCTAGAGTGCGATCCGAAACATGTGAAATGTGAGACGACCGAGGAGATGCCGCTTCTCGAAGAGATTGTCGGTCAGGAGAGAGCAGTGAAAGCCCTCAGGTTTGGCTTGGGCATCAGGGAACGGGGATTCAACATATATGTGGCAGGTCTTCCTGGCTCGGGGAGAACGACTGCGGTAACGGATTTCCTGAAGGAGATAGCTAAGGATAAGCCCGTGCCCAGTGATTGGTGCTATGTTAACGACTTTAGTGATCCATTCGTTCCAAGGGCCCTAGAACTCCCGGCAGGAAGAGGGAAGGAGTTCCAGAAGGATATTAAGAGCTTCATCGAGGAAGTGCGAAGGGCGCTGCCTAAGGTCTTCGAGAGTGATGATTACGCTTCAAAGAGGGAAGCAGTGATCGGGGCGGTTGAAGGAGAGAGGAAAGAGCTCCTCTCTCGACTAAATGAGAGGGCTCGGGAGGAGGGATTCGCACTCGAGAGCTCACCGATCGGCGTCCTGATAATACCAGTGATAGAAGGCAAACCAGTAAGCGACCAGGAATTGATGGCTCTGCCAGCCCAAATAAGGGACGAGATTGAGAAGAAGCGAGAACAACTGAGGAGAGAGCTGAGAAATGCCTTCAGACAGCTCAGAGGTCAAGAAAAGCGGGTCAACGAAGAGATTCAGAAACTGAACCGGGAAGTCGCGATCTATGCGATTGGTCACCTAGTCGATGCCTTAATGGAGAAGTATGGGGGCCTCCCTGAGGTCAGAGACTACGTTGAGAGCTTGCGGAACGATGTCCTTGAATACCTAACGATCTTCGTTTCAGAGCCCAAGGAAGCCCCTCAGCTTCCTTTCCCCGCTCCCTGGATGAGGGAGCTACCCTTCAGGAAATATGAGGTCAACGTGATTGTGGACAACTCGGGTTTGCATGGTGCCCCTGTAGTCATGGAGCTGAACCCAACGCATCAGAACCTTTTCGGGAGGATTGAGAAGGAGGCACAGTTCGGGGTACTCACCACGGATTTCACCATGATCCGTGGAGGATCACTGCACAACGCCAACGGAGGATATCTTGTACTTCCGGTTGAAGAGGTGCTCCGCAACATCTTCTCCTACGACTCATTGAAGAGGGCTCTTCAGAATGCGGTCATCACCATCGAAGAAGCAGGGGAACGCCTAGGTTTCATCACCACCAAGGGCTTGAGGCCTGAACCTATCCCCCTTGATGTCAAGGTAGTTCTTATCGGGTCCCCTCTCCTCTATCAGCAACTGTACCTCCTAGACACAGACTTCAGGGAACTCTTCAAGGTCAAAGCAGACTTCGACACCACCATGGATCGAACCGATGAGAACATAAGGAAATACACGTCTTTCATCTGCACGCTCTGCGAGAAGGAGAAACTGAAACACCTCCACGCTTCAGGAGTAGCCAAAGTAGTTGAGTATGGATCGAGGTTGGCTGAAGACCAGCAAAAGCTCTCCGTTAGATTCGGCGAGGTCGCTGACGTCATTAGGGAAGCAAGCTTCTATGCCACGCAAGAGAACTCTGAGTACATAACCTCAAGCCATATCACGCGGGCTATCGACGAGAAGTTCTATCGATCCAATCTTATCCAGGAGAAGATCGAGGAGTTGATCCATAGAAGCATCTTCCTCATCGACACCGAGGGGGAAGTTGCAGGACAGGTGAACGGGCTCTCAGTGATAAGCCTTGGAGATGTCGCATTCGGCAGACCCTCGCGCGTCACTGCAACCATAGGACTGGGTCGGGAGGGACTTATTGATATCGAACGAGAGGCAAAGCTCGGAGGACCCATCCACACTAAGGGAGTCATGATACTGAGCGGCTACCTCGCTGAGAAGTATGCCCGAGACAAACCCCTCAGCCTCTCTGGACGGCTTGTCTTCGAACAGAGCTATGAGGGGGTAGAGGGAGACAGCGCCTCAAGCACGGAACTGTATGCCCTTCTCTCCGCCCTCTCAGGGTTCCCTATAAGACAGAGCATAGCCGTCACAGGCTCCGTGAACCAGAAAGGAGAAGTTCAAGCCATCGGCGGGGTGAACCAGAAGATTGAGGGATACTTTGAAGTCTGCAAGAGAAAAGGTCTCACAGGGAAGCAGGGGGTACTCATCCCGGAGAGCAACGTGCAGAACCTGATGCTGAAGGAAGAAGTGGTTGAGACGGTCAGCGCAGGAAAGTTCCACATCTATCCAGTCAAAACCATCGACCAAGGTATCGAGATCCTGACTGGGAAAAAGGCAGGCAAAAGGCTTCCTGACGGAACCTTCGAAGAAGGAACCGTGAACTATGAAGTCGACAAGACCCTGAAGAAGATGTCCGAGAGGATGAGGCGGCTCTCGGAGCCAACTGCTGAAGAGAAGAAGAGAGAGGACAACGAAGAAGACTGAACGGACTCACCTGCAAACAACGATAGAGAAGAACAACAAGCAGATTTAGCTGGAAATGCCTCTTGCGCTATTCGGGTCTTAGCCCTCTTCGTCTGAAAGGACACGGAAGAAGAGGAAGGCAGGTTAGTTGGGTAGGGCGTCTGCAGCCCAACCGATACCTAGCTCCTCCAACCTGCCTCTCGTCGGGATCCCGGTCTCTTCATTCCACCCCATCATACCATAGTATGTGTGGATTGCTTCTCTTAGTTGACTGGCATCTACGGCTGTCTTTGATAGGGGACCAGAGGTCTGGGGATGGAACATTCTGTCAGGAAGCCAGTCGTCCTTGGAGCCCTTCCCTTCTCTTATATTGAAGATTCTTGCGAGAGTGATCGCCCTCTCACCCACCTTCATCATCTCGAAGGTTGTTACGTTCCATCCCGTCACCGCGTTTCTGACTGGACGAATATTCGGCGGTTGTGTAAAACACTTAAGAAGAGGAGCGGGACGGATTTACCTGCCTGATCTCACACGCGTTCTGAAGACGCGTTCCTGAACGCCTAAACAAGGGTCAAGGGATTGTTGAAATTCAAACATCCGAAACACGTCCACTTCGAGTGTGAGAGGTGTGCACTCTGCTGTAAGGACACTGAGAAGAAGATTAGGAAGATTCTGCTTCTGGAGGAGGAGGCAAGACGGATATCAGATAGAGCCTTGAAGAGCATAGAGGATTTCGCGGAAAGAGTGGAGGGCTCGGATCCTTATGTCTACGCGATGAGGAAAAACGAAGGAGAATGCCACTTCTTGAGAGATTGCTCCTGCTCCATCTATGAGGCAAGACCAATAGTCTGCAAATTCTACCCCTTCAAACTGGAGAACCTTGGAAACGACAGGTTTGTCTTCTCCTATGCAGACGAATGCCCAGGCATAGGCAGAGGCCCCTTACTGCAGAGAGTGTTCTTTGAGGAGCTATTCAGGACATTCCTGTCTGCACTGTAGTTGGTAAAATTTAAAACACGAAGAGGTTGAGCGGAGGCGGGATGGCTTAGAAGCCTGAGAACGCCTAAGGTAGAGAACAGATCAGGCGGAGATGTAGTACAAGACCTACGTCTGACTCTTCGGCGGGGTCTCTGCGGGCCTCCAACTTGCCTGGAGCCTGTCTAGACTCTTCTACAAGGAGTTTCAGACTGTCCAAAACGAAGAGACCTTCAGATCAGGACTGCCCAACTCTTTCCTCAAGAAAACTATGACATCTTGCTCCCGTATGTACCGGATTCCTCTTTCGTCGACATGGATGGGGATACCGGTCTGCTTTAGTGCGCCGTCTTGGGCGACGTCAAAGAAGACAAATTGAGCACCTTCGATAGGTAGGATAAGCCTCAGCGACGTCAGATGCCCACGCCTCATTCCCTGTTCTATTCTGTAGACGATCTCGTTAAGCCGTGAGGCGATCGCCAGGGTCTTGAACTCCTCCCAAGTCTTGAGGCGAACCAATTTCCCAGGATTGCTTGGCTTCTTGTCTGGTTCCGTCGTCTTGCCTCCTTCAGTAGGTTCCGCAGCCGGATCGCCGCCCATCTCCTTGACGATGAAGATTGGCAAGACACCCAAAACCATCTCGGTCGAGACATCCGTCGAAAGACTAACGTACCCAAGTCTAACTATGTTCTGAAAGCCTAGTTCATTCCTTCGCCGGATGTTGGGCTCATTCGCTGCGTCAGATCCGTTCAAAGATGCCCATCCCTGCACAGATTCTCTTCGGAGACTTCATCCTTGTTCTTGAGTGCTCAACAAACCTCTCATATTTACGTATTGGCTACATCTGGTGATCCGCCTATTCGACACCACACGGGGCGAGCCTTGCCCTTATCTTGACACCCATCACTTGACTTTTACGAGACGTAGGGTGTTGAGCAGCACCAACATTGTTAGTCCGTCGTCGTCGGCAGCGACAGCAAACCATAGAGGAATTAGCCCAAGGCGTACCTAGTACGCCAAGTATCAGTTTGGCTACCAAGGACACAGCAATGCTTTGCTTCCAGATCTTCACCGCGGCAATGCTCAGCCTTTGCACATAAGGTATCATCAACAGTTCATCTTCCACGAGCACGACATCTGCCGACTCCAATGCAACGTCAATCCGTCCAACGCCCATCGCTATGCCAAAGTCTGAAGCTGCCGATGCCGGAGCATCATTCACTTCATCACCAACCATCACCACCAGCCTAATATGACCGACCTAATCGCGCGAGAATATGAGACCTGTTAAGGATTGGTAGCCCGGAGGAGATTCGAAGTCGGATATCAAGGTCTCCCGTCGGGAGGTGTCTTCGGCGTGCTTTGCCCCCAGAGCCTCCTATGCTTGACCACTACACTCGGCGAAGAATATTCTTCTCCACCGGGCTTTTCCGGGCTAGGAGTAGACCTTCTTCGTTCCCACTTTTATGCTTAGTCATCCGGTTTTGCCAGATTCGAGCTTAGAATTCGATCCTGGATGAGTGGTTTTATCAGGATATTTTGTAGTCCCTGCGTCTTGGACAGAGCATTGATTTAAGGAACCCTCGAACTACCTAGGGAAAGGCTTAAATATAACGTCAGGCAAAAATGGGGTTCCCTCTCCCGCTTGATGAGGTAGACTCATTCTTCTGAAAATTCGTTTGATGAAGTTGAATCATCACCTCGCGTGACGGCTTCTCAAGAAGGGGGTAAGTTTATGGAAGCAGTTAGTAGCGCTAAGCCTCGACACCGTCGCGACGTAGACCGCTGTCCCGAGTGCGGTAGTCTAGACATAGTGGAGGACTTTGACAGCGGCGAGATCATATGCGGCAGTTGTGGACTTGTTCTTCACGAGAACGTTATGGATGAAGGCCCAGAGTGGAGAGCGTTCACGAGGGAGGAGAAGGAAGGTCGGAGTCGCGTCGGTACACCCCTGTCATACTCGGTGCATGATAAAGGTCTCTCGACAATGATCGACCGCATAAACCGGGACGCCTACGGGCGCGAGCTTCCGATGGCCACTCGCCTCCAGATGCTTAGGCTCCGGAAGTGGCAGATCCGAGCCAGAGTACATTCGTCCGTGGATCGAAATCTGGCTCAAGCGATGGCCGAACTCGACCGGTTGTCGGACAAGCTTCATGTCCCTGATGCGGTCAAGGAGAGAGCAGCCCTAGTCTACAGGAGAGCACTGGACAAGGGGCTCGTACGCGGAAGATCCATATCTGCAATCGCAGCAGCATCACTCTATGCGGCGTGCAGGTTCACGGGAACCCCTCGAACTTTGAAAGAGGTCGCGGAAGCCAGCCTCATAAAGAAAAGGGACATTGCCAGGTGCTACCGCCTGCTCCTTCGAGAACTCGACATGAGGATGCCTATCACCGACCCTCTGAACTACGTCTCCAAGATCGGATCTCGCGTGCGCATCAGTGAGAAGACCCAAAGGAGAGCAATAGAGATACTTCAAACTGCCCAAGAAAAGCAGGTTGTGGCTGGAAAGGATCCCATGGGACTTGCCGCAGCCGCGTTATATATCGCCTGCGTCGATAATGGGGAAAGAAAGACGCAGAAGGAGATTGCTGAGGCTGCGGAGGTAACCGAGGTCACAGTAAGAAACAGGTACAAAGGCCTGAAGGAGACGCTCCACCTGGAGATCTGACGTTTATCCCCTCTCCTCTTTTTCTTTGACCAGCGCCTGCACCGACAATAAACAGGCAAACGATCTTTGAGCATATTCTTTGAGGCAAAGACTGCTTCACATTCAATGACTGCTCGCACTCAAGATGCCGGTTCGAGATCTTTCAGACTGACGAAAGAAAACTGGTCTAAGAGACTTGCCTAGCGTTCAGGCTCAACGGAAAAAGAATCTCAGCTGAAGGCACAAAGCCTTCCCGCAACATCCTTCGGACAGACATCCTCTATGACGACGCAGAAGACCGCGGCGCGAAATCGATACTCACAAGTTCCATCACGAGTTATCCTCACTCTTTCCCGCTCAGCCTCCATCGTCATATCAGCATATTTCCTCGCGCCTGTAATGAGAAACTACACAAACAAGCTCTAAGCTCTGAGAACGGAATTGAGATCATGTTTGTGATGATTGTCATATATTACATCTTTGGTGCAGAAAGGGCATTTTGTGAGCTGCTTGACAGTTGGCAGTTTGGCTGTTTCTTCGGATGATCAAAGCCCATGAAAACAAGACGCACATGTAGACGAAGTCGGTCCTCTGCAAGGAGGACACAAGATCGACTGCTGCCCAAAGATTCCTAAGGATTGTCGACGATCCTGAGCTACGCGAACGAGCTACTGTACGGTGATGTTTTCAATTGGAAACCCGATCTCTGTCAGATGGTCTTTGACTTTTCCACGTTGGTCTCCTTGGAGGATAATCTGCCCGTTCTTCGCCGTTCCACCACACGCACAAGAAGCCTTCAGTCGTTGTGCAAGACGACTTAGATCTTCACTCTTCTTATCGACGCCTTCGATGACTGTTATCGCTCTACCCCACTTTCTGGTTTCCAAGCGAACCGTAATTCTTTGCTGTTGTCGACTTATCTCTTCACATACACAGATGTCCTTGGGAAGCCCGCAAATTGGACAAATCTCAGCCATTATCTTTCGATCTTTCCTCGTTATGGGTGAGGAAAGGTACCGTACCAGCCTATTTAAGATTGATTGATGGGGTGTGGCGGTAAGTCTCCGAGGTAGAGAACCAGGTATTGCTTCTCCCCCTCTGCTGCAAGACTATTCTCCTGCGCGCGGCAGTCGCGACCTTCGGGTTGTGAGTGGTAACAAGGATCGTCTTCCGATGAAGAATATTCAGACTTCTCAGGAGTATGAGGAGTTCGTCTATTGTCAGGGAGTCGAGGTCTCCGGTCGGCTCATCAAGGATGAGTATCTCCGGGTCGGTCACAAGGGCCCGCGCGATGGCTGCTTTCCGGAGTTCACCCATGCTCAACTGGCGCGGCAGATTCCACATCTTCTCCTTCAAGCCAACAAGCTTTAGAAGGTCCAGAGCCCTCTCCCGATGATGCCCACCCATCTTTCCCCTCAGGAGAAGCGGCAACTCTACGTTCTCTATGATGGAAAGACCCGGAAGCAGGTTGATGTTCTGGAACATTATGCCTAGAAAGTTAGATCTAACCTCGCATACGGCGTCTTCCCTCATCTTTGTGATGTCGAAGCCATTGACCAGGATTCGCCCGGAAGTCGGCCTATAAAGCCCAGTGAGTAGGTTCACAAGAGTTGTCTTGCCACTTCCTGTAGGTCCTAGGAGAGCCACGAACTCGCCAGGCTTAATGTCCAGATTGATGTTCTCTAGGACAAACGAGAGCTTGTCCTCGAGGAAGAAGACTTTAGAGACATCTTCGGCAACTATGCTTCCTTTACCATCGTTCATCTCTCAATGCGCCTCCGACTTCCATGTCCATAGACTTCCTGGCTGAGTAGAGTCCCGATGTCATTGTTGCCGCTATCCCCAAGAAAACCGCAAGCACGACGAGATCCCTCGAGAACGAGATGTTTGTGATGACTCTGAGACCGAAAAGGATCATCGTTCCGAGGAATGAGCCGAGAAGTGAGCCGACGAGGCCCATGAGCACGGATTCTATGACCCAGACCTTCATTACCGAGGACTTCTTTGCTCCCAATGCTCTAAGAACCGCGATCTCTCTGCTCCTTCCAGAGAAGAGCAGTATCTTCGTGGTAAGGCTAGACGTAGAGAAGACCAAGGTTGAGAGAAGCAGAACAACCACGCCAGCCAACTCCGGGGTAAGGTGAACCTGAAGAACGCTGGAAAAGACCACAAAAACAGCAACTATCGTTGCCAGATTTGCCACTGAAACAACGACGCCTCTCCGTATCAAGTCTCTCTTAGTCAAGTATGGGATAGCCATCACAACATCGCTCCAGAGACGAGCAATGCGAGGATGTTCTTCGGCAAACGGAATAATTAAGAATGACACCCAAAAAGCTCAACAATCACCGTCTGCACAACCCAAATATTGCACATTTATGTGTTATCTCGCATTCTGGAGGCTGAGAAGCCCGCAGCTCGCACTATATTTCTCTTATATCCTGCAGAATTAAGTGAGAAACCTCGTTATCAGCCCCTTTCTCCATCTCAAAAGGAGACCGCTGAAAACGCCGAAACGATGGAAGACACATCGAGCGCATTCACGACCAGTCGATCAAAGGGATGGAACTCTCAACTTCAACCCATGCCAAAGAGATAAGTGATAACCATCTGCTTAGGTACTAACCGACTCATACCTACGATGACGCACCGGAATCAACTGAATCGATTTTGTGGAGGAACTGCTTGATGGTCGAGGGTTCAGTCACGGTCGTACTCCTAACAACAGAGGACTCCCCGATCCACCCGATAGCAGAGGAAATCCTCAAAGAGCGTTTCAGAGTCAAACACATCACGACTCCCAAGCCGCCAATCGATGAGAAGCTGCCAGGCGAGTTAGCCGAAGCAGACGGTATTCTCGTACGTACCTGGGATATCACAGAGAAGGTGATAGAAGCCGCACCCGGCTTGAAGGTGATCGGAATTCATGGTATTGGCGTCGATCGGGTTGACTTAGATGCAGCCGAGAAGAGGGGAATAATCGTCACCAATACGCCTCTGGCGAACACGATGGCAGTTGCGGAACACACTTTTGGGCTCATCCTTTCATTGCTTAGGCGAATCTCTTCCTCCGACCGATTGATTAGGGAAGGGAGATGGAAAGAAGCCCGATCAGTGGGAAAGCTGCTCATGAACATGACAGTAGGAATTGTTGGGTTTGGAAATGTAGGTACCAGGGTGGCGAAGAGGCTGAGGGCGTTCGAGGCAAAGGTTCTCGCCCACGATCCTTATGTTCCCCTTGAGAGGTTTGAAGAGTCAGGTGTGAGATCCGTCAACTTGGAGGATCTACTGAGAGAGTCGGACATTGTTACCCTACATGTTCCGCTAACAAAGTTCACAAAGCACATGATTGGGGAGCAGGAGCTAAGGATGATGAGAAAGGAGGCATTCATAGTCAACACTTCAAGGGGAAGCATTATTGACGAGAACGCACTCAGCCTCGCGCTAAGCGATGGATGGATCTCCGGAGCAGCACTCGATGTCTTTGAAGAAGAGCCTCTGGAACAAGACAGCCCTTTGATTCAATTGAGCAACGTAGTATTGACACCACACACCGCTGGATCCACCGATGAGTCGCTCAAGAGAATGGCAGAGACAGCCGCAAGAGACATCGCGAAGGTACTAGGCGGTGAGAAGCCCCTTCACCAGTATAGGAGGTATCTGCTGCCCTATCCAGTTTAGGCAGCTTCCTACTCAAGAACCCGTGAGGCCTCTTCGCACTCTCTTCGCCTAAGAGCGCTGTTTGGGACGCTATCTGACGAGAGAGATTGCCACCGTGGGACAAGCATCCAGACAAGCCCCACAGCGAACACATTGTTCTTCATGGAACACGATGGAGAGGTCGCCCTCGATCTCTATTGCGTCGACTGGACAGAGAGAGTAGCATGCACCACAGTGTATACACTTGTCTGCATCTACCTCGATGAACTTGTCAACTCGGACCTCCACGCCTCTCTTACGAAACGCCTCCACTATCTGTGAGGTGCGCTCGGGTGCAAACTCGATCATCATCTCCCCACCTCGCTCATCGACCTGGGCAGAGAGTATATTCAGCTCCACGCCTTCAGAGAGGATAACCTCCGAAGTTATGGGTCTTGGAACTTGATTCGCCGAAAACCTCAACAACGCCCGAACCATACACTCACCTTTTGACCAGCCGCGACAGGTCCTCCACAGTCACTATCCCCAAGACGAACCCCCGGCTATCGATAACCGGTAATGCAGAGATGTTGTGTTGGGCCATCTTCCTTGAGGCGAGTTCAGCAGGATCCTCCGGCGAAGCGCAGACCACATCTCTCACGATTATATCTTTGAGCTCACCCTTCCCTCCAGCAACCGCCTTCGTGATATCCCATGAGGTGACAATTCCCCTTAGATATCCATCATCCACGACGACTATATGGTTGACCGATTCATCAATGATTCTCTCCGCAACCGAACGTATACTTTCCTCCTCCCTGCAAGTGACTGCAGGATGAAGCAGTTCTCTAACGAAAGTTACCTCTCTGACTTGCCTCATCGGGTTAGGGACTGAATCCAGTGGAAGTCGTTCAACAGGAGAGGTCAGGAAGAATTCCCCTCGCTCGATCCAAGCCTTCAAGGTGTTAGCGATTCTACGCGCGTTCTTGAGGCTGCTCAGAGGACTGACCTTGACCTCCTTCTTACCTATCGCCATTCTACCCGACTTCAACTCTTTGTAGCTCACATTCCTCAGCACGGGGCGGATGTAAGGAGCCCGCGGGATCCCATAGTCTGTGACCTCTGTGAAGATCCCCTCGTCAGGAACCCCAGCCGTCTTCGCGAGCTCTTGATCCAGGATCGGGATAGGTATACCTATGCCAACATAGATGGTTGTGCCGTAGCCAGTGAATGAGGCTCCTCTGATGAAATCGGCAGACATCTTCTTACAGTCTCCCCTGACCATGAGCGTCCCGAAACCAGTCTTAGGGTTGTGCTGTGTGCCCTCACCGATGACATAGCCCTTTGCGCCTCCAAGGAAGATGCGTGTTCCTATTCCCAATGTTCTGTAAGACGGGTCGCGTGTTAAGGGATTGAGGCAGCCAGCCCCGGAGAACGTTGCGTTCCCAAAGTTGGGGAGCAGCTTCCCCATGTAGGTGTATATCGTTTCGTCTCTGCTATTCGTGGCACAGGAATACTTTTGGTAACCGTTCCTGAAATCGAGCAGGTAGAATTGATTCAGGTCGTCCTTGGTTATGGTGGTTTCTATCCGTGTTCTCGGGTAGCAGTCCGTCCCGTATCCTGTCGCTACGAGTTCCACCTCTTTTCCACGGATCAGGTCCTCAATCACATGCCCTCCTCCGTACTCGAAGGGACGAGTTGAAGACATTAGGGTTGCACCTATGTAGAGATCCACCGCGGCGCCCGGATGGCAGACCTCAACCCCATTGATCCACGCTCTCTGAATCTTGATCGGAGGGTCTGAGTGGCCCAAGTTGATTACGGCACCAGAAGAACACATGGCCCCGAAGGTTCCGGTCGTCACTACGTCTATCTCTTGGGCAGCCTTCTCAGGTCCAAGCTCCCGAACTGCCTCGACCATTTCGTCTGCCGTGATAACGCACACATTTCCTTCTCTGATCTTCTCATTGATCTCTTCCACTGTCTTGGGCAGCTCATTCTCCTCCTACGAGTCAACACAAGATGAGAAGGGAAAGAATAGGGGATTACTAAAAAGTTTTCTTAAACCAGGGAAATCTAGAAACGAGGGGCAATCGATCTTCGATGGAATTCATAAAGAGCATCGTGATCAAAGAGACAAGAGCAACGATCAGAACCAGCTCTCAGAGACATATCGATATTGGGATTGCTTCTCTACTTAGGAATCGTGGGCAACTGGAGTCTTTCTTGAGCCGAAACAAAACCTTTCTACAGGTGATGAGCCCGGTCGATGTGACCGAGGACTCACCTGAGATAGTCTTGAGGATGGCGGCAGCGACGAAGAAGTTCGGAGTGGGACCCATGGCGTCTGTCGCTGGGGCCCTCGCTGACTTGTGCCTCGAAGAGATGCTGGGGAAGGGTGCTCGTTTTGGTATGGTGGAAAATGGCGGCGAGATCGCCGCGAACGGTTTCAAGAATCTGCTGGTCGCTGTCTTCGCCGGAAGTTCTTCCTTATCGAACAGGATCGGGCTACAACTCACGAGTCTAGATCTTCCGATCGGAATCGGAACCTCATCAGCAACCGTCAGCCACGCGAAGAGTTTCGGGGAGGCTGATGCCGCCGTAGCCGTATGCGATAATGCGTGCCTGGCCGACGCAGCTGCCACCGCGATAGGAAACAAGGTCACCGGGACTGATCCTGAGGAATCCATCCATAGGGCACTATGCGAATCAAGCAAGTTTGCCGACCTGAGAGGCGCGCTCATCATCCGAGGGGACTGGATAGGAACTTGGGGAAGACTACCGCGGCTTCTTAAGATAAGTCAGTCTTTCAGGAGAGATGCCGACTCAGTGTTCTCCCAGAGAGAACGCCGAGGCGAGACAGTTGTCAAGAGACTCGAACCTACAGAGTGAAGGGTTAGAGAAGATTGAGTTTCTTGTAGATGGAGACCATTGCTTCAAGAGGTATCTGTCCCACCGAGCACCTGTCCGGGGAGATCGGCGCATAAGTCAGAAAGGACCCGTAGATTGGACCTAGGAGCCTGGTGAAGGACCCTAGTTCCCCTGTTGAGAAGGCGATCAATTGAAAGCCGGTCTGGGCTGATCTCGGGATCAGATCTAGGACTAGTTTGCAGTCCTCAATAGAATGAGCCTCGACAGCGATCTTGCCTATGTCAGCACCTATCTTCTTCATCTGGGAGATCTTTGATAGCATCATTGATTCTGGAGGGGTCTTATCATAGTCGTGAAAAGAGCAGATCACTTTTACACGGTGGCTCTTCGCTAGTGAGATCAGCTCATCTCGGGCCCGATGTCCCAGCTGGAAATCGAGGTTGATATCCATATAGTCTGGGTGTAGTGAGACCGCCTTTCGCAGACTCTGTTCACGCTCTTCGTCACTTCTCTTGCCTGCAAGATCCGTCACTATCTTCGGGATGTCTCGATACTCGACTAACCTCGAAAGGTCTGCATTCAGGATCGAGTCCAGCCTCAGTTCTACCAGATCCGCCCCCAGACTCACGGCTGCGTCGATCTCTCGCAAGGCGTCCTTCTCATCCTGCGCGAACACGATCCCGCATATCTTACCAGGCAGGCGACGCATCTGACCTCAACCCTGCCCCTATCTTGAGCCTGCGCGCAAAATAGACTTTTGGGAGCAGAAAAGAAGGAGTGGAA
>CAZBVH010000012.1:0-8089 GCA_964495315.1 uncultured Candidatus Bathyarchaeia archaeon | reverse complement strand
CGTTGGTCTAGGGTTTCCACGAGTCATCAGCAGGTCTGAACTTGAAACCGTAGCATATCACACCTTCCTTACCCTCTTCGCGGATCTTTCTGAAGCAGACTTCAACGGGCATGCCGATGTGTACCTCTTCAGGTTCGCAGTCGATGACCTGGGAAGTCAGCTTCACCCCATCATCAAGCTCAATTATCGCGATCACGTAGGGTGCAAAGACCTCAAATCCTTCAGGTGCTGCTCGAATCACTGTATAGCTATAAACCTTGCCTTTCTCGGAAAGTCTCACAGGCTTGATCTTTCCCGCCCGCCTGCAATTGGGGCACACACTGCCGAGGGGGAAAGTAATCTTCCCGCAGGTCTCACACTGCATTCCGAGAAGGAGGTATCTCTCCCTATATTTTCTCCAGTGTGCTGGAACGGCTGTTCTGGGCATATCAGTCACCTCGCTTTAGCACAGTCACAACAACTGTGGCCCCCGACCCTCCTAGGTTGTGGGCAACGCCGATCTCGGCTCCCTTCACTTGGACTGGTTCTGGGGACTCGCCCCTCAATTGATGGACGATCTCGATCACTTGCTTGATTCCTGTTGCACCTACAGGGTGTCCGGCTGATTTCAGCCCTCCGTCCGTGTTGACGGGCAGTGATCCACCTACCCAGACTTCTCCTTCCTCGTAGAGTTTTGCAGCTTCTCCCTTCTTGCAGAAGCCGAGATCCTCCAATGCCACTATCTCCGCGATCGTGAAGCAGTCATGCACTTCCACGAGATCGACATCTTTGTGGGATATCTTGGCTTGGTCGAAGGCTTGTTTTCCAGCTTCAACGGTTGCGTTGACCGTGCATAGATGTTTGCGGTTGAAGAGGCTGAGTGTGTCTGAGGCCTGGGCGATGCCCGAGATGACAATCGGTGTATCGGTGTATTGGCGGGCCTTGTCTGCCGGGACAAGGACCATTGTGGCTGCTCCGTCTGTGATGGGTGAGCAGTCTAGGAGTCGCAGTGGGTCTGCAACCAGAGTTGAATTTAGCACGTCTTCCATGGTTATCTTCCTTCGGAATTGGGCCAGCGGATTATGGTAGCCGTGGTCATGGTTCTTGACCGCTACCAGGGCCAGCTGCTCGCGGGTCAGGCCATACTCATACATGTATCTCTGAGCGATCAGCGCGAAGATCCCTGGGAAGGTCAACCCGAAGTAGGCTTCCCATTCCAGATCCATGGCTCCAGCTAGTGCCGTGGTGGCTCCAGGCGTGTACACGTCGGTCATCTTCTCGACGCCGCCCACAAGCACCACGTCGTACATTCCGGACGCTACTGCCATATAACCCGTCTCAAGCGCCAGTGAACCTGAAGCACAGGCAGCTTCAACCCTTATGGAGGGTGTTGGTTGAAGCCCCATCGTATCCGCAACCAGGGCTGCTATGTGCTCTTGACCTACGAACATGCCTCCCGACATGTTTCCACCGACTATCAGCTCAACGTCTTTCCCCCTGATCCCTGCCTCCGTTGCAGCCTTGAAGCCTGCCTCCGCAATCAGGTCTTTAAGGCCCTTGTCCCAGTGTTCATCAAACTTTGTTGAACCAACTCCGACGATTGCTACGTCACGCTTTCTTTCAGAGAATCTCATGTCTTGTCCCTCCGGGTCTCTATTCTCCGAAGCCCCTTAGCTTCCCTCGTAGTTTGGCATAGATGGCATAGCCGATGTACTTCTTCCTGTTGATATAGTAGCTGACTGGGGGGCTCCTCCCTCTCTTCTCAACGATCGCGTCGGTAACGGTGAGGCTGAAGGAGTCTGAGCCTGCCCCAGAACCATAGGAGGTGAGCAATATTCGGTCTCCTGGACTGGCTATATCTAGGACTGCAGCTGCACCGAGCATGGAGGAACCTGAATAAGTGTTTCCGATCTTCGTGACGATCAGACCTGGTATGACCTGTTCCTTTGAGAACCCGAGTGTCTGCGCAGCTGATAAGGGGAACTTGCCGTTGGGCATGTGGAATACGGCATACTTGTAGTCTGAAGGCTTTGTGCCGAGTTTGTTCATCATTCCTCTTGCTGCGCCGAGAACATGGGCAAAGTATCCGGGGGCTCCGGTGAATCTTCCGCCATGGCTCGGATAGTCTGCGCCCTCTCTTCTCCAGAAGTCTGGAACGTCCTGTGTGAATGAGTAACTGTCCTCGATCTCTGCTACGACGTTGCTGTTTCCGATGATGTAGGCGGCACCTCCAGCTGAAGCGGTATACTCTAGGGCGTCAGCTGGCTGGCCTTGAGCCGTATCGGCGCCGATCGCCAGCCCGTACTTCATGTAGCCTGCTTTGACCAGACCCATGCATGCTTGAACGCCTGCGGTTCCTGCTTTGCACGCGAACTCCACGTCAGCAGCAGTCAACGATGGTGTGGCATCGATTGCTTCTGCCACCATGGTAGCTGTAGGTTTGACTGCATAAGGGTGTGACTCCGACCCAACATAGATTGCCCCGATCTCGTGGGGGTCCACCTCGCCAGCCATTCTCAGGGCGTTCCTAGCCGCTTCCACTGATATCGTGGTTGTGTCTTCGTCAAGCGACGGAACAGACTTCTCGTCGACGAGCAAACCATCTTTTATTCGGTTGGCCTCCATTCCCCAGACGCTTGCAATCTCCTCAACTCTTATACGGTACTTGGGAACATAGGCGCCGTATCCTACTATGCCGACCAGACCAGGGTCCTCCATTTTGCTTTAGTATTGGAGCTTTTGCCCTTGGAGTCGGATAAGAATCTTTCGTTCCGAGTCGATGTTGCAGTTCGTCAGATGTCGAATTATGGACGACTTCCACTCAGCTCAGCCCATCAAGAGGGGACTGGTTTGAAGCCGTCTACCTACACGGATGATTCCGACCAACAGGATTCTGTGAGAGAACAGAGCGGGAAGACAACTGAATCCTCGATTCCTAAAAACTTGATAAGTGTCCTCCACCTCTGGAAGCTGAGGGAGAAGACCTGAAACCAAGCGGGCATAATAGACGGCACGGATTCTTCAGCTGGCCAATGAGCAGAAGCTTGGAGTGAGCGAGACAGGATGATCTTTCTGAGATATGACAGGGGAAGCCTAATCATAAGCGGGGAGGTCGGAACCCCGTACGGCAAGTGGGACCCGAGGATAAGCGCTTTCCGTTCCATTGCGATGTACTACCCCGAAGTTTTGGCGTACCTAGAGAGGAGTCGGATCGCCTACAGGGATGAAGTAGCCAACCCGCCGCCGGTTCCCCGCTTTGTCAGCGACATCGAACTCAGACCCTATCAGAAGGCAGCCTTGAACGCCTGGCTGGATGCGGGCAGGAGGGGCGTGATCGTTCTACCCACCGCAGCGGGAAAGACCTTCATAGCCCTGAAAGCCATCGAGAAGCTAAACGTTGCAACCCTCGTAGTTGTTCCCACCATAGATCTGCTGGATCAATGGAGGGAACACTTGAGCACCAAGTTCAGGACCGAGGTCGGGATCTACGGAGGAGGAGAGGAAAGCCTCAAACCCCTAACAGTGGCAACCTATGATTCAGCCTACCTCCGAGCCGAACAACTGGGAAACAGTTTCATACTCATCATCTTCGACGAAGTCCACCATCTGCCGGCTCCCAGCTACAGCCAGATAGCCGAGATGTACATAGCACCTTGCCGAATGGGGCTTACAGCCACCTACGAGCGGGAAGATGGCGGCCATCTCGAACTGCCGAGGCTAGTGGGCGGACCCGTCTACCAACTCGAGGTCGATGCCCTAGCCGGAAGAGACCTCTCACCGTACACCCACGAAAAAGTGCTTGTAGACCTAACACCAGAAGAGAAGAGGCTCTACGATAGGGAGTACAGCGCATTCACGGGCTACCTGAAGAGAAAAGGCGTAGTCCTACGGAGCCCCGAAGACTTCCAGAGGTTCATCATGAGGACGGGGATCGACCCTGAAGCCAGAGAAGCCCTCCTAGCACGAAACAAGGCGCTGAAAACCGCCTTGAACTCTGAGGCGAAGATAAAGGTCTTAGGAGACTTCCTGAGGGTCTACAAGGAGGAAAAGACCATCATCTTCACCCGCTACAATCAGCTCGTCTACAGGATAAGCCGGCGATTCCTGATCCCCGCGATTACCTATCAGTCCCCTAGAGAAGAGCGGAAGGAGATCCTCGAAAGGTTCAGAGGGGGAGAGTACAGGGTAATCGTGACCTCTCAGGTATTGGATGAAGGCGTCGACGTCCCGGACGCTTCTATGGGCTTTATACTAAGCGGAACAGGAAGCAGCAGGGAGTACATTCAACGCCTCGGAAGAATCCTAAGGAAGAGAGAAGGGAAACACGCTAGACTCATTGAGATTGTGGCTCGAGAGACCTTAGAGACAAGGATGAGCCGGAGGAGACATCAATAGGAGGAGCGGAGACTCTGCTGCCTAGTAGCCTGCTGATCACAAGGAGATGGCGTGAGAGGATAAGCCCTCTATACGCGCAACTCAGCCCGGAAAACCTTGGAATCGCAGAACTTCTCATCCAGACTTACAGGGACTACGTCGGCAGAAGAAGGGACGAACTGGTTGAAACTCTGGAAGGGCTGGAGGAGACGGGTTATGACTACCGATACGTAAGGGGTCTCTCAACACTCCTGGACCGGAGATGCCAACTCGAATCCAAAAGCACCGTGGATCCTGTCAGAGTCAGGAGGGAAGTCTTCAAGACCGCCCACGGGAGAGGGCTGCCAGTCACCGCCAAGGATAGGGAGGACATCCTGCACAAGGCTGTCACGCAGCTAGGCATTACGGTGGAAGAGCTGGAGGAGGCTCTCTATGGAGATTTGGAGGGTGAACTGATACTCAGAGGCTTTCAGCCTCTGAGTCCCGAAGCCTTGGTGAGACAGTATAACCTCAGTCTGACCCAGACCCTCCTCTTCTACTCCACAGAGCTCGGCTTTACCGCCCACGGCAATTGGCAGCGGATATTCAGGCAGATAAAGTGGCTGGGTCTCATCTACACCATCTGGAGGAACGACGGTGAATACCAGGTGAAGGTGGATGGTCCACTCTCCCTCTTCAGGCTCAACCGCAGATATGGGACAAGCCTAGCCAAGCTTCTGCCTACTATTATCCGAAGCGGCAGATGGAGTGTGAGAGCAAAGATCCTGCACCATAAGGGTGCAAGAGAGCTTCTAAGCCTCGAACTGGACAGTGAGAAACACGGCGGATACATGGAAGCTTACGATTCACCTGAAGAGGCCTACGACAGCCTGGTGGAGCAGAGTTTTGCAGAACGGTTCAGAACTCTGTCAACGGACTGGACCCTAACTAGGGAGCCTGAGCCTATACCTGTCGGAGGACAGGTGATGATCCCCGACTTCAGTCTCGAGAAGGGCGGCATTAAGGTGTATATGGAGGTGGTCGGTTTCTGGACCCCCGAATACTTGAAAGAGAAGGTAAGGAAGCTCAGCTCATTAGGCGAGGTGGATATGATTGTGGCGGCGGACAGGGGTCTCGCATGTGAGAAACTGGACAAGATCGGAGAGAGGCTGAAGGTCATCTACTACCGTGGAAGAATTCCCATGAGACCGATCCTAGCCCATCTGGAGAAGAGGGAGCGACGCCTGGTAGAGCAGCAGACTAAGCGTCTCAGCTTTGAAGAGTTCAACGTTCAGAAAGACGTTGTGGAACTCCGGGAGCTTGCGAAAGAGCTGGGTGTAGAGGAAGCTGCCCTGAACGAGGCACTTAAAGAACGGGAGGTCCCGGGGTACCTAAATCTGGGAGGGATGCTAGTAAGGGACACGAAGATCAGAGAGATCCGTCAGAGACTTGAAGAACGGATGGAGCGGGGGGAGATCAGCCTCGACGAAGCATCAAAGATCATCGAGGAGACGGGTGGAAAGAGGCCTATAAGCATCCTGGGCGCCCTAGGCTACAGGATAGAGTGGCAGGGCATAGATCCGGAGTCAGCCAAGATCCGCCGAAGATAGATCAGACCCATTGAGGGTGCTGCCCCATCAGGAAGCATAGAGAGGGGATGAATCTCGACCGCCATACGGCATCGGGATTATGGACTAGTTTAGCGTAAGGAAGCTAGTGCTAGGCATCGTCCGAGAGCCATTACCTGTTCCTCAAGGTCTTTCACAGGAGACCCCACAATGATGTTGATTCCCCTATCAAACAGGCTACGGAACCCTTTCACGACCTCTGGTGTGTCCCCATAGATTGCTAGCTCAGAGGCACAGTCCATCAGGAGTCTCCCTAGCTTCTGCTCCTCGAGCCCTTCACCAGCCTTCTTCGATTGTTCTATCAGTTTTCTGACCGATTCATAACCAGGTTCGTAGCCTTTCTCGATCATCCTCATCTGAACCCATCTCCGGCGAACGATGTAGGGACCGAGCGCGCTCAGAATCTCATAGGCCAAGTTCTCTCTCTGCTCGCATACGAGGTATGGCACATACACAGCGGCACTCGCCTTGGAGGAAAGTTCTCCCCGGGCCCTGAGGAGGTCGTATTCCAGGTTTCTGTCCAGAAGGAAGAATGGGATTAAACCATGGCTCTTCGCCAGCGTCAATGATGCGTCGAGTAAGCCTTCAGTCCCTATGAAGATCTCATTCTCAGGAAGTAGCTTGCGAGCCAAGGCAGCCAGATTCGCTAGCGTATGGATGGAGCTGGACTTGGCTTCCTCCGGGCTGAGGTAAGAGGGGTTGCCGACCACGAGGTTGAGGCTCATCCGGTCGGTCTTTCTTAGCAGGGGAGCGACCCGCCTGAGGTAGTGGGCAGAATGGCTGTGTCTGGAGGACACCGTCAAGACCGTTCGCAGCGTGCGGGTCCGCGAGACTAGCCGCATGAACTCATCAGATTGGAGGTAGTGCTCGGAACGTTCTGAGTCAATGACGTGGTAGTGCAGGTTTGCTTTCTCGCAAGCCATGGACGCGATCAGGGTTGATTCTTTCTGGTCTGCAAGACTGGATCCAAAACGGCTTCTCTTTGTGGCTTTTCCGCCCAGCCGCATCCTATGACTTGGGGTCGTGGTCTCTCTTAGCAATAAGGTGACCAAGCCTTCTGACCGCCGTTCTTGGAGCAAGCTTAGGATTGTTCTTCAAGCCTGAATTCTGCGTGTAAGGCCTGAGTAGCCGCTGTGACGTCTTTCTCCTTGACCGCAAAAGAGATGTTCAGTTCAGATGATCCTTGGGCGATCATCCGTACGTTTACACGTTTGCTTGCGACCGAGCGGAAGACCCTTGCCGCGACCCCGGGGGTTCCCTTCATTCCGGCTCCGATGACGGCGACGATTGAGACATCGTCCTCGGGTGTTATGCTTCTCACATCGTCTCCAAGCAGCTGCGTCTCAAGGAGGTTAACCGTCTTGTCTAGAAGGTTCCTAGGAATCGCGAATGAGATATTCGCCTCGGATGAACCTTGGGAGATTAAGTATACGTCTACCCCGAGGTCGCCCATGAGGGAGAAGACCTTCGCAACGACCTCGGGTGTGCGTATCACCCCAGCGCCTGCGACCGTAACAAGTGCCACCTCGCGTATGATTGATATTGCCCTTACAATGTTCTCTGTTGGCGCGGTCTCACCGGCGTGAACCAGCGTGCCTGGGCGTTCGGGGTTGAAGGTGTTCTTAATGCGGACGGGAAGCTTGTGATCCTGCGCAGGCTCAAGCGCCTTTGGATGCATGTTCTTCGCTCCAAAGTAGCCCATCTCCATGGCCTCCGAGAAAGAGAGCCTCGGGATCGTCTTGGCATCGGGTACCAGCTTGGGATCCGCGGTCATCAGTCCGTCAACATCGGTCCAGATCCAGACCTCATCAGCCCCGATTGCTGCTCCCACGATCGTCGCCGTGTAGTCGGATCCTCCCCTGCCCAACGTGGTTGTTACACCGTTCTGCGTTTCTCCCATGAACCCGGCGATAACGGGGATTATCCTCTTCTCGATCAATGGGTTTATCCTAGTTCGAACCTGTTGGGCAGTCGTCTTCATCAAGGG
Source organism: uncultured Candidatus Bathyarchaeia archaeon (assembly GCA_964495315.1). Taxonomy (GTDB): domain Archaea; phylum Thermoproteota; class Bathyarchaeia; order RBG-16-48-13. The sequence goes on along the minus strand of CAZBVH010000012.1, from coordinate 142 downwards.
TCTGGCTGAGCCGTAGTTCTCGTCGGTCAGTATGCCCGCCTCTCCCCCCGTTAGGCATCTTGCTTCAAGCCCGAGGTCGACTAGTGCCCCGCAGAGGATTCTTACGGAGAGGCGTTCACCGAAGGAGAGCACATAGTCCCTT
>CAZBVH010000011.1:18941-29007 GCA_964495315.1 uncultured Candidatus Bathyarchaeia archaeon | reverse complement strand
TCTGGTAATCTTGGCTCTTACCGGCAACAATCCAAACTCTTCTCCCGCTAGGATCAAAGACACATAGTTTCACTTTATTCTGCTCAACAATCTGCAAAGCGTTGTCAAACCTAGAACCAAATAACTCCCTCAACCTGCTTATCTGCTCGCTGGTGATCCTCCTGTCTTCCTCAATATCCTTGCAAATCTCCCTCAACGATCTGGACTCCATTTTTTCACTCATGAGATCAACCCAACCTTTAAGGAGAAAGCCAGAGAACTATTCTTCAAGTGCTGCCCAATGATATATCCTATCACGCCATGGCCAGCCCTCGTCATTAACCAAGACGGCTCTACAGTTCTAGTCGTCGCCGATCTCCACCTTGGCTTCGAATACGAACTCTCAGAAATGGGGATAAACATTCCATCGCAGACTCTGAAAGTTCAGTCAAAGCTAATGAAGATAACTAAAGAGGTCCGTCCCTCAAGATTAATAATACTAGGAGATGTAAAACACAGCGTTTCAAACATTTCCCTCCAAGAATGGAAAGAACTTCCCGCCTTCTTTGAGTCAATCTTGGAACACGTGAAGACGGTCGAGGTTATACCTGGAAACCATGATGGGGACCTGATTCCTCTAACGCCTCCCTCTGTCAAGATACTGCCAACTCACGGAATCGTAATTGACGGAAAGGAGCGGGTAGGTCTGTTCCATGGGCACACTTGGCCGACGATCGAACTGTTGGATGCAGATTACCTTGTAATGGCGCACAACCACCCGGTCATACGTTTTGAAGACAGCTTTGGCTACCGAACGGTAAGACGTGCCTGGATCAAGACTAGAATTGATCTAGAAAAACTCCGTCAGTCGATGCCGCGATACAAAGAGCACAAGTCCAAAGACACTGAGACAGCAAACCGTCAAAAAGAAGGAAGTTTCACCTATGGGACAAGGAGACTCATAATCATGCCTGCATTCAACGATATGCTGGGCGGTCTCCAAATGAATGGTGACCCATCCAAGAAACTCTTAGGTCCAATGTTACGGTCTGGCTGCGTCGATATTGATGATGCTGAAGCATATCTCTTGGACGGAAGCTTTCTAGGAACGATAGCCTGCCTCCGTCAGCTTGTGAGATCACGTCGGAAAAAAGACACCTGAACCATCAAAGTATGATACAGTCATCATTGGAGCAACTCCTATCTGTTCGCCTGCTCCGAGCAGCTAAGAGACTAGAATCGTAACTGTCCTTGTTTCGGCCATAACCATTGCAAGAGAATACTGGAACAAGATCACATCATCTTGGTGGGGCCGCGGAGATTCGAATTCCGCCTCCAAAGACCTCCGGTCGCGTGGGCCCGAGCCACGTAGCCTAGACCATGCTAGCCGACGGCCCCATACCGACCCTCTTGATTCTAGTGCCTGATTAGATATTCTTTCTGGTTCTCAATGGACAAAATTCGTCGATTAACGTGATCTCTCCCCGTCGACATCGACAATTATATAAACGGTCTTATGACTGGAATACTCGACCCATCGTTCCGATCCCTAACAGCGACAAGCTTGAGATGGTGAACATTGGATAATCCGAATGAATCTGAAGAGATATTGAAAGGAGTAGTTGATGGCAGAATCAAACTCCATCACGTTGAAAGGCTTGTAAGTAACGACGCGAATAAGGCGACAGAAATACGTCGACAAGCCATAGAGAAACTCTCTGGTAAGCAGCTGAAGCACGTCAGTCAAGCTATATTCGACTTCAACAAGCTTCTGAATCTGAATATCGAGAACCCAATAGGAGCTGTACAGATCCCTATGGGTATTAGTGGACCCCTAAGAGTCAAAGGGGATTTTGCCGATGGTGACTTCTATGTCCCACTATGTACAAGTGAAGGTGCGCTTGTTGCCTCCGTAAACCGAGGATGCTCAGCCATAACTCAGTCTGGAGGAACGCGATCCAAGGTTGTTAGGGATCAGATAACGAGGGCTCCCGTTTTCGTCGTGAAGTCGGTCACACAAGCATCCGAGCTTGCAAACTGGGTTGAGGATAACTTCTCTCGTCTGACCGAGATAGCACTTAAAGCAGATCCTCACTGTCATCTCACGAGGATCGATCCGTACATTGTGGGGAACAACGTTTTTCTCCGATTCTCTTTCTTCACAGGCGACGCCATGGGAATGAATATGGCAACCATTGCATGTGACGAGTTTCGTAAGTTGATCGAACACGAAAATACTGGGGTTAAGTGCATCGCGTTAAGTGGGAACATGTGTGTCGACAAGAAGGCATCTGCCCTAAACCTGATACAAGGGAGAGGCAAGACAGTGGTCTCGGAAGCGATAATCAAGAGACAAATCATCAATGAGGTCTTGAAGACAAGTCCTGAATCCATATTTGAAGTGAACTACCGCAAGAACTGTATCGGGTCTGCTCTTTCCGGCTCATATGGATTCAATGCGCATTTCGCCAACATAGTAGCTGCAATCTTTCTTGCTACCGGTCAGGACGCTGCCCAAATTGTTGAATCCAGTATGGGAATCACAACGGTTGAAGTAGATGACAGTGGTGACCTCTACATATCCGTTACCCTTCCTTCTCTAGAGGTGGGTACTGTAGGCGGCGGAACCCGCCTCCCCGCTCAAGGAGAAGCGCTTGACATTCTCGGATGTAGAGGTGGAGGAAGCCCTCCGGGATCCAATGCAAAGAAATTTGCGGAAATAATTGCTGCATCGGTTCTGGCCGGTGAGTTGTCTTTGCTATCTGCTTTGGCTGCCCAGCATCTGGCAGAGGCCCATATTCGCCTTGGAAGAAGAGGGGTTAGGGGTGGAATAACCGGCTGAACACCCTCCTCTTTAATCTAATTTTTAAATCTGGTACTCCAGACTATCCCTTGCCACTCAGCTCTAAATAGAGGTAGTCTCTTTGCTGGACTCTTCCAGAAGGGCTTGTACAAAGATCTTTGGTGCCATATCCTCTCCAGTGAGATTCGAAATACTCAGGTGTCTCCAGCTTCAAGGGCCTCTATCTTACAGCGAAGTTATGAGTAGCCTCAAACTCGATCCAAGCAGAGATGCAGGAAAATTCGCGTACCATCTCAGGGAAGTCTTGCAAAGTGGTCTTATCTCACTGGACAGGGATACAAGAAAGTATCAACTGACCCCACTAGGGAAGATGCTGCTTACGTTCTCTCAAGAGATGGAGGAGCAAGTCCTGAGGAGGAGCGGAAAACTTCTTGTAAGGACATCCCGCTTAACGATAGAGGAATTTGACCGTAACAAGATTGTCCAGGCCCTAATACGCGAGGCTGGGGTGCCCACCGAACTCGCCGAGAAAATCTCACAATTGGCTGAAGAACGTTTACTGAAACTTTCAACCAAATACTTGACTGCACCTTTGATAAGAGAATTCGTCAATGCCATACTGATTGAGAGGGGTCTAGAACAATACCGTCATGAGCTGACACGTCTAGGTCTCCCAGTGTATGATGTCAGCCAGACAATTCTAAAAGCAAGGGAGTCTGGGCTCGATATAGAATTCATCCATAAGGTTGCAGGAGACCGAGTGGTCGAAGAATACACTCTTCTAAGTGTGTTACCTCGCAAGATCGCAGATGCCCACTTGTCAGGTCAGATTCATATCTGCAATCTGGGCAACTGGATTCTAAAGCCCACAGAAGTCTCCCATGATCTCCGTCCCATGTTTCACGGTGGCTTCAAAGCATCGGAACTAAACCTGTTCCCATCCTCAAATGGTAAACCCAAAAGTCTAGAGTCGGCTCTGCTAGCGCTCTCGAATCTTCTGAAGATGTCAAGTATTGAGGTCTCCAGAGAGCAGACTCTAAACTATTTTAACGTCTTCTTGGCCCCCTTTGTCGAGAACAGTTCAACCAGCTCGGTAGAGAGAAGCATCAGAAACTTCCTGATGAACACGGCTCAACCTAGGACTGGCTGCCCTTCCTCTGTACTTAGTATAGGGCTTGAACTCTCCATACCTGAACAATTCGAGAGATGCAGCTATGTCGATTTCAAGGAGGAAAATAGAGGATCCTATGGAGATCTCGAGGACCAATCCCAACTTATTGCGGAATCAGTTTTGAAGACCATGCTCGCCATCGGGTCTAATAGCCTAACACAAATGCCACCTCTCATAATCCCAATCAGGAAGGAGTCGGCTAAGAGAGACTCCTCGACCAATCTCCTGCTGGAGGCGCATAAACTTGTATCCAGACATGGTGCCGTATACTTTTCCAACTTGGTCACTGACTGGCAGGGTGATGCCCTCTATTTTGCAAACGGCAATCGTATGGGGGTTGACTGGTCAGGTGACTGGGAACTTGACACCATGCGGGGAGGCATACTAGACACGGTAGTCTTGAATCTTCCACGAATCGCATATGAAGCCAGGGGAAGTGACCGAAGATTCTTTGAGATCCTTGACCAGTTCGTTTCTCTGACTATCGACTGCCTGGGCATCAAATATCATACAATGAAGGAGAGGATGAGCCAGGGTCTCCTTCGAGTGCTATCTTCCTCAATCTCCTCTGAACTGTATATGCATTTAGAGAACTCACAGTGCTCTGTAAGCTTCGTAGGACTGTATGAAGCTGTCAACGCCCTGACTGGAGGAGAGATCCATGATAGTAAGGACTTAATGTCCTTCGCGCTCAGGATCTTGAAGAGTATCAAGTCTAGGGTTATGGATAGTCGGTCAAGCTCAAGAATACGCCTTGTTATCTCAAATACTGAAGACGTAGCGGCGTCGCAGAGGCTGGCCGAAATAGATGTTGAAAGGTTCGGATGGGCAAACGTGAAGGTTCAAGGAACAAAGCAATGTCCATATTATACTTCCAGCTCGCTTCTACCTCCTGAGGAGAATGTTCCGCTACTGAAACGCGTCTCCGTCGAAGAAGTTCTTCACTCAATTCTGGAAGGCGGGCATAGACTCACTATTCCGATATTGGATGAGGACAGTGCTCCAGAAGGATTATTCAAGCTTACTTCGCAGATCTTGAGCAATCAGAGCCTAGGCTTCTTCACTTACTCAAAGAATCTTACATTCTGCAGGAACTGTCAGGAGGTCTTTGACGGTATCAAACAGAGATGTTCCAAATGTGGGTCGACATCCTTGACTGGCTATGTGCGATGCCAAGATAGGCTTGTTCCTCTAGACTGGTGCTCCCCTGCACAACGGTTCTATGCCACTAACAGGCAAGCATACCGCCCCTCTGAGGGGTTCGCCAAGGGTTAATTGCTAAGCAGCCGTTGAATGCGAGTGATCGATACCACTGTCTGAAATCCAGTCCATCGGATTATCCCGTTACTAAGCCTCTTTGACTCTTAATTGATGGTGTCAAAGATGAGTGAGAGTATCGCCATTCGAGTTAGAACGCCGTACTGGGTCTGCTTAAAATATTTGGCATGTCTACTCAAGTCGACATCGAATGTGACTTCATCTCTCCTAGGAAGAGGATGCATTATTATCAATGAGTTCTTTGCAGATCTCAAGGTCTCTTCTGTTATCTTGTAGGTTCCCTTTACTCTTTCATACTCACTTGGATCAACGTACCGTTCCTTCTGCAGTCTGGTCACATATAGGACATCAAGGTCCGGCAATATGTCTTGAATCTTCTCAGGTTCCTTGATGGTGATTCTGTCTTTAATTCGTTCCAATACCTCTCTACGCATCTTCAAGGGCTCTGGGGCGATCAAGTGCAGACATACATCGAAGTTTGCCAGTCCATAGGCCAGTGAGTTGACAGTTCTACCGTAGCGCAGGTCTCCGATAATCCCGACCTTTATTCCATCTATTCTTCCTAGCTCCCTTCTTATTGTGTATAGGTCTAGAAGTGCTTGAGTTGGGTGTTCTTCTGCTCCGCTTCCAGCGTTAACGACAGGGATGTTCGCAAATTCCGCTGCCAGTCTAGCAGCTCCCTCCATTGGATGGCGAAGTATGATTACGTCTCCATAATTCTCTACGACTCTGATGGTGTCTGCTAGGTTCTCTCCCTTCTCTACAGAGCTTGTTCTCGACTCGGCAAATCCGATTACGCTACCGCCAAGTCGATGCATTGCAGACTCAAAACTTAACCGAGTTCTTGTACTTGCCTCATAGAACAGAGAGATGAGAACTTTTCCCCTAAGAATCTCTGAACCTCTTCTCAATAATGGCTCCATTGTGTCAGCAATTTCAAGAATGTACGTGATCTCTTCTCGGCTCAAATCATTGATTGAGATGATATCCCTGTCTCGGAAGCTCGGTCGCAATTATCTTCACCATATTCAAATTGAATTCTCTAAATAACTCTTTTACCTACTGTGCAGTATTGAATAAATGATATACTCCAAGGGGAGCCTATTATATTGTCAAGGGAAGAGGATGAAGAACTTCGAGTTAAGAAGATCCGTGAAGGAACAGTAATCGATCATATATCTGCTGGGAGTTCCCTAACCGTTTTCCGGATGCTAGGTTTTTCCGGCAAAGAGACCAATGTCATTAGTATCCTTATGAATGTTCCAAGCAAGAAGTTGGGCATGAAAGATATACTAAAGATCGAAGGCAGGGAACTGAACCCCACTGAAGTAGACAAGATAGCGTTGATAGCTCCTTATGCAACAATCAACATAATCAGGGATTACCATGTGGTCAAGAAGAAGAAAGTAAAACTTCCAAAAGTCATTCGAGGACCAATAAAATGCACCAATCCCACATGCATCTCCAATGCGAACGAGCCGATAAAGTCGACTTTTTTGGTTGTCAGTGAAGATCCTCTTTCTTTGCACTGTCACTATTGTAACAGGCTCCTAGACAAGGGGGATGTTCTCAGTCAATTCTGATCTTGAATGACCATTCAAAATTGGTGCCGTAGGATCAAGCCGACCTCTTGGTGTGCTTCCCAGGAGTCCACTGAATCGTCCTAATACCTGACTCCTTGCAGAGTTCATGTGACAGCTCGTCCGGATAATTCTCTATGTAGATTATCTTCCTTACCTTCGCGTTGATGAGCGCCTTCATGCAATAAGCACAAGGGAAACTCGTACAGTAGAGGGTTGACCCCTCTGTACTTGTCCCGTTTAAGCTTGCCTGCACTATTGCGTTGATCTCAGCGTGTGCTCCTCTGCAAAGCTCATGGTACTTGCCTGACGGGATACCCTTTTTCTGTCTTAGGCATCCAATCTCGGTGCAATGTCTTAAGCCTCTTGGGGCTCCATTATAGCCAGTTGATATGATGATCTTATCTCTGACCAGTACAGCCCCAGTAGGACGTCGCAGACACGTGCTTCTCTTTGCTACGATCCTTATGATGTCCATAAAATAGTCGTTGAGAGGCACCCTTTCTTGGCTAGTCTTTGTCAAAGTAGGCTTGTTCATTGGTCTTCTATTCTCTTTCCTGCGTCTCCAATCCATATACTTTACTCGAAACGAGAGAGCTAACAACCCCCTCAAAATCTATGAAGAATGTAGAATGCAATTGAACGTGACTTAGATTGTCGCCGGTTTCAAGTGAACCAGCTTTTTTCCTTCTCTCTCAAGTAATGGGCAGAGAGTATGGGTTCCAGACATCCACTTGCAAAATTTTGAAAGACAAGAAGGATCTGCTCTTACACGCCCCTCTGGGCAACCCCATTCGCTAGCCTTATTCGTTTGCTTAATTTGTCTGTCTTCGAAAGTCTGTCTAATCCTTAAGAAGCTTCGGCAGCTTCTTTGTTCTGGGAACGCCTCACGTCCGAGGTACTTACACCATCGTCTTTCTCGGGTAAATCCCTGACAGTTCTCGCATCTCATAATTTCGTCTTCATTGTACACCAGATTACCTCTGACCATTTTGGAGCAATTATCTCTCTAGAATAGATACATAAAACTCGTGCACAAAAAGGTGCAAAATTCTCCCTCCTATGAGATCATAAAGAAATGCTCTTTGTTCTAACTGAAACCATGATGCTCTACTGCGCTGGGCATAATGCCTCTTTCAGCCAGCATTTTCAAAGACGGTAGCCTTCTATCCAGTCGATTGACATATAACGCTCCTACATCAATAATCTCTGTTCAGTTAAACCTGTAGTAGCGCCTATCTTCAAGTTCCTGTTTCGGGGTACACTCATGCGTTTCCTCGTCATTGGATTAGGTCATTGCGGTGGCAAGATAGCTAATGACTTCAAAAGAGTGGCAATCAGTAGGAAGGGAACGGTAGTTGATGTCTGTGCAATTAACACCGACGAAGCAGATCTCGAAACGCATAGACAGATCCCGAGCGGCAATAAACTACTGATCGGAACAGGAAAAGGTGCTGCAAGGAACTGGAGAGAGGGCTTCCAAGCTACTGAAGAGGCAAAAACGAACATCCGCGAACTTTTATCGAAACTTCTTATGCCTGATACTGACGTCATTATCTTGACTTTGGGTGAAGGAGGGGGGTGGCTCAGGGGCCGCCCCACTCGTATCTGAATGCATGGGCGAGCTGGGCCGTACTTGTATTGCAATCGCCACCCTGCCTTTTGAAGTCGAATCCGTGAAAGCCAAGGTAAATGCTGCTTATGGGCTAGACCTTCTTTATCGGCAAGAAGCTTTGAAAGCCCTGATTTGCATAGATAATGATAAGATCACTGCGCACTTTCCTGATAAACTTCTCACTGAGGCCTACATTGAAGTGAATGAACTTATTGTTGGCACCTTTCTTGGGCCTGATCGATTTAGCCCATATGCCAAGTCGTGCTGACCGTATAGATCAGTCAGAACTTGCTTCCATATTCGACTATACCGGGTTTGCCACTCTTGTAAACTTCAAGACTCAAGCTAACCTTGTAGAAAACCTCTCTGCGACACTCCGCCACTCATGGAACGGAAGCTTGTTCGCGGAGATGGATCCGACCACCGCTACTGGCGCGATTTTCGGAATCCAAGGTCCAAATCACCTATTTACCACGGCACAGGTAGACTCAATGAGGAGGACATTTCGAGAGCTTCTTGCCGGTGGGGATGCTATGATCGGCATTTACCCCGTGGAGAGATCCCGTTGGGCTTCCTATGTCGGTATCTTAACTGGTATGGAAATCCCGCTGAAGGTCAAGCGGCTACTCGAGAGCGCTAAAAAGGAGTACACTGAGCACAGGGATGTCGTTGAGGAGCGGCGAAAGTCTAAGAGCGCAGGTCTAAGATTTGATCTAGATCCCTCCAAGCGTAGATCAACTACAGATAAATCTGCTACGGACGCAGAGGGTTCGAGGGCCTCTGGAGGTGCCGCATCGCCTTTGCCGGTTCGAGGAAGTCAACCCCAACGAGAGTTCGAGCGTGTTATGAGCTTAATCCAAGGGCTTCGCGGAGAAACCTTCTCCTTGGATGAGTTCATCTCCTATATTCGGGGAGAGCTGAGCATCACGGATGATCAGCTGATCCTTAGCTCGATCATCGAGTTGCAGGATAAGGGGTATCTTGCTGAGATAGAGAGGAACAAGTATAAGGTAATCTAGTCTCGTCACTTCTCTTGAGCTGTCTTCTTTGACCTCCGGGATGCCGAACTGGCCCAGTCTAATAAGATCAGGGTTAAGAAGCTGAGAACTGCAAAGAAGGATAAAGCGGCAATGGAGAAGAACGCAACAGGATTATCTCTTGCCAACGTTTCCTTACCCCTCATCAGTCTTTGGGCGATCGAGTCTATTTTGTTTGAAGCATTAGGATTGCTCGTGCAAGATCTCCATCTGTTTCCCTTAGGGCTTCCTCTGCCTCGGCAAGGCTTTTTCCAGTTTGATCCGCAACAAGTTGGGCATCTTCTCTAGGTATCTCAATCTTTCTCTCTCTTGGTACCTCTCTGATCTTCTCTCCTATCACTTGGTACATCTTCCGTCCTTGCATCTCGACCACTGTCACCCTTGCATCCTCGATAATGATGTCCTTTGTGGGGGTGTTGAACACGACTCTTTCCACTTCATCCATTTCTTGCAGGTTGATTCCCATGTCTTTCATCATTTTATCTTGTATCCTTCTTGCCCGTCTAGGATTCAGCCTATGCAATTGTCCCCTCTACCTCTCGCGTTTATAGTAGCGGTATCTGTCCCGGGTGCTCCATCACTCCTGCTATTCTCAACTAGGCA
>CAZBVH010000011.1:0-18931 GCA_964495315.1 uncultured Candidatus Bathyarchaeia archaeon | reverse complement strand
CATCAAGTTTACTGTTTTTGAGATTGATTTTCTTCTTGATTCCGGCTCTCACTCTTACGGCTACTCCCTGACGGAATTGGAGCATCTCTTCGCCATTCAACAAGGCTCTCCCGCAGGCTAGTACCTCACCTCTACTATTCACAACTATGACTTCGTCATAGGGACGTATTTCTAGGGAGGCGTCTAGAACATGCTTGGCGAAGACACTTCTTCCCGATCGAACGAAATCCTCTACCAACTCCGATACGAGTACCCTGAACCTGAATCTGCTAGGTATATCGACTACCCTCTTAGCTCCGCCAACGGATAGAGAGAAGAGTCCATCTGTGGGTCTCAGAGTCGCCAGCAGCTCCTTGCCTAACAATACGCTGCGAATCCTCCCTGTGCTCCGTGACTTGACTATCTCGACTTGGTCTGGGAATAGTAGAGTGCCTATCTCATCTCTGAACTGATAGTTAGCGATGCCACGGATCTTCAGTAAATCCTTATTTCTGCCTATTTCCATTAGTGGCAACCTTGCGGCAAACTATAAAGAGACTGCACTATAACTGTTCTTGAGCAGACCCTGGGGAGAAAGCCTCATGCGATGCGAGGTTTGTGGAAGTTCAATACGTGGGCAACCCAACAGAACCATCATCGAAGGAGCAAAGATGCTTGTATGTTCCAACTGCGCAAAGTACTCTTCATCGACTTGGTATCCTGAAGAATCTGGGGCTCCCCTCAAACCAGTCCGATCTCTTCCTGTCAAGGGGCATCTTAGCGTTCCAAGAGATCGGAGAACTAGGAGTGATCTGAACTCTGATTTGGAGCTTATCGAGGGCTTTTCCGTAATCATTAGGGAGGCAAGGGAACGGCTTGGTCTTGATCATGCTGCTTTGGGGCGTAAGATAGGAGAAAAGGTCTCGGTTCTCCAGAAAATCGAGACGGGTAAACTCTGCCCGGACATAGCCTTTGCAAAGAAGTTGGAACATGAGCTGAAGGTCAAGATCCTCTCTTCCCCTCGAGAGATCGCGTATCCAAGGGATGCTTCCCTGCGTCCTCAAGAACTGACTTTTGGAGATATAGTTTCGATAAGAAAGAAGGATCAAAGATCAGGGCAATGAAAAACGCAATAATTGTACAGAGGCGTCTTGAAACCGAGAGAATCGATCTGGAAGAACTGCAATCTCTTGCAGAGTCAGCCGGATATACGGTAGTCGGTTCACTACTTCAAACCCGAACCCAAGATCCAAAATACCAGATAGGCAGAGGTAAGATCGCCGAACTGGTTGAACTCGTGAAACAGAGGAATGCAGGCAAAGTCATCTTTGACAATGATCTGAATACCGCCCAAGCCTACAATCTCGCGAAGACAACTGGCGTCGAAGTGATCGATCGCTTCAAATTGATACTTGAGATCTTCTCAGAGCGGGCTTCAACGACAGAGTCCAAGCTCCAAATAGAACTGGCAAATCTTAATTATACGCTGCCTCGGGCACGTGAGGCAGTGCGTCTTGCCAGAAGAGAGGAACAGCCTGGATTTCACGGTCTCGGTGAGTATCAGGTCGAGGTGTACTATCGGATGATCAAGAAGCAGATTCATGATATCCAGCGGAAGCTCGCCAAGATATCAAAGAAGCGTAATATTCACCGTGAGAGGCGGCTTAACCTCGGTTACTCGTTGATATCCTTGGCGGGGTACACGAACGCTGGTAAGAGTACGCTCTTCAAGGCATTAACAAACGAGGATGTGGTAATAGATGGAAAACTCTTCACGACTCTATCCACGACTACCAGGAGCGTTAGGCTCGCAGGTCGACCGTGTTTGCTGACGGACACGGTAGGATTCATTGACAGGCTTCCCCTCACCTTGGTAAGTTCCTTTCTCAGCACACTGGCTGAGACGATCTTCTCTGACCTCGTACTCTTAGTTGTCGATATTAGCGAACCGATACAAGTGATCTGCAGTAAGATCGATTGCTGCATGAGGACTCTCGAAGAGATAGGGGCGAATCACATACCAACTCTTGTGGTTCTCAACAAGAAGGATCTGACTACGCCAGACGAATGCAATGAGAAGATTGCTGCCCTCGAGCCGCTCGTATCCGACTTTGTTACGATATCGGCATCAAAGGGAGAGAACCTGGGTGGTCTCGAACAGGCCATAATCGACCGCTTATCTTCCTCCATTGGTCTCCAATTGGTATTGCCGATCGATAGTGAGGCCTCCTCGCTTCTCTCTTGGCTATATCAGCGAACCAAAGTATTAAACACCGATATGAACGGAAACACTATGACAATCCGTCTTGAAGCACCGCCCAGATTCGTTGGGAAGATCCAAGGACACGTTCTCAGACTCAACGGTCAGATACAGATCGATAACCACGCTTGGGCATCATCAGGCAAACTCTCTTAACTCCCCCTCATTCCCTTTCACAGAAAACAATGCGACGAATTGGAATGGGTGTCCAACGTGGGCAAGATAATCATACTGAGAATAGGTCATAGAGCTGTCAGAGACAAGAGAATAACCACTCATGTCACGCTTACTGCACGGGGCCTAGGTGCTGATGGGATAATGATCTGCGGCGTCAAAGATACAAGAATATCCAACTCAGTCGACCGTGTGGTTGAGCAATGGGGAGGAGAGTTCTCAATAGATTTCTGTCCCTCATGGAAGACCGCAATCGCTCAGTGGCTTGAAAGAGGAGGCGAAGTCATCCACTTAACCATGTATGGTTTACCTCTACTCGAAGTGCTAGAGCAAATAAGGAAATCAGAGAAAGACAAACTGGTCGTTATTGGGGCTGAGAAGGTTCCAGGCGAAGTCTACGAGCTGGCCACATATAACGTCTCAGTATCGAACCAACCCATATCCGAGGTTAGTGCACTAGGTGTATTCCTTGACCGATACTTCGAAGGGAAGGAACTTTCCAAGGAGTTCAAAGGTCACAAGATCCGTATCCTTCCGCAAAGGGCTGGAAAGAAGACGGCCCCTAACCACTTCTCCCCCTCAACCAAAGAAGATTAATTAGATTCGCTTGACATCATCTAAGGAAACCCTCCAGTTGATGCGTCTTGTCTCTTTTCGTAAGCGATGACGTTCTCTCAAAAGTCGTTGAGATGATCAGAGGGGGAGATGCGGTTAAGATCGTCTCAGCCCTCAAGAGAGTGGACAGACTGACCGACGAGGAGCTTTCAAAAAAGACCGATATACGGTTGAATGAAGTCAGAAAGATCCTGTATCGCCTGTACGACTACTCGCTGGTTACCTGTGAACGCCTACGAGACGAGAAGACAGGATGGTTCATCTTCTACTGGAAACTCCAATCCGATCAGGCAGAAGGATTCATACAGAACCAAAAAAGAAAGACCCTTTCAAAACTCGAGTCTAGGCTGGATTACGAGTCAAGCCATGATTTCTACTCTTGCTTCACTGAGGGTTGTGACCGGGTACCCTTCGAGGATGCGATGGAAACGTTCTTCCGCTGCAGAAAATGCAGCAAGCCTCTCCAGCATATTGACAACTCCGAGATCGTGGAGCGTTTGAGGAAGAAGATAGATTCGATTCATCAGGAACTCAACTCAACTCACTAGGTTCGCGTTCTCCTTGTCAGAACTTCCGTCATCAACCGAAGCGCTGAGACTCCTGCATGACATCGGGTGCAGTGATGAAGTAATTGCGCACTGCAAATTGGTCTCAAGGATCGCGGAAGACATTGCAAAATTGTGTAAGGTGAATGGAATAGATCTTAATCTTGACCTTGTGGTTATTGGTGCCATTCTCCACGATCTGGGTCGTTCGAAGACTAACTCCGTTCAGCATGGCGTCGTTGGGGCTCAACTCGCACGAGAGATGAAGCTACCCGAAGAGTTAACCCTTATAATTGAGAGACATATCGGAGCCGGGATTCCATCTGAGGAAGCCGCATCCTTAGGGCTTCCGGATAGAGAGTATCTTCCGCAGAGTTTGGAGGAGAAGATCGTCGCATACGCAGATAAACTGGTGACCGGTAGTCGTCGAACGACGATAGACTCCGAGATCTCCCGCCTCTCAGAAGAGCTCGGTCCATCTCATCCTGCAATCCGACGTCTAAAGGATCTCGACAAGGAGATCCGATCCCTGCTTGAAGGATGCTAGATGAGAACAGTTACCATCATAGAGAAATGTTATGGTTCCCATGCGCACCAAGGGCTGGAGAGGCTCTCTCTTCACCTTAAGCGGTTCTGTGAGGAATTAGACGTAAAGATTCATTCATTTGAGTGTGATCCAAGAGGATGGGTCAAGGTCACTTTCGCCGGAACCGATGAAGAAGTCTTCGTTAGCTACTTGGAGGAAGAATTCGGTCTTACGGCGGGTTCAATAGAACATTTAGTTGTCGGGGAGTATCTACGCGGCAAGATCATTGATTCGGGGTCTGTAGGTTACGGTTTGTACATTGACCTCGGCATTAATCGTCCAGAGAATGTTGACGCGTTGATCCCTCTCACCGAATTGAGAACCCAACTATTAGGAGGACGCAAAGCGTCACTTCAAGAGATTATCCGTACATTCTGTCTATTTGACAATCTGACCCTAGATATCATTCTCACGAAGGTTGATCCAGACAGATTGACAATTGAGGCGTGCCTGAGCAGCTCGCAGCTATCCACGTTTAATGATTGGGTGGAAACTAACCTAGAACGCATCATGGTGATGGGCGCTACCATTTGGCATGTCAAGAATAGTGTCTCTCGTTCGGGTCACGAGCGAGACATCCTAAGGGTCGAGGATCTCGGTCTTCTCGAAAGCTCGGTAATCTGCAAGCTCGGTACTCATGCCAGAGGGTTGATCCCTGATTTGGGGCGTTTTCTACGAGGAGTATCTTTGCATGTCTTCTTACCAAGAAATGCCTGCAGGTTACGCAGTCTGGATGAACGTTCTCAATCCATGGTTGTGGATCAATAAGCTTTTGCGACGTACACGTAGTGTTGAGCCTTTCTGTCGCAGATTAGGCACTTCTCTTTCTCGCGTGCAATTTCCTGCTCGGGGAAGAGCACGCCTCGGACTTCCCCCGCTGTCTTCTGCTTTATTATGTCTGCGCATTCCTTTCCTGTCATGGCGCTCGCCGTACAGAAGGGGATCTTGACGAAGCCGCCTACTTTATCGACGTATTCTCTTAGCTCGTCGAATGACTTTGCGCATCTGATGTTGTCTTGAAGGTCTGCTTCTGACTTCCGTCTCAATGATTCTAGGATCTTCTTACCGAGTCCAACGATGTAGTTCTCGTATCCTTTCTGGTCGATCGTAATTCTTTCTCGTGTATCTCTGCGGAAGACTGTTAAGGTACCCTCGTCAAGTTCTCCAGGACCTATCTCGATTCTGATTGGGACGCCCCTCATCTCCCAGTAGTAGAACTTCTCTCCAGGAGTTTTATTTGGGTTGTCGTCCACTTTGACTCTAATTCCTGCATTTCTTAGGGTCTTCTCAACTTCTAGGCATTTGTCCATAACACTCTCCTGTACTCCTTTGAAGACTATAGGAACTATGACAACCTGCAATGGTGCGACATCGAACGGCATGACCAGTCCATAGTTATCTCCATGGATTGACAGCATCGATGCCATCAGACGGGTTGAAACCCCATAGCAGGTTTGGTAGACGAACTTACGACTTCCGCCGGCGTCTTCAAAGACGATGTCAAATATCTTTGAGAAGTTCTGACCTAGATTGTGTATGCCTGCTGCCTGTAAGACCCTTCCGTCCGGCATCAATGCATCCACAACTGTCGTATATTCGGCCCCTGGAAATCTATCCCATGCAGGTCTTGTCAGGGTCAGTCCCGTTATTCCAAGGTGGTTCTGCATCAATTCTAGGTAGTATTTCCATGCGTTTCGGATTTGGAGTTCAGCTTCTTCTTTGCTGCTGTGGGCGGTGTGCGCTTCATTCCAAGGAATCTCTCTAATTCTTATCAGTGGCTTGGTTGCTCTCGTCTCGTGTCTGAAGATAGTACATGTCTGATAGACTTTCATCGGGAGATCGCTGTGCGACCTTATCCAGAGCGCAAACATGTGGTATAGCGGGACTTCACTTGTTGGGCGGAGGATGAGCCGTGTATCTAGTTCTTTCAATCCGCCATGTGTTACCCAGAATACTTCTCCCTCGAATCCTTTGACATGTTGGGCTTCTTTCTTGAATTCTTCCTCCGGGATCAGAGATGGCATGAGCAGTTTCTGATGCCCATCACTATCAAGTATCTTCTCCAGCAAGTTCATTATGTTCTCATATATTCTGTATCCGTACGGCAGGAGGACTTCCATGCCTTTTACTGGATACCTTTTATCCACTATCTCGGCTACCGAGAGGATCTCATTATACCAATCAGAGAAGTTGTTGTCCTTGTCGATATTGAAGGTGATTCTCTGTTTCTTCGCTTCCATTGGCGGCTCTGCCCCGGAACCAGTGTACCAATTGGATGGTTCGCTGGTATAATACGGTTTGGGCGTCTCCTCCGCAGACACTATCTGACTATGCGGGATGCAGAGATTGCTGCCATGGCTCCTTCACCTACTGCTGTCACTATCTGCATACCACCGCACGTGCAGTCTCCTGCAGCGAAGACACCCTCAAAGTTGGTTCTCTGTCTTCTATCCACGGTTATGCATCCCCTGTTGTCAACTTCAACTCCTGCTTTTCTTATCATGTCCGTAATCGGGACAACTCCTACAACAATGAAGACGCCGTCAACGTCCAAGCTTCTCTCGTTTCCGTCGATCAGGCTTCTCAGCTTTAGGGTCTGAACGTTTTGCATGCCCTCGATCGATTGGGCCTTGTATCCTTCCAGTATCCATACGTTCTCCTTCTCCTTCAGTCTCTGCATAAGGCCTCTCGATACCGAGAACTCCGCTTCATTAGATATGAGGAAGACTTCTGAGGCTATCTCGGCTAGGTGGATGGCATCTACTGCCGCCTCCTCTTCATGACCGATTACTGCAACCTTCCTGCCCCGGAAGAAAGGGCCGTCGCAGACTGCGCAGTAGGATACACCAGTGCCAAGAAACTCGAGTTCCCCTGGTATCAGTAGTTTCTTCCGGCCGACACCTATTGCGATGATAACGGTCTTAGCTTCATACTTTCCCTCTCTGGTACTGACTATTTTTATTGGATTGTTGAGTTGCAGAGATGATACCTCTTCGTTTGCCACTCGACCATCCAGCCTCTCAAGTTGAGCATGCATCTTCTGGGTTAGTTCCAGCCCAGTTACTGGGTGGTCGAAGCCAGGGTAGTTCTCCACCCACGGCGCTGTTGCTGCTCTGCCGCCGGTGACTCTTGCTTCCAGTATCATGGTCTTCATGCCACTCCGTACGGCATAGATACCTGCAGCTAGTCCGGCTGGTCCAGCCCCTAAGATTATGACATCATATACGATATCTTCCCGACTCATCATGGTTCCCTCAGATTGGATACCTCAGCATTTCAATTCTCAGTATGGACGTATCCACCAGTAATTGTGGCGGATTGACCAAAGTTGTGGTCAGTGACTCCTGTCTGCAAAGCAGCAATTGACATCTCTCAGCAAATATACATGAAACGAGTGATCACGTATTTGCAAGACCGGCATTCATGAAACGTGGGTTCTCTCTCTTAAAGAGGGTGTACGACAAACAGGGTATTCTCTTGTTTGGTGGGCCGGGGGAGAGTCGAACTCCCGACCCCCACCGTGTAAGGGTGGTTTCAGTATCTTCAAATCCTGACCACTAGACTACCGGCCCAAAGACGAGTAAATCCACAGATTACATGCTCTTTTTGAATACAAATGTTTTCATTGTTCGCATAGTAGTGTGGCGCCGGGGAGGGGATTTGAACCCCTGCGGCGCATAAGCGCCACAGACTGACTACCTTACCGATAGCAGGCCTGCTCCTTTGGCAGATGTTACTTCTACCAGGCTAGGACACCCCTAACGTAGCTTCCTATTCACGGAAAGCTAGGCCGCGTTTTCACCCGGCTCCCATAGGCTGCCTTCTCTGAGAGCTTTCAGAGTTAAAAGTATATTCTTCAAATTCCATTGCATAAAGGCTTCCTGATACCTAGGTGAAGGAATTTGATTAACCGGGTTCAGGAAGGCACTGGTTTTCCTCGGCAAGAAGGACTAGATGGTGATGATGGTCCTTGCAAGTGGTCGCTCCATCTAGATCCGATGTCCCATTGCCTTCTCAACCCCGGTATCCCATCAGCGCCCACATGTTCGCCTGACCGATGCTCCCTCCCGGGCCTGTCGGGTTTCAACGATGAGGAAGTTATTGCTTCCCTACGGAAACAATCCTCCTACACTGGCCCGATGGGGCGGTGTCTCAACGTTGGCTAAAGGGGTCTGCGACCTATCAGGAACGGCGCCTTACAAGTTAGGCCCCTGCATATCGTCCATTTCAGGTTACAGGGAAGGGCGAGCTCCCCGGCCCCCATCATCACCAAGAGTGTAGACCTCTAGAACCCAATATAAGCATCTCGCTGTTTGAGAAGGTTCTCCAACTCCGAGAACTCTATACACGTCTTGCAGAGGATTTGTGATGACGGTTCCCCACACTTTATACACTCATGTATTACTACATTCGGGTCTTCTCTAAGTTTTGACCTGATCCTCTCGAACGACCTGACTAGGCTATACTTGATCCCTGGATGTTTTGCTTCAAGTGTACCCAGTATTCCTCTGGCTTCCTGTCTCATGGAAGTCTCTCGATAAGGACAGACGGTCTCTTGAAATCTTAAGCCTGTAAGATAGGCATAGAATACGATCTCTCTTTCAGGTATCTCATATAGAGGCTTCACCCGTTGAACGAACTTTTGGTGTATCCCATCCAGTTTCGGCTTAGTCCTTACCAGTCTCTCCACATCTCCGTGTATCATGTTCAGTAAGATGGTTTGTGTCTCATCGTCTAAGTTGTGTGCGGTAGCCAGCTTACTTGCTCCTCTCTCTCTGGCTAGAACGTTCAGTGCTCTGCGTCTTAGCATCCCACAAAGCGCGCAGGGCGATAGGCTGGTCTTGTCCTGTGCAACTCTCACTATATCGTCCAGATCATAACCATACATCTCTCTGAACGAGGAAACCACTTGTTCAATTCCTAGTTTTTCGCAGCAGGCTCTTGAGATCTCGATGGCTTCTTCTCGATATCCCTTGATGCCTTCGTTGATGGTTAGAGCGATTATCTTGCTGCTGGGGAAGCGTCTCTCAATCCTGCTGAGAACATGGAGAAGGGTGACGCTGTCTTTTCCTCCAGAGAGGGCTACTGCTATCGTGTCCTTGCGTTCAAACATGTTGTACTTCGTGATAGTCCTTCTGATCTTCCTCTCTACCGATTCGATGAAGCATGTCTTGCATAATTGTTCCCCCGAGTATTCCCTCCTAAAAACAGGTTTCCCGCTACCGCACTT
Organism: uncultured Candidatus Bathyarchaeia archaeon; assembly: GCA_964495315.1. GTDB lineage: Archaea > Thermoproteota > Bathyarchaeia > RBG-16-48-13. The sequence continues at coordinate 9,542 of CAZBVH010000011.1, read as the reverse complement.
ACTGCAGAGGACGGTCTCATCACAATTCATATTGTTGCAAGTCCGATTCTTATAAAAGAAAACGTGACATTTGCGATCATAAGTCCCAGAAACACGGCGTTGCAGACTCTTCTAATTCCCGATGCTCTTTTCTGAGCTATCCTCTCTGTAACCACTTTCAAGAATTGGTCACCATCAAAAGGATACATGGGCAGCATGTTAAACATGGCTGTGCTCAATCCGATTGTGTAAGTCCAGAAGACTAATTCGAGAAGATGGTATGGAATCTGCCTGCCAAGTCTGTTCTCCAAGAAACGCATCTTTGGGCAGTAATACTCTGATAAAACTACTCCGATGATTGCCCTAGCTCCCCTTCTCACTGTGTTGACTACCACTCGCCCTATTGAGGTCATCATCTCAACTGTATCTCCTGGGGAGACCTTTGACATCTCCACAGAGAACTGAGCTAGAGTCTCTGTTCTCCTCTCATTAACTTCATAGATGACATCACCTACGGTCAACCCACTCCTCTCTGCTGGTCCACCGTCAACTACGTCAACGACAAGGACCCCTGACGGGGATGTCTCATAAAGGGGGCTTAGAGCCAGCGAGAAGTTGGAAAGAAGCACTATACATACGATTGCGGTTGCAAGGTTTGCAAGAGGACCGGAGGAGAGTACTCTAAGTTTGCTTAGATCTCCTACGTCAGCAAACTTATCATCGTCCGTCTCAACGAATGCCCCCGGGATAAGGACAGCTAGAAACAATCCCATATTCTTGACCGGTATTCCCTCGGACCAAGCGGCCATTGCGTGTGAAGTCTCGTGAAGAAGAAGCGTGATAGCGACCGATATCAGCAAATATGGAATTTCTCTTGGGCCGATGGTTATGCCCGGCAATGCAGGTGTAAGAAGCACTGCGATCGTTGACTTGTTATAGAGTCGGATCAGATTTGTTATCAGGAAGTGGGCAGTGAACAGCATGAGACCGACACCAAAGGCTACGCTTAGGTTGCCGATCACCCGGATGAGGAATCGTTTTCTCTTCGCGGTCTCCTTAATCAACTGATTTAGGCGCTGAGTCCTGTAGGTTATGTACAGGAAATGTATTTCTATTCCGAGTCGCCTCATTCTGGGACTCCGTGCCAGTAAGTTCACCATTGCCCATGTTACCAGCAGGAGGAAACTATACGTCCACAGGTTCTCCAACTATCTTCCTCTGACGAACAAAGTAATCATTCGCGACCCGTGCAGATCGTCCGTTCTCTAGATCTGGGGATGTAAGGATATTTGTTTTGGTTCCGAGAATTATATCCTGCCATTGACTTCTCCGCTCAACCAGTCTTGAGGAAGTTGCCTTGCGATCTATCTCTCAGAGAGGGTGCGACATCACTGTCTTCTATGATCCGTCTCACTGGAAGCTACTCTTCTCCATGAGGTCTGAGGCTCTTAGCATGATGAGACCTCTTCTTACGGCAGGTTTAGATCCCATTGTATATGGAAGCGTGGCGCGGGGCGATGTTAACCCTAATAGCGATATTGATATCTTCGTTTCGACGGTGCCCTCATCATTCTTATTGGAGCGTACGATCGAGGATGGTGGCTTCAAGTCTTTCCGGAGAGTATTGGTTCAAGCGACCCCGAACTATGCCTTGAAGGGCTACATTTATGTCGGGGAGGGAAGATCATTTTCGTTTCCTCTGACTATTCTTCGTGTTCATGAGCGTCAGTTTTACAGTTTTGGCGGGGAACTCTCGGTCGATGGATGCGAGAGGGGGCAACGGGTTCCAGGTGTCAACAAGGGTCTGAAACTGATAGAGCCAGTGGAGCACGGGCATGTTGAGAGTCCGGTTAAGGGTAGGGAGGAAGAGGTAGCAGCATTCCTGAGGATAGATGTGAGGACTGTTCGCGACCGAGTCAGGGCACTGTCTCGGCGGGGTGAGGTTGGGAGAACAGGTGTCTTCTTGAAGAGAGAGCTTTCTCAAGATGAAACCTTTGAGCTGGTCTTGAAGAGGCTGAGCGACTCTGTTCCTGCAGTTCGCCGGAAGATTCGGGACAGTAAAGGTCTATGATCATTCTTTCCGATTGAGGTCGTTCTTGACGTTTAGGTAGATCCTTCCTTTGCCTACTGCTTTAGGTGGGTAGGGAATCTTAGGATTGCGGCTACTCCTCCTAGACCTAGTAGCTTTTGACCACCTTCATGACGGCTGCTCACTACTGTGATCTCCCCTCTTCTCTTCTCAACCGAGTTCAGGAGGTCTTCCAAAGCCGAGTTTCCCTCTCCCTCCATCCTCCTGATCGTAAGGTCGGTAACGAGAAGACGTTCGACTGCACCTATTTCTGCCGCGACCTTAGAATCCTCCATCCCATATGTTACGTCAGCCCTCTTCTGTCCTAGGCGTCTTAGCACTTCTTCCACGTATGTTGCCTCGATGTTTGCCCGTATCTCCCTGGCCACCTCGTTCAGAACGCCTGATCTTAAGGCCTCATTTAATCCCGCTATTCCGGGGCTGCTGACTGTTGCCACTTTCGAGACTGCATTCGATAATTCAGGATTCCTATCCTTCAGATAATTCTTGAAGACATCTTTGATGTATCCAGGACCAACTATGGCTATTGCTCCCTTCTCTGCTCTCCAAGCCTCGAACAGGCTTCTAGCCATGAGTTTCAGCCTCTCATTCAACGCTTGTTCCCTTCTTTCTGGCTCCATTTTTCCTGGCAGCTTCTCTTCATGCTGGGATTTGATGTCAAATCCGTAGTTTCGCAGTATGGCGGTGCAGAATTCGCTGTCATCAAGGGCGATTACGATGATCGGTTGTGTTTCGATTCGACTTGCCCTCTCAAGCCGGTCGATCTGGTGCCCCATCCATTGCTCCTTAATTATCGAGAAACATGTGTTGACTTTCACATCTATAGAGTGGTAAGATCCTTTGACACTCAGTTCTTCAGGCGCGTCTACGATTACGCCTCTTATCCTTAGCCTTTCGCTCTCGCCATCAAAGAATGCGTCCTCTACTCTTAACTGCAGAACGACTGGCACTCTTCTTCCCTTTGTTGGTCGCCCATCCTTACTCTCTGCCTTAACCATCCGGGTGGTCCTAGCTTGTATCTCGTCTCCTCTTGAGATTATGTTGAACAAGTGCCATAGATCATCCAAGTTCTCTGGGGATAGGCTAAGTTTGACCCTCTTTCCTCTTCTCCCAAGTTCTTCTGTGAAGTCCTGGCGATTGAATATCTTCATCTTTGGTCAGTTTGATTTCAGCTCTATAGTCACAGTATGGTCTAGAGTGGAATCCCGTCTCGTTGACTAGAGGGTCGTGTGACAAATGTTCCGGATAGGAACTATGTCGTGGGTTGTCTAGGGCATATGCTCATTCTTTGTTTCTTACTACATCTGCAAAGGTGAGCAGTTTCAGATCGACTGGTTGTTTCGCAACATCTGAGATCCTATCGGCGATGATGGTCTTTGCCTTCTTTTCGGATGCGATGTCTACTAGTCTCTGGGTGATCACACCATCGAAGATAATGGTGTGTACATTGTCTGCATCCTTGAGTCTTCCCGCTAGTTTGCTGACTGGGGTTCGACCGATTTCGACCATTTCTTCGTTTAGTATTATTGCCTCTAGGGTTCCTTTCAGTGCCTCTATTGACCTTACAACTTCTTCGGGGAATCTTGACGTTGTGATGGTCCCTTTAACCGGTTCAGCCCTTTCTCTTTCTTGTTCTTCTCCGATTTCCTTGAGAGGTTTCTTTGCGCTTAGTGACTTGAAAATCTCTCTCGGTGACAGCTCTTCGACCTCTCTTCCCCTTGGGGCCCTTGCTATGAAGTCGACCTTCGCCACTTGAAGTAGTTCCTTGAAGATCAGGTCTCCTCCCCGATCTCCATCGAGGAACGCAGTGACCTCCTTATTCTCGGTCAACTTGATGATGCTTTCCGGGACCTTTGCTCCTTCTAGCGCAACCGAGTTCTTGATTCCTGCTCTGAGTAGGCTGAGTACGTCCGCTCTTCCCTCTACTATAATTATTGAGGGTGAAGATTCCGCATCGGGACCCGCTGGCAGTTTGTCTGGACCGTATTCCAGTATCTCTGCTGCCCTTATGGATTCGGATACTTCTTTAACGATCTCGCCCGAGCTAGGGGTGTCTTCTAGCGTCCATTTTTGAAGGATTCTTTTGGCTCTTTTGATGATGTCAGTTCTCTTTGTTTCTCTTATGTCCTGTATTCTTTCTAGAATCATCTTTGCAGAGCATGGTCCGACCCTGTCTACGCTCTCTATTGTTGCGGCGATAATGGATGTAGCTGTCCTGTCTAGAGTTGAGGGTATTGTTATTCTTCCTGTTGTCTTGTCTTTCTTTGAGGACATTTCGATCTCTATTCTTCCGATCCTTCCTGTCCTCTGTAATTCTCGTAGATCTAGCTCTGGTGAGAAGATGCCCTCTGTTTGGCCGAAAACTGCCCCGATAACGTCAGGTCTTAATGTTAAGTCGACTTGGTTGCGAAACCAGTCCGAGTCCTATTCCACGACCCCGTCTATCTCAAACCGGGCTTCTATTACGTATTTAGTTACCAATGGTTGTGAGTTTGAACCCAATTCTTGATTATTCCTCCCTTTCTAAATTGAATGAATGTGATAGATTTAGAGAAGTAACACTGGGAGGAAGTATAAAAAGATAGCAGAATTCAGTCAAAAACCGCCCTCTCAAGCGGGGCTGCTTGACAATCTTTTCAATGTTGCCAAGTAGGATGGGAGTCCCTCAACGTCCTTAACGTTTCTGCCTACTAGCCTCCTCATCTTCTTCCAGAACAGTATGTCGACCCTCTTTCCCTGTCCTTGAAAATGGATCTGTATCGATTTTGCCAGATCCGACCCACGTCTATCAAAATCCGTGAGAATTATTACCTCTCTATCCTTAATATCATGTTCTAGTCGGTTGAATACTGACTTCCTGCTTGACTTCAGTTCTATTACTCTTCCTGAGATCTCAAGTCTGGCAAGCGCCTCTACATCTCTCTTCCCCTCAACGAGTAGTGGGATGCCTTTGTCCACCTGTTCCTTGAGCTTCTCAAGTAAGTTCTCTATCTCTTCAACCTCTTGTGCGAGTCTACTGCTCTTTGCGCTTATCTCCTCTCCCCTCTTTCTCTACCTTGTAATCTCGATCTCTCTCATTCTTCTGAGGATTTCTCGGTGGTGGTCGAAATAATCTTGGACTGGGGCGAGAATCTTTATGAGGGCGTCAGCTACTCCCCTCTTTAAGTCGAGTGGGTAAATTCTTCCTGATTCGTAAGCAGCCTCAAGGTCGGCATAGTTGTCAAAGGATATTCTTCCTCCGTACTCCTGCTTTCTGTCCAGTGTAAGCTCGTTGAGCCTGCCAAAGACTATGTGTTTACTTATCTCAAGTACCGGGTTTCCTTTGATCTCTCTTGTGGGGCAGAATGCGCTGCGAATCTTACGGTTTATCTCCTCCGGGAGATCGTGAACAAAGATAGCGCTGTTGGGCATGCTCTTCGACATTTTTGACAGGATTTGCGCGTTCAGTCCCTCATCCTCATCGAACTCTCCTTTCTCTGCCTTTGGTTTCTCCAGCCCCATAAGGAGTGGTGTATGGATGCAGACCGGTTTCTTAATGTTCAAGATGTGTGCCGACTCTCTTGCAAGTATGTGTGCCTTCCTCTGGTCTATTCCTGCGCATGCGCAGTTGAGATTCAGTTCGAAGATGTCTGCTGCTTGCATACAGGGATAGTAGAGCCAAGCTGTCTCAATCTCGGATCGGCTCATCTCTCTTCCCATGATTGGAAGCGCTCTCATCGCTCTCTGGAGGGAGATCCCTTTTGCGATCTTGATCACCCTTTCCCAGTATTGCTTGCTCTCAACGACCTCGGAGGCCCACCGGTATGTTACTTTGGAGGGGTCCAGTCCCAACGCGGTAAACACGTGTTTGAAGTATTCTCCTGCGGTCTTGATGTTCTCCATGTTTCCTCCTAGCTTGTTATTTATCCAGGAATGCCAGTCTGCTAGGAGGATGGTGAAGTCAAACCCCGCGTTCACTAGGTCTATTATCTTTGATACGCAGATTATCCCTCCCAAGTGTACGAATCCTGAGCATTCGAATCCCCAGTATGCTCTAGGTCTCGAGTTGGTCTCTAGGAGTCCTCTGAGCTCCCCCTCTGTGATAATCTCTTGTGTATTCCTTTTTACTAGTAACAGTCTCTCCTCTAGGTCCATCGTTGTTCCCTGCCACTAGTTCGACCTATCCATTCCGTAGCGGCTCTTTTCCGGCGGATTTTTGCAGCTATCTGGGCGTCTTTGTCTTCCACGTGTTCTTAAATCAATTGCTGGGAGAACATCGCAGTTGCCTAGCAGGACGCTTGTCACCTACACGTAACTCGCTCAGGCTTCAACGTAGGATGAGAGCATCCACCTCGGCTGAGCACTCTCTATGTGGGCGTTTTCGGCGTCCCGCTCCGCCGTGTCTCGTGTTTGGGTTGACTCTCTCTCATAAATTTCGTCCATCGACGATCTCGATTGAGTCCGTCGACACGAGTGATTATCCAGCGGGGCTACTTAGTAGCCGGATTATCAAGGGGATCCGTGTCCAATTAGTTTTTTGGTTCCTCGGTCTTGCCGGGGTATCCGACCATCGATTCAAAATGGTCAAGACCAACTTTCACAATTCTGTTCTGTTATCTGATGAGTAGTGGATACGCTCTTCATTCGTTTCGGGTCATCTGTTCTATGGTAATCTCGAACACGGCTACTGGTTTATTCAAGCCGAATCTCTCCAAAGTCTCTGGGTGGATCTCTCCCATAATTGCGATCTCTTCTTCCCTCAATGTCAACTTCGCTGCTCTTCCCTCCAAGTAACTGCCGCCCTCATATGGTGATACTTTCCAGCCTGTGACTCCTAGGTTTCTCAGCAGCGAGTAGACAACTGCTTGGGCATCTTCGTAGCTTGCTCTATTGTCGCAGATTGCTGCTGCCAGTCTTCTGATGCTCCTAGGGTGTTCTCTGCTCTGAACCTTGACTACGTCTCCGCACTCAAAGACTCGCTGAGGATACTGTGCGTGGCGGTTTTGGCTGAGCAGGTCAAGTAGGCCCGGTACTAATGTGTCTCTCATTACAGCGTACTCTGATGAGACCGGGTTAAGGACTTCCACTACCTCTTCTTCAGGCCGGTTCATCTTTGCGAAGAGGTTCTCCTTGCTCGTCATTGTGAAGTTCAGTACTTCCTGAAATTCAAACCCGGCCATTAGGTCCCTTACTAGCCTAGTCACCTCTGTCTTCACTAGTTCTCTCCCAATGTTCGTTGTTGCGGGAATTTCGGGGACGAATCTGTTGTATCCGTATCCGATCGCCACATCTTCCACAAGATCCACTTCGTGTAGAATATCGCATCTATATGCGGGGACTAGAACCTCAAGCTTCTTCTCAGTCTTCTGCCTTACATCGTATCGCATCTTCCTCAGGCATTCCGTGATTTCTTTCTTTGATAGCGTCAGTCCCAGCATCTTGGGTATGAGGTCTGTACTGAGTTCGCTCTTCTCGCATCTCAGATTAGGTGTATTGCCGGTACTGTCGCCATACGCTATTGTAACACGCTCTAGTCTCCCCCCTCGCTCTGCTAGGCTTGTGACGAGTATGTTAAGGACGTTCTCTATCAGTCTCTTATCGGTTCCAGTTACGTCTATCAGTACATGCTTTGTCTCTGAAGATACTCTGGTGTCTTCACTGTTGATTATAGGCGGCATTGATAGAACGGTTCCATTGCTGTCCCTCAGAAGCGGGTACCTTCCGTATCCTCTTACTATATGCCCGTAATCCCTTCCCTTCTGTGTCTTCTCAAGTATCTCTTCCGCGGACATTCTCTTGTTCTCGTCGAGGGGAATGAACTTGATCTCTTCAGGTCTCGCTCCCTCATAGATCAGATTCGGTTCAATACTTTCAAGGTTGTATATGCCGATCGATCCCTTCCTCCTGTTTCTGCAATAGGTCATGTGGAGCTTCTCCTGCAACTGCATGGCTTGACGGATGACTTCATCGCTCAGGTTCAGGTCTTTCACGATCCCTGATACGATGTACGGTCTAATCTCTGCGACTGACGGTTGAACTGAGATCTTTGCTTTGCTTCCTCCTAACCGATATCTTGGTAGTCCTGTTTCAAGTCCTAAGAATCCTTTCAGGTTTCTGGCGATTCCTTCTGTGGATAGCATGTCAGGTCTATCGCTGTTCACTTCGACGGTGATCTCGTCTCCCTGTATGCTCTCCACCTCGCATTTTGTGAGGAATAGGGCTTCCTCAAGTTCCTGTATCGGAAACTCCTTCCCTAGCAATTTGCTTAGGTCCCTGTAATCCATAACCACTGTAGGCATCCTTCATACCTCCCCTCACATCATCGGCTTCTCTCTTAGGAACTCGAGATCTCTAGCGAAAAGCAGCCTAATGTCATCGATGCCCAAGCTTGTCATCGCGATTCTGTCTATTCCTATTCCCCAAGCGGCTACCGGGAAATCTATGCCAAATGGCTTCAGAACTTCTGGTCTGAACATTCCGGCTCCAACGCACTCCATCCATCCCAACTTCTCATGTAGGCAGAAGCCTTCGACGGACGGCTCGGTGAAGGGGAAGTAGCCTGGTTTGAACTTGATCGCCTGCAGCCCGAAGGCCTTCGTGAAGGTTTCCAGTATGCCTAAAAGATGCCGGAGGTTCATACCTCTGTCTCCGGCGATCCCCTCACATTGATAGAAGCCTGCCCCTAGGTGTTTTGCGTCGACTACGTCTGGGCGGAATACCTGCGATATGCAGAACATCTTTACAGGTGGGGTTTTGTGTGTTGCAAGGTAGCGCATTGAGACTGCTGTTGTATGGGTTCTCAAGATGAATCTCCTTGCCGTATCCAGGTCCCACTTATATCTCCAACCCTTGGATCCGGTTGTCCATCCGTTCTCATGGGTCATCTTAACCTTCTCAACGATCTCCTCCACTCCTAGCTCTGCCTTGTAGTCCGGATACTTCAGGAGGTAGCTATCGTGGATCTCGCGTGCGGGGTGGTCTTGAGCTTGGAAAAGGCTGTCAAAGTTCCAGAACTCGGTCTCCACATGGGGGCCTTCGGCTTCCTCGAATCCCATTCCGATCAGTATTCTTCTCGTCCTCTCTAAAAACTCGATATACATATGTTTCTTGCCGGGGTGGATTTTCCTCGGCTCAATCTCTACGTCGTATCCTCGGAACTTGATCTTTCTCCACGATCTGTTTCTCATGATCTCTGGGGTTAGGATGTTGACTTCCTTGATAGGTTCAACCTGCGCTTGGAGGCTTCTCAACCCATTCTCTGTGAGTTCCACTCTCTTTAACGAGACCTTTGTGATCCTGATTAGGTTGCGGTGGGTCAGGGTTCCAAGGTCTTCCTCCAACTCTCTCGGCAGGGTGTCTAGCTTAGTCTTGCCTCTCTCTGAGAGCATCTCTATTAGTTTCTCATCGGTTCCCTTTGGCTGTGGTCCCTTTGCCGTTAGGATGATTCTTTCTTTGTCCTTATGGGTGACAATCCAGCTCTTCCTGTTCAGCCAGC
>CAZBVH010000010.1:2748-31901 GCA_964495315.1 uncultured Candidatus Bathyarchaeia archaeon | reverse complement strand
GAAAGAGAGGCAGAGTACTGCCGGCAGCATGGACTGGGTTCGATCAGTTCTCAGCAGCCTCAAACTCCACACTCTTCCAGAGAAGGAGAATTATCAGAAGTGAAGACAAAGGAAAGAGGATGCTCCAGATCCGATCCCCAAATATGTTGATCTCTTCTCCACGTCTAGCCCGGGTTAAGAGCTTTTCAACGGTCTCCAAGGCTATCTGAAGCCTCAGGTAGGCGTCTGCCGTCGCAATACAGCCCAAGAGAGCAGGAATGTAGCGCCAGGCCAATTTTGAATGGGATAGAATCTGCCTTATTCTCTGCAGAGTCAAAGATCAACGCCACCTTCGGGTAGTAATGGTTTGAGTGGCTTCGCCTTTAAGCCTTGACAGGAGGGAAACAAAGGACGTTAAGCCAGAGAATCCCCGAAAACAGCTATAAGGCTTCTCAAGTAAGTGAAACCTGGTCCGTCAAGGAAGAGTATCGGGAATGTGCGGGATTTTCGGATGCGCCCTCAAGCATGGAAGCGCTGCTCCACTTATTAGGAAAGCATTGGAGCGCCTTGAATACAGGGGCTACGACTCAGTAGGGGAGGCTACCATAGACCGAGGCAACCTACTAATCAAGAAGGACCCAGGAAAGATCGCTGACATACATGCCAGACTGAACCTTGACGACCTTGCAGGCGCGACCGGCATAGGACACACTAGGTGGGCCACACATGGGGCACCGTCGCGGGTGAACGCACACCCTCACACAGACTGCGAAGAGAGGGTGGCCGTTGTTCACAACGGGATAATCGAGAACTTTACTGAACTTAGGGAACAACTCGAGAAGAAGGGACACAAGTTCAGATCCAGATGCGATACAGAAGTTGTTCCACACCTGATCGAGGAGAATCTCAACTCAGGCATAGACTTTGTGATGGCCGTCCGTCAGGCAATCAGGAGACTTAAAGGATCCTACGCCATTGCCGCTATAGATGCTGATGAGCCACACATGATGGTATGCGCCAGAAAGGAGAGTCCACTTGTGCTCGGCATAGGCAAAGAGGGCAACTTCTGTGCCTCAGACATCCCAGCGATACTCCCACTAACAAGAAAGATCATCTACTTGGAAGAAGGCCAGCTCGCAGTCATCAGTCCAGAAGAAGTCGAGCTCTCTGACCTAGAATCCTACTCCAAAATAATCCCGGAGATCGCAGAGATTTCTTGGACCTTCGAGAAGGCTGAGAAGGGAGGATATCCCTACTTCATGCTCAAGGAGATCAATGAACAGCCGGCCAGCCTGAGGAATGCCCTCAGGACTCAGGAAGTCTACATTGACCTGATGTCAGCGATGCTCGACAAAGCAAGCCGTATCTTCCTCGTAGCCTGCGGCACCGCCTACCACGCATGCCTAGCCGGGACATACATGTTCTCTCACCTGGCCGGCGTAGACGCTGAAGCAGTCATAGCCTCAGAGTTCATAGAGAGATGCGGAAGACTCGTCGACGAGAACTCTGTAGTCCTCGCAGTAAGCCAATCAGGAGAAACCGCGGACACACTATCAGCCGTCAAGCATGCGATTGAGAAGAGATCCACCATACTCGGGATTACCAATGTCGTCGGATCGACGCTGACAAGATTGACCAGCATCTACATAGGTCAAAATTCCGGACCCGAGATAGGGGTAGCCTCGACCAAGGCCTACACCGCCCAAGTGATGATCCTGGCAAGGCTTGCGATAAAGCTGGGCGAGAGAAGGAAGGCCATCAGCCCAGCCCAAGCAGAAGAACTGAACCATGTGCTCAGAGAGATGCCCTCCATAATGGAGAGAGTCTTGAGCACACAGTCAAAGAATGTCGAAGACCTCTCGAAGAAATACCGTGACAGGGAGAGCTTCTGCTTTCTGGGTCGAGGGATAAACTCTGTCACCGCCCTCGAGGGAAGACTGAAACTACTGGAGTTGGCATACCTTCCGTCCCTTGCATATCCAGCAGGCGAGAGCAAGCACGGATTCATCGCGATCGTCGAAGAAGGATACCCACTCATCTTCATCGCACCTAGAACAAGCACACAAGAGGAACTGATCGGTAATATCATGGAGATGAAGGCAAGAGGAGGATCGATAATCTCCATAATGGAGGAAGGTGACGAGAGAATCCGTCAACTTTCAGACGACTTCATAGAGATACCTAGAGGGGTCCCAGGAATCCTAGCCCCAATCCCCTACGTCCTCCCACTGCAGCTCTTCGCATACCACTCAGCAGTGGAAAGGAATAGGAACCCTGACATGCCTCGGAACCTCGCAAAGAGCGTCACAGTCAAGTAAGTAAGCGTTATTGTGGCGTTACTTTCTTAGGCAGATCAAAGAGAGTCTCTTTCGGTGCCAAGTTGGCTGAGAGAGATTATCTCTCTGAGTGGCTGAACCAGTATGTCAGCATGAATACCCAGCATAACTACCAGGCAGGTTTGAGCAAGTTCACTGAGTATTCAGGGTTAGAGCCATGAGGATGGAGGCCACCAAGCAGAGGGAGATCGACGAAGCTATGATTAAGCTTGACGGGAGAACTGACAAATCTAGGTTGAAGGACCACGGCAAGCGTGGGATCGAATGGTATAAATTACTACGTCTATTCTTTAACGCGCGTAGTCTGGGAGAAGCCTTGCCCCATTCGGGATCTCGCGGCCCGGCGGTACAACTACTCCAGCGCCGACATAGGCGTTGTGTCCGAGGCAGCAGCCTAGGAAGATTAGACCGGAATCCACTGCTTTCCCGTCCTTCATTACAGTCACATTTCTTCCATCGAATCGGTAATCAGTGAGCACGGAGCCGACTGGGAAAAATGAATCGTGCCCCATCACACTCGCGTTGAGGAAGGGACAGGTCGTGAACGCGCCTGGGAAGAGCAGCGAATATGTCACGTTCGCCCCATCCCGGAGTTGACACTCTTCCCCGAGAACCGAGTAGGCAACGGTGCAATTGTTGTTTATGACAGATCTGTCTCCAATCATAGATCCTCTAATGACGCTTAGGGCCCCTATTTCGACTCCGTCCCCGACTACTGAGTTCTCGATGTAGGCGGTGGGATGAATGTCACACCCCTTCCCTATTTGCACGTTCTTGGATGAGACGCGCCACTGATTGGTGGAGAGGGCTTTGACTGCGAGTCGCAGCTGCTTTGACCTGTCGCTCTTCAGACCTGCAATGTTGCTTAGTAGCCCTCCTATGTTGCAGGCCCAGAGATTGACCCAGTGCTCGATTTGGGCGATGATCTTCCTAGTTATGGGAACCGTGTACACTCTTCCGGGAACCATGTGGTTTGGGAACATCATCTCCTGAACATACTCGTTAGCGTCTATGACAATGGGCTTCGATGCGGTGCTCCGATCGCTGCCGGGCGGATAATAGTTGAGCCTGTATCCGATGCTCTCGCCTAGGTCGTCGACGTCCATGGTGACGGTTGCCGATCTCTGAGTAAGGGCTCCCTTCTTGATGGCGAATTGTGTTGGCTGGTCTGAGCGCAGGGACTCCTCCAGGAAAGTGGCTAACAGCTCCTTCGAGCAGAACACCGTGTCCTTCATGACCAGACGACCCTTCTTCACGTCCTGACCTTCGGCACTGACTATAGGTATATTCAGACTGTCCAGCACTCTTCGTTGATGATCTTCGAGTCTTGTATTGAGTATTGGGAGTTGTCGAGGATGCTCCAGAAACGGAGTTATGCTCGTCTGGCTAGGCTCGAAGACTGCTTCAATATCCAAGAAGATCCACCGAATAGAACAGGTTGGTTTGCTCTAGGCTTAAGACTTTACCTCTTCTGAGATAAGAAAAAGAGTCGCGATAGCTCCAAAAACTGTCTATCTCGGACCTGAGGACAATAAGGCTTCTTTCTAGATTCATCGAGACGCCGGTGAGAGGAGTCTACCTGATAACAGATCTGGACCAGCTCATCCTTAACAAGACCAGCGAGTAACAACGCAGTTTCCCCCGCAGCCGGATAACCCGGTTCAGGTCCAAACGCCAAGTAACGTCACGTTATCGTGAATCTACAGTTAAGTAGACTAGCTTCTTGCACCGGGCTGAATCACTGCAGCGAAGCCTACCTTTGGGCTCAACCATGAGCGCCGAAACCAGCGTGTTCCTGTTCTCTTCCACACCTCTGGCAGAAGAGCGCTTCAGGCGAAATCGCTGCTCCACAATGAATACAGTAGACATGCCGAGGTTCAGGCTTCGGATAGGTCGCTTGAAGTGCCGGCTGAGTAGGTGCTCGCCTTATTGAAAGGAAGAATGCCGCCCAGGAAAGCATGCTGCCTATCAGGGTTCCAACCCAGCCGTAACTCAATCCCCAAGAAAGGGTAACCGAGACCACGAGGATAGAGGTCGAATACTTCCCGAAGAACGGCGACTCAATAGGTACCGGCACATCACCTGCGATCTGGCTGTACACCACATATATGCCGGCGGCAAAGAGAACCACGGAAACAAGGGAAAGAATAGAACCCGTCAGCACGATCGCCCTAGACTGTCCGGAACCAGGCTTCAGGGCTCCTAAGAGAACCAAGATCGACCCAACCACAGCCAAGGCAAGTATCGCCAGCGGGAAGTACAGGTAGATCCTATATTCGGAGGGAACATGTTCCATAAGCTCTAAGTAGTTCTCACTACTCAGCTGGGGCAAGCCAGATCCCCCGGCAATTGACGGGGGAACACTGCCGTTGACCCGTATTCCCCACAGGAACGCTTCGACACCGAGGACAAAGCTTTCCTGCCAAGTCGTTACCTTCGCACTGATCGAGTACCAGGGCAGGAGAGAACCGGAGAACACGAGAAAAACTGCTAGAACCAGGAGTAGACGGAGGTTTCTGGCAGCCAACAACACGGTGACCGCCCCAATATCTGTAATGACCCCTATTAAAGATCAGAGATAATCTGCAAAGGCGCCTGCCTCACCACTTGAAGCACATGGACGACATGTCAACCAGATTTGCTTCAGGAGATTAAGAGCGTAATTGCCTGTCTCTTGCAGAGAGTGGGAATCTGAATGAGTCAACTGATTCTTCCGAGAAACAGATCAACCGGTTTCTCTCGGTCCCAGCCCACTCCAATCAATTCTCAACAAGAAGAATCTGAAATACACTTGGCGAGCTACCAAAAGACGATCATCATAATACCGTAAACTACCGTGTACGTTACTGCCGCCAAGGCTTCAGGGTGCTTCCTGTCCAACTTGGAAAGAGCATTTCCAATAACAATGTGAATGAAAGGGATGATTGGGCTTATGTACCGGTCTTCCTTGTGAGGAACCACACTGAAAACTGCCAAGAAAGGCAGGATCATAAGACTCAGCAAGACGGATCTGGAGTCCTTCTCGATCCCGAAGGGAAGGAAGTACAGCACCAGCCCAATTGCAGCCCAAACCACAAGGACATAGTGATACCAAGGACTTGTTCCCCACTCGGATGCGTGGCCCGCGATAATATTGAAGCGAAGGAACTCAAAGACTCCACCCAGAAATCTTCCTCTAATGAGGAACTCCGCAAGCCCTTCAAGAAAGAGGACAGGGAAGAAGCCGAGAAGGAAGTACCCAGCCGAGGAGAACCCCCCGCCCCACCACAAGAACACTGTTAGCGAAGAAGCGTAGATTAGCATAGGAGACCTGCTTGCAAAAGAAAGCCCTAAGAGAGCTCCGGAAAAAACCAATCTGGAGATGCGTCCACCCCGACCCATCCATTTCCCACCATCTCTAGTCAGAACTGCAACAGATGCGAGTAGAAAGAGCATAGCAGGATTCTCGTCGTGAGATCTCGAGTCCGGTCCTGTGACGACGTAGTAGTTCACTGCATGAAGCAAAGTCGCCCAGAACCCTGCCCTCTCACCGAAAAGATTCTTAGTAGTGACCCAGACAAAACCGAGTGCGATCGTACTCATAAGGACACTCAACATTCGAGAGGAAAAAATCCAAGACGTCGGGTACCGGGCCGCGACGTTACCCTCAGTCAAGGCACGAGGAATTGATGCAAATCCATGGACACGGTCAAAGAAGAGCCAGGACACGTACTGAAGATACGGGTAGAGAATCGGTCTAAACGCGTCCAGCTTGAGCTCGGCGCCTTCGTAATGTAGACCGGCATAGAAGACCTCAAACTCTGTAGGGTGCAACTCAGTAGCCGCATACAGCCTCAGGAGAAGACCCAGTAGAATAACAAACGCCACATGGTAGTTAGTCAGTCTCAAATCAGGTAGACCGGCGTAGTCTCTCCGCTGAGGAGAGAAAGCATGCTTCAGAATTAGAAAAGTCATTAAGAAGCCGGTTACCATCCAGAATCGCGGCCACCGAGCCATCAAGTAGGTCGGATCCCATCCCTTGAGCGAGAGATCGTAGAGAAGCCAGGCGAAATCCCAAACGTATCTGGCAGATACCATCAAGAACCAAGCCTGAACCAACCTGTCCTTCTTAGAGCACAGTTCTGCTACCCTCCCATCGACTGCTCAGCGAGGACTTGACCGTTCTTCTTCAAGCCCACCGATTAAACTCTTTGTAAACCCGAGAACAAGAAACCATGGAAGAAGCCAACTCAATGCTGGTGTCATAATCTTGAGACAGCCTAGATTTCCTGACTGAATAGGGTTCCACGGAAACAACGACCACCTGAGGTCAGGGTGTACCAGCTATAGTCAGAGTCAGTATCGCAGGTGAGACATCGCTTGTAACGCATTGATCTCAGGAAAAAGCGGAACCCGAAAATGCGACTTTGCGAGCTATCGCCCGCTCCGTCTTCTGGTCACTCTTCTTCTCGCCGTCTCCTTTGCCGGTTCCTCCGTTTCCTTTGTCTTCTCCTCCTCAAAACTCTGTTCCAGAACAGTCTCTTCTATGGCGGTTGGTGCGGGTGTCATTGCCATCGTCCAACCGATCCAAGCTACTATGAAGAGGAAGGACATCACTGCGAGCAGAACAGGTACGAGGATCGCGTAGATCTGCCAAGGAGACAGAAAAAGCCACCAGAGATAGAAGGCTGCAATCGCAACGCTACCAATAAATATTAATCCGCCAAGGACTCGATCATTCAAGCCTTAACATCCTCCGCGCGTACCGGTTTTAAGTTTGTCTTCGTACGTTCCACTTAAGAGTTTCGGGAGGCAACCAGATGCTGAACACCGAGATAATCTCATCTCTCAGAAAAGCTCTCGAGAATATCGACCGAGCATCCCAAGCGCACCAGAGAGAAGACGAGGCCGACCTTGACCTCTCATTGTGGAGGGCTTTCTCGGAGATCGAGTACGCCTCATTCTTGGTCTCGGCGGAGACAGAAACCGCAGATCCCATAGTAAAGAAGAGAAAGAGAGTTAACGAGATAGACATAGGGCTAAGTTTGACCGAGGCCAAGAACTCGCTTCTCGAGTCTTTGAGGCTGATCGAGAATGAAAACGTCTCCGTCACAGTGGGCGATCAGGTAGAAAAGGCAAAGACCGCTGTATTCAGCGCCATGAGAAAACAGTCAAGAATCAGACAGCAAGAGCGCAGGGAAGGCTCTACTCAGACTCCCTACTCCGCCTCCTCCTAATGACAAACGCGTTTTCTCCACCCGCAACGACCCGGAAATCCCCTTTCAAGTCTCTCTTATGAATGAACTTCCTGAGAAGCTGACGAATCCTCTTCGGTCTTGCCAGAGACTCCTCACCTTTCTCAAACGTTAGGGTAACCTCAGCCTTAGAAGCCTCGACCACTACGTTCGTCCGGTCTCTCAGAAAGTCTTTCAGCAACTCAGGATAATTCTCGTCTTCCTCACTAAGCTTAGATACGTCTATCCTGAACTCCAACAGATCCTCCCCGCCTTATGCGCCGATAGTAAAACGCAGAGATATTAAACCTTCTCTGAGCAGTTCTAGGCCTCCGAAGCCAAGAGGATCACGTTCGCAAAATCCTCAGGCTTGACCCCGGGGCTGCTCACCCCAAAGCGATCATAGAAACTTGAGATCTCAGCTATCAACGATTCCCTTACCACCTTCTTTCCAACAAGGAACCGCTCCAACTCCCAGAGCATATCCTCAGGATACAAGAAGAAGTCCCCGGAGATCACCAGATCCTTGATCGTCTCGTCCTCTATCTCAAGGCGAACCCGAATCAAACCCTTAGTAGCCTTGTATGACGCTTCCTTCATTAGAGTCCAAGAAGATAGAACCGTACATTTAGATAAGTGCTTCTGTTGGGAATTGCCTGAAAACGCTTGGAGAAAGGACTTCCAAGATCGGATCGTCTCTAGCCAGGATCAGAATCCTTTCTTCTTAGTCTCCCGTAACGATCTATGATACTTTGACGGATCCGCGTACTCGATATCGGCAGCCCATCCTCGCCCAGAATCATCTCTATCACCACAATGGCAAGCTCTCTCATGTTTTTCGACCTTCTGATCTCATTTATTCTCACAGCACCAGGCTCGGTCTCTCTGCTGACAACAATGGCGTCAAAATCATCCTCCTCGATCGTCGGACCAAACGCGTCTCCTAAAGGTATGACCTCGACTCTACCTAACAAGCCTCTCTTAGCAAGGAACCTCCTTAGTTCACCCAATCTCCTCTCATAGGTCTCCACCTTATGATTCTTGTACATCCGAGAAACCAGCTCATCAGTAGTCAATCCGATGGTAACCCTATCACCGATCCTAAAGGCCTTCTCCAACAATGCATCGTGACCAGAGTGGAGAAGATCAAAGGTCCCTCCTACTGCCACATGCGTGAACGGGTGTTGAACCTCCCCAAGTTTTCGCATACTATACCTACCAGCCTTTGGTAAAGCGGTCAAAAGATACTAGCGTACAGTGCAGGGATCCGAGACGACGCCTGCAGCCATGACCGGAAGTACCTACCGTCTCCGATCGATCACGTCCTGAACGCTTGGACCCGTACCAATGATCGGAACCGGGACATCTATCTCTCGCTCAACTTTTTCCACGAAATCCTTGGCTGCATCCGGCAAGATATCGAATTTCCTGCATTCCCTGCTCTCAGGAAAGAGGACGTCCAGCTTTGTTAGCGCCGCCATCGTGGCTCCATTCAGCATTACAGCCCTCTTGGCAAGTTTGAAGTTGAACTCAGATGCTCTCCTCCGCCGCCCCGTTACAGCCCCAAACTCACTCCATCCCCGGCGATCTATCTCCTCCGGTGACAGCTCTCCTTCAAGAGGACCGCCACCAACCCGGGTCGTGTAGGCCTTGAAGACAACCAAGACATCTGAGACCTTAGTCGGGCCAATTCCCACGTCTGCACACATAGCTGCAGCAGTCACATCCTTTGACGTGCAGAACGGATAGGTTCCATGGAAGAGCGATAGAAAGGTCCCCTGCGTTCCCTCGACCAGAACGGTCTTCCCACCATCCAACAGCTCATTCACTTCCAGCGGGACATCCGTCAAGTAAGCGGCTAAGAGGTCGATCTCCCGAGCTGTCTTTGCGATCCTATTGACCCTGTCAGCCATACATGGGCCGCAGCCAGTTCCAGTGGTCTCAATCTTCCCCCTGAGGTAGTCAGACCCGCTGTCAATCTGAATATGCTTCTCCTCGATGACCGCACAGTTGCAGTCCACCCCAACGCGGCTACCAGTCGAGGTCCGCTCAATCTCATCCAGCAGAATCTTCGGGTTAACAAGGACACCTGGTCCAATCAGGAGGCGCGTTTGCGGGCTCACGAAGGCACTCGGCAGCATCCTAAGTCTATACTCTCTTCCTTGCCAAATCACGGTGTGCCCTGCGTTAGGACCCACCCCCCCACGAACCACAGCTGAAGCGTTATCCTTGAGAGCAAGATATGAGACGATCTTGCCTTTCCCTTCGTCTCCGAAGAAGCCTCCTACAAGAACCGTACAAGGCAAAAGAAACAGCTCCAGAGGAGAGGATGAAACGTCAGATATAGAACTTTCGAATCACCAGGAATCAGACCGGTAATCCAGGCTAGGCTGAAAATGTGCTCAAGGCTAGCAGATAATGGATTTGACGAGCCCCCCACAATCCACGTTCTTTGCGATCATCTCTTTGACCAGCTCAATTCGCTTGGAGTCGCCGGGCTTGATTCTGCCCGATATCAGGGACAGCCTCTCGATCGTTGAGAAGGTGTCGTACGGGACGAGCAAAACGGGAACACCCTTCTCATCCGCCCTAGCCAAGACCCTTACACTAGGATAGAGGTTCCCGGTGAGAATCAAGACGCTTGTATCAGTCTCTAAAGCAGCCAGTGCGATATCCGACCGGTCTCCACCAGTCACCACTGCTTTACCAGTTGCCCTCCTGAAATAGCTAAGTGCACTCTCAGGGGTCATCGCCCCAACGAGGAACGCCTCGACGAGCGCATCCAGCTTATCACCGCAGGCAAGCAACTCTCCCCCCAAGCTCTCGTATATCTCTCTCACCGTCGGCGAGGTTAACCTCGCGTTCCACGGAATTATCCCCCAATTCCTGAGACCATTCTTCTCCAAGATCGGAACCACAAGGTCTCTTGTCCTCTCAATGACCTCTCTCCTCACATCGTTGAGGACATACCCTAAGACCTTGCCTTCCTGAGACTCGATACAAGTCTTCTCACGAATCAGTTCGTCGACGATACAGTCGTTCTCGAACTTTGAGACGAACAGGATCTTCGAGTTGAACTCCTTCGAGAGCTCAGAAGCCGAGAGACCCAGGTGTGATCCGAACGCAGAGCAGTATACACCCTCCATCAGAAGAATGTCCACACCGTCAGAAACCTTCTCGAACCCCTCTTTGATCCTATGGGAATATGTCGCGGAGCCGACCTTCAGCGTCTCCTCAAGATAATGCCTTCGGAGGACAACAGGCGCGATATGTTCGAGGGGAGACTTGAGTTCAAGGGCGTCCTTCATCAATACTACGTCTTCGTCGTAGGGCTTCCCGTCAAGGGTTCTCCCCATCTCTAAGCCTATCGGCTTGAAATATCCCACCTTGTATCCTTCATCACGAAGCTTCAATGCTAGTCCAAGACAGACCGCTGTCTTCCCAACAAACCACCTAAGAGAAGTCACGTAGATGCATGCTGGCTTGCTCAATGATGATCTCTCTCCTCAGGACTGATAGTTATCTTGACATCCAGCGCTAATGACCCTTTCCCCTTCTCGTAGACAAGCAGGGGGTTTATGTCGATCTCGTCGATCTCAGGAAAATCCATCACCAATCGAGAGATGCGTAGCAGTACATCCTCGATCGACTCAATATCGGATGGCCCTTCTCCCCTGATGCCCCTCAACAACGTGTAAGCCCGGGTTTCACGGATCATGTTCGAGGCTTCCGAAGGTGAGATAGGAGCCAGACAGAAGGAGGCATCTTTCAAGAAGTTAACGTATATTCCTCCAAGCCCGAACATTAACAGGGGGCCGAACTGTGGATCCCTATGCACTCCAATGATCATCTCCTTACCTCTGGGAGCCATCCTCTGAATCTCGACTCCATAGACCGTTGCGTCTGGAACAAAACGGCTTACATTTTGGAGGATCTGGCCGAACCCGGTCTCCACATCTGCTGGCGTGGAGAGACCTAGTAGCACGCCACCGATGTCTGTTTTGTGCAAGATCTGCGGGGATGCGATCTTTAGGGCCACGGGGTATCCCATTATCTTCGCTAAGGCAACAGCTTCCTCCGCATTCCTAGCTAATCCGCTCAGCGGACCCGGGGTTCCGTATGCGACCACGACCTCTTTCGCCTCGGTTCCTAGGAGTGAGACTCGACCATCAGCCCTTGCTCCTTTGAGAATCTCTGCAACCTTGTTCTGGTTGACTTCAAACTCAGGGGCTCGACTGCCCAAGGGTGTGGCCAGATAGCGGTAGTATCCCGCAAGCTCAGAGAGAGCGTACACTGCCCTCTCTGGGAAGGGATAATTCGGTATACCGCACTCTTGGAGACGGTCAATGGCATTCTCCATCTGTTCTCCCCCCAGGAAGGAAGCCACGATCGGCATGTCAGGGAACCTTCTGTGAAGGCCGCAGATACGTTCCGCGGTCTTCAGAGGCTCTGTGCCAGCCTGCGGAGTCAATATCGTGATCACACTGGCGTATCTCTCATGCTCTGCGATCTTCTCCAAGGCGAAGCCGTATCGCTCAGCCGTCGCATCCCCGAGGACGTCGATAGGGTTGTGGAGAGAAGCCTCCAGAGGAAGATTGGCCCGCAAGGCGTTCACCAACTCCGGCCCGAAAGACGCAGGTCTCAAACCATATTTCTCGCAGGCATCTGTCGCCAGTATTCCAGGCCCACCAGCATTCGTCAATATTACAACACTTGGCTCCGCGAGCCGAGGCTGGCTAGAGAAGGCTAGAGCCAAGTCGAACAGTCCCTCCATTGTAGTCGCCCTGATGACGCCGCTCTTCCTGAAAGCCGCGTCGAAAGCCACATTGCTACCGGCCATGGCGCCCGTGTGAGAGGAGATAGCCCTACTCCCAGCATCTGAGACCCCTGACTTAACAACGATAACAGGCTTCTTTCGTGTAACCTCACGGGCAACCGAGACCCATCGTTCCCCCTCGGTCACTCCCTCAAGGTAGATCAGGATGACCCGCGTATTCTCGTCGTCAACCAAGGAGAGCATGAAGTCGGTCTCATCCAAGTCAGCCTTGTTCCCTAGGCTCACAAACCTGCTGAAGCCAATGTTCTCGCTGATCGACCAGTCCAACACGGCTGTACAGATGGCACCACTTTGGGAGAGAAACGCAATATTGCCCTTCAAGGGCATCTTGGGGGCGAAGGCCGCGTTGATAGGGGTGAATGTGTCTATCATCCCCAGACAGTTCGGTCCGAGAAGCCTCATAGCATGCATCTTACAGGTTTCTATGAGCTGCCGTTCGAGTTCCGCGCCCTCTGAGCCTGTCTCCTTGAAGCCGGCTGATACGACGATCAGCCCCTTGACCGCTTTCTCCCCACATTCCTTAGCCACGTCCAGTACGAAGCGAGCGGGGATCGCGACAACTGCAAGGTCTATCTCACCTGGAATCGCGGAGACCTGAGGAAAACACTTCAGACCGAGGATCCCATCTGCCTTCGGGTTGACAGGATAGAGCTCCCCGGAATAGCCGGAGCTTACTAGGTTTGCAAGGATCTGATGCCCGACCTTTGCCGGGTCTTGAGATGCCCCGATGACCGCCACAGAGGAAGGGCGAAAGAATTCCTCAAGCATCGCCGAATACCTGCTTCTCCTATCGGTTGAGTCGAGATAGGTACAGACCTCTCATCTTCAACTTTATGTTGCTAGCCCAACTCAAAAGATTTCGGCTAGATATCAACTTTCGCTACCTGGTCCATAACTGACCTCTCAGGCGCTTGTGCCCTTCAACACTTGACCTTTACTCGGCTACAGAGCTTCCCATACTCATTCTTCAAGATGCTCCTATGGGAGCCAACCTGTCTTCCACCGAGGGCTGGTGCGAGGACAACCGTTAAGAACATGCCGGACAGCGCCTTCTAGAGAGTATCCTTGTCGCTGCCCCTGTTCTCAGAGTCCATGGAATTGCCGGCTAGTCTGAAGGACGAGAAACGGGTGAGAGTAAAATTAGCTGAAAGTCTGAGGAAGGAAGGATTCGATTTCTCAATCGCAGACACAGGAGTCACGTATCGAGACTTCTTCAATGAAGCCAGCATATCGACGAACCGGGCTGGCGGCAGGATAGGCGTAACATATAGCATCTCGATCACAGCAAAGGGAACTGCGGTGCTCGTGATCTCGGCTTTGCTGGCGCTCCTAGCAGGTGTCGTCCTTGCCGGATTCTGGTATCTGAGGTATACTAGGCTTAGACGCTCCGTCGAGTCGGCGATAGGCGATCTCAGGCTAACACAGAAAGAAGCATCGAAGAAGAGAGGGTGAACCGCCATAACTGAGACCGATCAGACGAAGGCAGCAGTTCTCTATTCCGGGGGAAAGGATTCAAACCTCGCCCTCTGGCATGCCACGAATAAAGGAATCCGAGTCGAATGCCTGATCTCCGTGCTTCCGGAATCACCGGAGTCTTGGATGTTTCATTTCCCGAACGCCGAGTGGACTGCACTCCAAGCAGAAGCCATGGAGATCCCAATAGTTCAGGTTAAGGTCTCCGGTCCGAGAGAGAAGGAGTCAGAGGAACTGGAGCGCTCGATCCCGGTCCTGAAGGCCGTCTTCAGGTTAGATTCCCTGATCTCAGGAGTGATAGCGAGCAGCTATCAGAGGCAGCGCTTAGTAGATATGTGTAAGAGAAACGGCTTGAAGCTTATCACACCTGTCTGGAAGAAGAACCCGATGCAGCTTATTGAGGAGATGCTCAAGGCAGGTTTCGATATCAGGTTCGTAGGGGTTTCTGCCTTAGGACTGGGAGAAGAATGGTTGGGAAGAAGGCTTGATAGAGAGACCTTGAAGGAACTATACCGCCTCTCAAGCAAACACGGAATCCACTTAGCAGGAGAGGGAGGAGAATACGAGACCTTCGTTTGTGAGTCCCCTCTCTTCAAGCGGAGAATAGAGATTACCGATGCCGCTAAATCCTGGTCTCATGATTCAGGGATATTCTTCATAAAGAAAGCGAGACTTGTAGAGCGAGACGTGTCCTGATCCGATCTACCAGAAAAGAAACAGCGACCATCCAGACTGACGGGGAGACCAGTCAATCTGGATAGGCAGCTCTGTTAGAGATTCTGACCGAATGAAGGCAGTATGGTCTCGTTAGGTGTGGCAGTTGCGGATTGCGGGAACTCTGGGAACCTCTCCTTTACGCGTTGCTCAGCGATCGCGTTTGCTTCACCCAAGATCTTCTCAGCTTCCTCGGTGGCATCCATGGAGTAAGATCGGTCGTAGATATGTCCTGCTTCGATGACGGTTTCGTTCAGCATGCCGTGTATCTGGTCGAGTTCCAGCGATACTTCAGGCACCACAATCCTAATGGTGTCTTTGATCCCGCGGATAACTTCTACCGCAGGAGCTATACTGACCAAAACATCACCGAGATCGCCGACGGTTTCCATCCTGACCAGCACGCGCTCCAAGGCCAGTTGGCTGCCGATCATGACTTTGGCGACTTTCCTGATCTCAGCGCACTCATTCGCGTAGAGGGTCGCTCTCTCTTTGTCCTTGCTCATGAGCGACTTGACAACCTTGTCGAACATCTGCCTGTCTCGACTCTCCATCCTGTTCACGCTCTGGTCAAGCTTGTTGGACTGTATCCTAAGTCTCGTTGCAGCTTCAGTAATTTTGGATTTGAGCGGCTTCGGAGGTACACCCACCAGTTTTGCTTCAACCCTCTTCAAAACTGACGGTTTCGAGCCTGTCCACCTATCTACGGAATTTTCCGACGTATAGATCACCCTTTTTCTTTTGACGGCAGGAATCGATGGACCATGATTCGCAATTCTCGGAAACTGAGCCCAACTATTCCTTGCACACGACTCCACATCCACCTCGCTCCTATTCAGCGGATTTGCAAGATAACAGTCAAACAGCCTACGAGAAGGATTCAGATTGATCTGAAATAGTGAGGTGAGCAGACGCGCCGAATACCATCGTGACTCTCAGGTAATACGCCGAAAGGTCTTCACCTTTTAAATTGGGACCAAAACGGACCAAAGCACAAACATAAACCCGCCGTAATGCCACTCATACACCAGAGAACATTGTGAACAACGCAAAGTGGACCATGTCTGTTCCGGGAACCGGGTCAAGAGAACACTCTGGAGATCTGGGCGACTCAGTATACCCGAGGAGTCATCTGATCCCAAGCGCGTCCGTGAGAAAGCTAAGAAAAGCTAAAAACAATCGCATCCAGATCTCGTAGTCCTTGCAAGCATAGAGCTCTTTTCTTCGAAAAGGTGGAAAGGCGTGAATGGTCCTCAGCAGCAAGAGCGAACGTTGATCCTTATTCTCTTCTCCGTGATACACTTCCTGAACCACCTCTATCTGCTCTTCGTTCCCGCGCTTCTTCCCGCGATCAGATCCGAGTTCAGCCTATCGTACGCACTCTCAGGTCTGATAGTGACTGGGCTCAATCTAAGTTACTCTTTCTCTGCTTTGCCGGCCGGATTCGCCGCAGACAAGATGAACAGGAAGACACTGATAGCGGCGAACGTCCTCTGGTTCAGCACAGTAATGTTCCTGACAGGATTCTCAGCGAAGTATTGGCAACTTCTCATATTGCAGGTACTTGCAGGGATAGGCGGCGGGCTCTACCATCCCTCAGGTCTCGCAATGATATCCGACCTCTTCGTCAAGAAGAGAGGACGAGCGATGGGAGTACATGGATCCCTAGGACTCTCAAGCGGCTTCATAGGTCCAATCCTATCAGGCATGATCGGAACAGCAATCGGATGGAGATGGGTATTCATTCTGCTGACCCTGCCAGGATTCCTAGTCTCATTCCTGTTCTGGAGGCTAGTACCGTACGATTACCGCAAAGAAGAAGCAGAAGAGCCGACCGAAATCAAGAAAGAAGCAGTGAGTGGGAGCAAGGGCTCCGTGGGAGCAGCCATAGCCATGCTCTCAATCGTTTTCGCGGCAAACAGTTTCTGTGGCAACGGCATCACTGCATTCACCACGATATATCTCGTCGACGAGATGCATTTCAGCGTCGGATATGCGGCCACCCTGTTGTCAGTCTTGTCAGGGATGTCAATAATATCTCAGCCCGTTAATGGATGGCTTTCAGACTATTTTGGCAGAAAAAGGATTCTCGCAATCAATATGGTGTTGACAACAGTCTGGATTCTGGCGTTAGTCAATATGAGAAACCCATTCCTAGCGACGTTGTTGCTTATACCGCTCGGATACACCTCCGGCTCTATCGGGGCAGTGATCTTCGCCTATGTGGCAGATGTTGCACCAAGCCGCACCCTTGGAAAAGCCTATGGAATATTCTATTCCATAGGAAGAGGGACAGGTGCATTCGCACCAGTAGTCATCGGACTGATCGCGGATACAATAGGACTCGGAAACTCCTTCCTGATACTTGCAGGAGTCTCTTTGTTGGGAGTTCCGCTGATTCTCCTGGTAGGAAAACTACGCAACTAATAAACCTGTGAACCTCAGAAGCCTCTATTGGCAGGAGCACTTGTCGTGGAGATGAGAAGATGACAGAAGATGCCCTCGATATTGAGGCTGATGATATAGACACACCAGCTTTGCTCATCGATCTCGACGCAATGGAGAGAAACATCTCAAAGATGGCAAGGTTCTTCGAGACAGTGGACGCGGATCTTAGACCACACTCGAAGACGCATAAGATGCCCATAATAGCGCACAAGCAGATCGCCGCAGGCGCCAAGGGAATATGCTGTCAGAAACTGGGGGAGGCAGAGGTGATGGCAGCCGCAGGCATCGATGATATTCTCATAACCAACCAGGTCGTAGGCCGCTGCAAAGTCTGGAGGCTTGCCAACCTCTCAAAGCACTGTAACGTGATCGTTGCCCTCGAGAATCTTGAGAACGCGAAAGAGCTCTCCAAATCTGCCCAGAGAAGAGAGGTCGAGGTCAATTTTGTAGTGGAGGTGGACGTAGGCATCGAGAGATGCGGTGTGAAGCCGGGTGAACCCGCTTTGAGGTTCGTTCAGGAGATCCTCAGACTTCCTGGACTGAGATTCAGAGGGCTTATGGGTTACGAGGGACCTTTCTTCAAGATAACTGGTTGGGGAGAGAGGAAGAAGGCTGCAGAGGAGCGGCTGAAACTCTTAGTTGAGACGAGTGCACTTCTCAGGAACTCCGGTATCGAACACGACATTGTCAGCGCCGGGGCTACAGGAACCTACAACATAACTGGTGTCTATCCAGGCATAACAGAGGTCGAAGCGGGCTCCTACGTATTCATGGACACATACTATCGGAGGCTGGAGAAGGTGGACTTTGACTTAGCCCTCAGTCTCCTGACCACGGTCATCAGTAGACCCACTGAAGACCGCGTCGTGGTCGACGCAGGGTTGAAGGCAATAACAAACGAGTTTGGATACCCAGAGGTAAAGGGAATCAAGGGCGTTGAGCTCCGCGGAATATCTGAGGAGCACGGAATCCTCAGATCAACCAATCCGGAAAGGAAGCTAAGAGTGGGCGACAAAATGGAACTCTACCCCAGCCATTGCTGTACAACGGTAAACCTGCACGACAAGGCGTACGGGGTCAGAAAGGGAAAACTTGAATCCGTGTGGAGAATAGAGGGGAGAGGCAAGTTCACCTAGACTCAACGGATACGGAGGATACCAGGGATGCGGGCTCCTTGCCGGGACCAGCCTGGAGTCAGCGGATTGCCTTCTTGATGTCCAGCTCTATGATGTCCGTCGCACCCTTACTCTTTAACACCGGAATCAACTGGACTATCTGCTCCTGCCTGACAGCAACCTCCACAGCATATCCGCCGTTGCTCCCATACAGCCGCGATATCGTGGGGCTCTTCATCGCTGGGAGCACACCGATGACCCCCTCGAATGCGGAATCCGGGACGTTCATCTTCAGAAGCTTCAAGCCCTCAGCTTCTCTAGCACCGTTAATAATGGTCATAAAGCCTTCTATCTTGGTTCTCTTCGCGGGATCCTTCAGGCTCTCCTTGCAGGCTATCAGGCGGGCTGTAGAGTCAAACAGCTTGTAGACGACTTCCCACCCGTTCTCACGCAGCGTCCTACCGGTCTCCGTACAGTCAACAATCATGTCTGCAACCTCTATGAAAGTCTCAGTGGCCCCATAGGATCGAATAATCCGGTAGGGAAATCCGGAGAACTTATCTTCGCAGAGCTTCTTAGTCAGGTTCTCATACTCTGAGGCTACAATGACGCGGTTCCTTCCTTCCGCCTTGACTGCCTTGAGAAATCTCTTGAAGACCTCATCTCCCGACGCCTCACCCAGTGTGGAGACCCCATATCTTTGCGGGATCGCCGCAACCACATCAACCTTCCCATAGCCGAGATCCATCAACAGCTCAACGCACGCATTTGGCTCGGTAACCCAGTCCAAGCCTGTGATTCCAAGATCATACTTCCCTTCCTCGACCAGAAGACCGATGTTCTGAGCCCTGTGTATTCGCATCTGTATCTCCGGATCGTTAGTCTTGGCGAGATATGAGCGAGGATCTCTTAGATCAAGGTTGTACCCAGCCTCATCAAGGAGACGCTTCGTCTCATCCCAGAGGTGACCCTTAGGCAAAGCAATCTTTACGAGCACCATCTCGATCTCTCCCTCCACTCAGCTATTCTCCCAGAGAACACGAACGGTTTCCGTGGAGATCGCTCCATGAGTTGAGTCGACAGTCGAAGGGGATGTCCTAGGCTATTTATCTTTCTCCTACTGGCAGCTGGAATCCCCTGACAAGGGGAAGAGCGCAGTAAGGCATCAAGTCTTTATAGACAAACGAGGGAAACCGATATTCGCTGATGGTTAGGCTGGATAAGGGTGAGTCCATGAGTAAGAAGATCAGGATCATAGTCTCGAGCATAGGAATAGTATCAGCAGAGATCGATAACAGGAGAAACAAGAAGACAGCGAACGCCGTATGGGAAGCCCTCCCCATAAGAGGCGAGGTGAACAGGTGGGGGGACGAGATCTACTTCAGCATACCAGTGGAGGTAGAGGAGGAGAACTCCCAGCAGGTTGTCGAGGTGGGCGACCTGGGATATTGGCCCCCGGGTCATGCCTTCTGTGTTTTCTTCGGGAAGACGCCAGTCAGCGTAGGAGACGAGCCCAGGGCATACAGCCCAGTCAACGTCTTCGGCAAAGTGACAGGAGACCCAAAGATCTTCACAAGAGTGAGAAGTGGCGAGAAGATAACGATCGAGAGAGAAGCATAGTCGAGAGCCAGCGGATTCGAGTTGAAAACCAAGGACGGATGGAATGGGAGAGTCAGATCTCCGAGACTTCATTGTTTGAGATCTGATTATCGGAGCAACCTTCCTCAACGAGAATAGCTTCAATACCACTTTTGACAGTGAGATCGTTCTCGAAGATGGCGTTGCCGGCGGTCTGAGGGGTCGACTCATCTTCCTGTTCGAGGGAGCACCTCAGGATAATCGCGTTCCCACCCCGTTCAGATATCCGATTCCTGTATACGGAGTTGTCGTAGGAGTCCTTTATCACGATCCCTGCTAAGGAGCCGCCTGAGATAGTGTTCTCGTAGATCTCGCATTCACTCACGTTCCATTCCAAGTACACGCCGTACTTTGATGTGTCATAGACCTCGTTGTGATGGATCCTGGTCTCCTCCACGTCACGCATCCGGATTCCATGCCGAGCATTGTAGTGTAGCAAGTTGTCTCGAATCTCAATGTGCCTAGAGGAGATTATTGATATGCCGGACAGGGAAGGATCTCCTATCCTGTTTCCTGATATGAGAACTTCTTCCGATCCTACGAGCCGGCCTTTCTCAGTTGACCTGTAGTCTTCGATCCAGATAGCATAGTTTGCCTCACGACTCGACCTGGGACCCTCGGTTTCATCAGCTTTGGAGAACTCGTTGTCAAGTATTTTGACATTCTTCACACCGTACGCCTTTATCCCAGAACCACTATCAGACCCGATGAACCTGTTGTTTGAGATCTCTGAGTCGGCCACGCCCTCAAAGACTACTCCACCAGACCGATTCGATTCCAAGGTATTGCCTTCAACGATCACCCAGCCGGAACTCTTGATTAGGATCCCTGAACCTTGGCATTTGGAGATTCTATTCCCTCGAATGATAACGTGGATGCATTCCTCTATCACGATCCCTGCCCCATCGCCGTTTTCCACCTCCAGACCTTCTATGACGAGGGGGTCAGCGGACGAGAAGACTTGTCCACGAATCCTGATCGGGTCTGATAGCGTCAAACCTCCTGCTCCAGGCAGTTGCGAAGCTAAGGAATGGGAAACAGGGAACAGAATTACCACTGCAAGAATCGACAGCAAGAGGCTAGTCTTTCCATCAACATGATCGTACATGACCGGTCCTCAAGCACTGGGAAGGCCTCGACGTCCCCTCGATCAGGTCTTGACCCCCGGATACGATAAAAAAGTATGATACAATTTGAGGTCATTTTGTGGAGTCGAGTCTTGAAAAGTATACAGAAACCGAAGAATCGCCTCGGAATATGCGGCTCAAAGGCACCTCAAACCGTCTCGTCCGGCGTCCACAAGGAGACTCTCCGCTTTTAAGACCGGGATGCAAAATTCGAGCAAATATGGGAGACCAGAGTTGACGCTTGACCTCCGAAGTCAAGTAGTGGATGTCCTACCCTCAGAGTATATCTGCGCGGCTGACCTTGCCACGAAGACATGGAATGGAGGCGTCAGAAGAAAGAGGATCAACCACCCGATAAAGGGTGAGTTCCCTAAGGCGCTGAACATGACAGTGAGGACAAATATGACGAACAGCCAGATCAAGTATTTTCCCCAACCTATTCTGCCGATGATTTGGAGAACCTCTCCCAGTGAGAGTGCTCTCCACATGTTACCTGTCTTGACGCCGTGAACGATACTCATCGAGAGAATCACGGAGATTAGGAACAAGAGAATGATTGACCCGATGAGTATCGGCAGGTATATCGCGAGGTTTGTTACAAGAAACTCGGTAAAGTCCAGTGCAATCACCCTTGGCACTATGGCTCCGTGCCTGGTCGAGTGGAATCTTAGTGCGCCGAGAAGAAGACCAGCACTGGCTGCGGTGATGAGCAGACTGGGGATGAGCATGTAGACGAACGTGACTGCCCACAGCTTCAACCCATCGATCCAGAGCCTGCCGAGATCTTTGAATGAGGGGAGAACATCTGACTCTGGTGATTCACGGATGACCCTTTGGATGTAGCCAGTAACGATCAGGTTTACGAGCGGAATCATTTGAAGGATCGCCAAGACAATGAGGGTCCCGAGGTCTTTGAAGAGGAGAGTGGCATAGTTCAGTGAAGCCACGATGTTGTCGACGAGTTCCATCCGTTGGGGAGACGTGATCGAAGGCGTTTCTCCTGTAGCCTCCTTGAATAAGGGGAGGGGTCTTCCACAGCTCGGACAGTAGGTGAAGTCGCCCTCAATCCCTAGCCCGCAGTGGGGGCAGTAGCCTTTTGTCATAATCTCTTAGCCTCTTAGGGATAACCCCTAGTCTTGAGCCGCGGAGGGTTTTAACTTTACCTCTTCGTACCCTTGATCTGCCAATGGCGCCGAGGGAATAATGACGAGAGAAAACAGCTGATGTGAGAACACGTCCCTTCGGTGAGTATCCGCTTCTGGGTGCTTTGCGGGGATGAGAAGGCGGTGTAATCTCCGCGGTTTTCTGTACTTTACGTTGTTAAAAACAA
Organism: uncultured Candidatus Bathyarchaeia archaeon; assembly: GCA_964495315.1. Lineage (GTDB taxonomy): Archaea > Thermoproteota > Bathyarchaeia > RBG-16-48-13. The sequence continues at coordinate 9,691 of CAZBVH010000010.1, read as the reverse complement.
ACCTATACTTATATACAAGCTGGTTGAATCTGCTATGCATTCAGTGATATGCGATGGGAGAACAAGACTTCACACTGGAGAAAGAGCGAAGAAGCATAGCGGAACTCTGTAGAAGCTTGAGTAAACTGGACTACGACAGAGACGGATGGGAGAAGTTGAACCATGCAGCATATGCGAAGATCCCTCTGAACTGTGACGTGGTAATAGATGACACCACCCTGAGGGAGGGCGTCCAGATGTCGGGCCTACGACCACCAACCCCAGAGGAGGCAGCCGAACTCGGCGAACAGCTCGCAAAGATGGGCGTTGAGAGGCTGGAAGTACAGATATACAGCGACTCCGGGAAGGAGGCGGCAAAACTGATGCAAGACGGGGGGCTGGGACCAAGGCTTGCCGCATGGTGCAGAGCAGTGAGAACCGATATCGACGAAGCATTGAGACTTGACTTCGAGCAGATCGGGATCTCTCACCCTGTCTCATTCATTCACTTCGAGAAGTGGCCTGAGAAGACACTAAGTGAGCTGACGAGCAGAGTCTCTGAGTCCGTAGGCTACGCAGCCGAGCACGGCATGACCGTCTTCGTTCACGGCGAAGACAGTACGAGGGCAGACTGGAGGTTTGAGAAGGAGTTTGTTAACGCCGTCGCAGATGCCGGTGCGAAGGCCTACAGGATATGCGATACCATAGGGGTCGGGATGTCCTCACCTGAGGCAGGGCTACCGCAAGGAATCCCAGCAAAGGTAAAGGCACTAAGCAAGGAGACGAGGATTCCGTACATCGAGATCCATGCCCATGATGACCTTGGAAACGCGGTTGAGAACACGATGTCCACGATCCGAGCCGCTTCGGAGCTCAAGCTAGAGAAGATATTCGCGAGCACAACCTTCCTCGGAATTGGAGACAGATCAGGGGGCGCAGAAACCGAGAAGGTCATGATGAACTGCTACGTACACCACGACGTGAACAAGTGGGACTTGAGCCTTATGAGAAGGCTTGCAAGGCACGTTGCAGACTCGCTGGGCTACCACTTGCCCTTGAACAAGGCAATAGTAGGGGATAGCGTCTTCGAACACAAGTCAGGAATCCATCAACACGGGATCTCAATATTTCCAATCATGTATGAGACTTTCCCTCCCGAGCTGGTTGGACACACAAGGCGAATTGTGATAGGCTCCGGTTCCGGGCGGCACGGCATCCGCCTCAAAACGGAACAGATCCTTGGAAGACCCGTCGAAGAGCAAGACTCGAGGCTTGACAGCCTTGGAACACTCGTCAGGGAAGAACTGGAAGGCAATCAGAATATGCCAGAGATCGAGGATGCTACCTTCCGGCGTCTCATGAGAGAAGCAGGTTTCAAGAGTCAGCCGAAGAATGACTGATCCGAGTCTCTGAAAAGATCGCAATACCTGTAGACACAGCAACCCCTCTCGCATGGTAAGACCGATTCGAAGGAAAACGCCTTCACAACAGATAATTCCCCCCGAGTCAAAGGTAGAATGAAGAACCGCTGGACTCCCATTGCCCTTCAAGGATCCAGAGGGGAGAGTGGAACATGAAAGAAGCAATGTTCTACGATAAGCTGGAAGACCGTAGCGTCAGGTGTGGTTTATGCCCTCACAGGTGCGTGATTGAGGAGGACAAGAGAGGAATATGTGCAGTGAGAGAGAACCGAGGCGGCATATTGCACTCACTGGTCTACGGCAGAGCGGTCTCGTGCGCGATTGATCCAATAGAGAAGAAGCCGCTATTCCACTTCTATCCGGGCTCGGAGGCCTACTCGATCGCAACAGTAGGCTGCAATCTGAGGTGCCGGAACTGCCAGAACTACGAGATCTCACAGATGCCCAGAGAGACAGGACGAATCGAGGGCGTGGACATTCCGCCCGAGAGGATCGTTGAAGAAGCCCACTCGGCAAAGTGCAGGAGCATCGCGTACACGTATACCGAGCCCACAATATTCTTCGAGTATGCCTACGATACAGCGATCATCGCGTCGAAGAGAGGGATAAAGAACCTCTTTCACACCAACGGCTACATCACCGAACAGGCACTAAAAGAGATAGCGCCATACCTCGACGCGGCGAACGTCGATCTGAAGAGCATGAGAGAAGAGTTCTACAGGGAGAACTGCGGAGCAAGACTTCAACCGGTGCTCGATGCGGTAAGGCTCTGCAAGGAGCTAGGCATCTGGATGGAGCTCACAACACTGGTCATACCTACCTTGAACGACTCCCTAGAGGAGCTCCGTCGTATCGCAGAGTTTATAGCCAGCATAGGAGAGGAGATCCCTTGGCACGTAACTGCGTTCTATCCCTGCTACAGACTGCTGGATCTGCCCCCTACACCTAGGGAGACTCTCAGGAAAGCCAGAGAGATAGGGTTGGAATCCGGGCTCAGATATGTCTACGAAGGGAACGTGCCCGGTGAAGGAGGCGAGAACACATACTGCTGGAACTGTGGCAAGCTACTGATCCGAAGATACGGCTACACCATTCTAGCCAATGAAACAAGGAACGCCAAGTGTCGGTTCTGCGGAGAGAAGATAGATGGAATAGGGTTACAGTAAGGGATCAGAACATCAACGAAGAAACGGAGAGAAGCACTAGGACCCCACCTACAATGAGAGATGCGGGCTAGCACTTTCAGACTGGACGGTATGAGGAACTCTCAACCGGTTTTTTCACAGACGGGAACAGGTTTTCGACCCGACTGCCTCATTAAGCGATCCCAGTTTCGACTCAGGTCATGCGGTCATCAATGTTCCAGTCAGAACATTCAGGAGGGGCAGGTTGCGGCCCTAGCTCTTCATTATTCCGATCCGTCTCAAAGTTGCGATGTATTCATCGTAGATCTTCTCAGATTCCAGCGCGCCATCAAGTTTGCAGTACAGCTTGTATAGTTCAGTATATCTATCAACGAACTCCGGTCTGGGAACCTGCCGCTCCACAACCTTGACGATCGACTCGACCGGGTTGATGAGATCCTTGAAGATGCCTACCCCAACCCCCGCTAGGATCGCGTCTCCCAAGCATCCTCCTTCATCGATATTGATCCTGCAGTAGGGTACCTGGAGTATGTCGGCTTTGATCTGTCTCCAGATCCTGCTCTTTGAAGCCCCACCTATCGCCCTTATCTCGTCGCACGTTATGCCAGATGCTCGGGCAAAATCCATTCCCTTACGCATCTCGTAGGCAAGCCCTTCCATGATTGCCCTGATAATCTGAGCCCTTTTCGTCGTCAGTGTAAGCCCAAAGGCAATGCCCCGCGAATTGATATTTCCTGGTCTTCGCTGCCCGATGAAGTGAGGTGTAACCAAAACCCCTTCAGAGCCCGGTGGAACCCTCTCAGCCTCCTGATCCATCAGCTGGTACACGCTAGTTCCCAAGCGTTCCGCCATTGCCACCTCAGACTCGCAGAACTCATTCTTGAACCAACGGTATATTGAGGCAGCAGCTTGAGATCCTCCCCCACCCCCACTACATATTCCGGGAACGACGTGAACTCCCCTCATTAGCGCCTTTTCCGCGTCGACAGCGATCGTGAATCCTCCGACAGTCCCAGTCATGTCGACCCCGCGACCAGGCTTCACGAACCCAGCCCCATAGAAGGTGCAGGCCCAGTCACCACCCCCTGCAACTACAGGAGTCCCAGCCTTAAGCCCGGTATCGGATGCGGCTTCGGAGGTAACTTCGCCGACAACGTCCTGCGGGTCATGCACAGGGGCAAGCTTGTCCCGGGAGATGCTGTAAGCTTCGAGAAGCTCATCGGACCAATTGAGCTTCCAGACATCAAACATGTTCGTTACAGATGCGTCAGTCTTGTCGGTAGATATCGCCCCGGTGAGGAAGTAGACGATGACGTCCTTTGGCAGCAGAAACTTCCAAGCCCTGTCGTAGATCTCAGGCTGGTTTTCCCTTAGCCAGATCAGTTTTGCGGCTGTGTATGCGTTGTCAACGGAGGACTGATTTATCTTCAGCACTTTTTCCTCCGGGACGTTCCTAATTATCCAGTCCACCTGTTTCGTGCTACGTTGATCCACCCAGGTAATGCAGGGTCCAATGAACTTGCCAGACTTGTCCAGTGGCGATGGCCCGTGGCTTTGACCGCAGCAGCCTATTCCAGCAACATCTGCCGGATCGATCTTCGCCTGTGCGAGCGACTCCTCTATTGTGGTGCATGTCTCCTTCCACCAGAGCCCGGTGTCCTGTTGAGCCCAGCCTGGGAAGGGAGAATCGAGGGGATAATCCCTGTAGAAGCTCCCCACCAGTCTACCGTCCACCGTGAAAATGGCAGACTTCACTCCCATGGTTCCAAGATCTATTCCGAGAAGGTACGCTTCAGAACTCAACTGACCGACCACCCAATTGAAAGACTAGGTGATTCTCACAGCAATAGCAATGATGAATAAAAAACTTGGTGAAGACAGCGACAAGACCCTTTGACTATACGCTCAGGGACAACTGAGAGGGCTAAGACCGAAAACTTCATCAAACCCACAGCGGGTACTCTGAGGGCGTTTGGGTGTAAAGATATGTCTAAAGACATTGAACAACTGAATAGGGAAATGATTGAGGATGACCTTAGAGATAGACTTGTAAGGGTCGCCAGAGAACTATGGGAAGACGGACTTGTCCGCGGATCCGCTGGCAACATTAGCGCAAGGATACCGGGGACGAAGACCTGCTTGATCAAGCCGTCTGGCTATAGATTCAAGGAACTGCAGAAAGACCACTTCTTGCTCATGAACTATGAGACGAGAGAGGTTCTGAAAGGCACATTGAAGCCCTCAGTAGAGACCCCCTTCCACACAGGGATCTACAAGGTAAGACCGGATGTCGGTGGTGTAGTGCACACTCACGCAACCACGATGGTCGGATTCAGCGCGGCAGGCGTGCCGATAGTCCCGGTTTACATGGGCGCAATGATGGGCGTACCGATTGCAGGCTGGCACTTCCCTGGAACAGAGGACCTTGCCGAAGACGCCATCAAGACACTCGGAAAAGGTGAAGCAGTGATGATCAAGCACCATGGTCTTATTACGGTAGGCCCGACGATCGAAGCTGCCTCAGACCTCACCATAAGTCTGGAAGAGGCTGCGAAAGCCCAGTTGGTAGCCCACATGCTCGGACGATGCGAGACAATCCCCTACGACGATATTGAGAAGCGAGTGGGCAAGAGACCAGGAGTCAGTCTTTCCGTCTGAGAGCTGACCCCTCAACCCCTTTTTCCTTCCCTTTTTCTTGGGGAAATCCTGTTTCTGTGACGAGATTGCGTAGTGCCAGAGTTAGGGCACCTTTGCAGGCAACTCGCCTGAACAGGTCATAAACGTTTTAGTTAGGCAGACGATTCCTCGCTATTGGGTTCAGGGTTTGCCGAGACCGATCGTCTCCATAGTCAGAGTGGGAAGGGAAGGCAACATAGCTGGAGCCGTTCGAGAAGCTGTGAGACTTACGGGAGGATTTGGGAAGACTATCGCTAAGGGAGATGCCGTCCTGATAAAGCCCAACGCCAAGAATACGACCGCGCCTGGTCTCGGAGTAAACACTGACGCAAGGATCGTCGAAGCTGTGTCGGATCTTGTTCTCGAATGCGGGGCCAGCAGAGTTGTGATAGCGGATGGAGCGGCGTTTCCTTCAGGAAATTGGGACACGATGGCTGCCTTCGAGGCTTCGGGGATCGCAAGGTTAGCCCACCGGAAGAATACGGAACTCTACGACCTGAATGCAGCGGAGCCGGTTATCATAGATATTCAGGACGGATTGGTCCTGAAGACATTCAGAACGGGGAAGATCGTTCTCGACTCAGATGTCATAATCAACATTCCGGTGCTCAAGACCCACGCTGAGACGCTCGTCACGCTATGCCTCAAGAATCTGGCGCTAGGCATCGCTCAGAAGTGGGAGAAGAAGAACCTTCACAAGGCCGGGCTGCATGAATCGATCGTAGACATCTATGCCAATGTTAGGACTCACTTCAATGTTGTCGACGGCATAGTAGGTCTTGAAGGAGACGGCCCGAATCTTCCGAGAGGAAAGACGAAGACGATCGGGATAGTGCTTGCAGGAGATCAAGGACTAGCAGTCGACGCTGTCAGCTGCAGGATCATGGGAATCGAGCCGAGAGAGGTGACTCATCTGAGAATGGCAGCAGAGAGAGGGCTAGGTACGATAGATCTTGACCAGATTGAAGTAGTCGGAGAGCCAATAGAGAGAGTAGCCAAACCTTTTGAGCGTCCAACTTCACAAAACCCCTAGGGTTCACAGGTCCTCTCCTCCCAGAGAAGAACGACGAGGAAACTAATCCGTCTCATCCATTCGCTTCTGGACGAAACCCATAATCGTTGGACCGGCCAGACATGTGAAAAGGACCGACATTGCCACTTGTATAGGCGTACTTACGGCCGATAGGAACCATATCTCGCGAAGGACCCCCACAGGAAACCCGTAGATAGATCGATAGGTTCCCATAGGAATGAAGAGAAATATCCGAAAGAGAATATCGGCTTCGACCCCAATAAAGGAACAGACAGCTGTCCAGAAGCGAATGTGATCGGTGATCCAGTCCGAGGAGATTCTCGCATGCATCAATCCTGCCAGGAGGAGGAGAGCGTAGGCACAATAGATGTCCCACATGCCCCACAAAGGAAGGGAAAGCGAGACCGGAGTTAGGAAGTATGAGGCCAACCCTAGGGTGTAGAAGATGATGACGGGGAGAATCCTCTTATTCCACATCATCCCGCAGGCGGCAGATCCTACAGTGGCTCCGACGGTGAATAGGAACTCCTCTGCTCCCCGGAAGTAGACGAAGTGACCGACGAAGACCCCGATCAAGGTTGCCATAGAACCGTTCAGAGGACCCAGAATGATACCGTTTAGGGGGATCATCAAGAAGACCCAGGAGTACCAGACACCCGAATGCAGCTGAGGTATTCCTGAGACACAGT
>CAZBVH010000010.1:0-2738 GCA_964495315.1 uncultured Candidatus Bathyarchaeia archaeon | reverse complement strand
CCACAATAGATACATCACGGGTCTTAGTCATCAGCTTCCCCCCAGTAGCCCCTCATCCTTTGGACCCGCCGCCCGCCAGTTCGAGGGCCGTCTCTTTGTCCATGAACTTGAATGTGATTTCTGACCCCAGAGATCACAATCTATGAGTGCAACGTTCCATGTAGAAAAAGGAATTGTGTCAGCGGCAGATTCCTCGCGTAGAACTAGAGAAAGAGAAACGAATCGAGAATGATTCGCAGTAGTGCTTCTTTCAAACAGGATTCATCCGAATCCCGCGCCTAGTGTTCCCGTTCTAGAACTTCCTATGGCAAGAAAGGCATTGGAATACTCTAGTGGAATACTTCTTCAGCTTCTTCTTTTCTCCGCAGAACGGGCACTTCATGTTAACCAGGTCCTCCGTTTATGGAAGCACGCACAATGAAGGAACTTACGTATATCCGTTTTGGTTCGCAGAATAGGAGATGCCCCGAACCGTTCAAGATTAGGGGACTGAAAGGAGAAGAGAATCGAGACACACGGACCCTCCCAAAGACAGCATCAAAGTCGAAACCAATTCCCCTCTTCAATCGTACTACAAAGAAAAGAAGTTAAAGAAGAACGCTTAGACTACGAAGGTCGAAGAGGTGTGAAAAGGATGAGAAGAGTGGGTTTCATCGGAATGGGAACCATGGGGAAACCGATGGCAAGGAACCTGATAGGAGCAGGGTTCTCTCTGACCGTCTACAACAGGACGCCGTCAAAGACCGCTGAACTCGAGAAACTTGGTGCAAAGGTAGCGGCTTCTCCCAAGGAGATAGCGATGTACTCTGACGTCGTGGTGAGTTGCGTTACGGATTCGGCTGCTGTCGAAGAGATTGCCCTCGGACCTAACGGCATCATAGAAGGCGCACATGAAGGCTTAGTCTACATCGATTGCAGCACCATCTCTCCAACAGACACAAAGAGAATCGCCGGAGCCTTAGCCAAGAAGGGGGTCAAGATGCTCGATGCACCGGTAAGCGGCGGAGAGAAAGGTGCAGTCGAGGGAACTCTGGCGATCATGATTGGTGGAGAGAAGCAGGTCTTCGAAGAATGCATGGACATCTTCCAAGGCATGGGCAAGAACATAGTTTACATTGGGGAGACAGGGACAGGGCAGATCTGCAAGGCATGCAACCAGATGATTGCAGCAAGTACTCTCGCAGGGATCTCTGAGGCCTTTGTGCTCGGAACGAAAGCAGGAATAGACCCAGACCTCATGCTGTCCGTCCTGAGCAAGGGAGTTAACAGGAGCTGGTATATGGAGAACGTAACACCCGAGATAATTAAGAGAAACTTCAAAGCAGGATTCAGGTTAGCTCACCACTACAAGGACCTCGGCATAGCTCTCTCCGCAGGGAAAGCGATAGGGACACCCCTACTGATCACGAGCCTGATCCACGAGATGATGGGCAACCTCGTAGCAAACGGACTAGGTCCGGATGACAACAGAAGCCTAGTAAGATTCTACGAGAAGCTTGCGAAGATCGAGGTCAAGGGCAGGCAGAGCTGACAGCCAGGGGCTTAACGGATCCCGCTATGAGAGTCGCTACATGGCTCCAAGCTCATCCCGGAGAGGGTCAGAATAGTGATAGGCGGGTCCCCACACCCTGCTTCACCGCCTCTCTGTAGAGATGCCCCGCAACCCCCATGTCCTCGCTACCCATCCCAATCGGAACGAGAAGGATTCTCTCACTATCGGAGACCCGCCCCGTCTTCTTCCCGGCGACGACCTCTCCCAGCTCTGCATCGATCCTCCCCTTATCGATCTTCCCTGAGTGGTACATGCGAGCCAAGGCGCCTCGGTGAGCGGTCTGCTCCAAGTTGTCAACAAAAACCTTCTCGACCTGGTAGACAACGTCATCGCTTACCTCCTGCAACGAGCCGATCGCAGAAATGAAGACCCCCTCCTTCAGCCACTCCGCCTCCACGATAGGTTCGCTGGAAGAAGTCGCGGTAACTACCAAGTCAGAGCCCTCTACCACCGTTCGAGGATTGTCAACCGCCTCGACAAGGATCTCCAGTTCAGAGGAGAGCCGGCGGGCAAGATTCTGAGCCTTCTTGCGGTCTATGTCATTAATCTTCACCTTGTCCAGCTCAAAGACCTCTGCCAAAGCCTCGACCTGAAAGGATGCCTGAAAGCCAGCACCCACTATTCCCATTATGGAGGAGTCTTTACGGGCGAGGTACTTCGCGCCTACACCCGTCGCCGCACCAGTCCTCATACCAGTAATCCATCCGCCCTCCAAGACAGCAATCGGTATCCCAGTCTCAGGATCGTTGAGTATGATCACGGCCGAGATCGACTGGAGACCCCTCTCCGGGTTCTTCCAGAACCCGGCAGCCCACTTTATCCCGGCCGCGCCGAGAGGCACAACGTGGGCAGGCATTGCGTTCGCGTCACCCAGACCACTCGCGAAGCGAAGGGTAATCTTCGGAGGCATCACCACCTTTCCTTCGCCGTGAGCGCGGAAAACCGACTCAACGATGCCCAAGGTTTCCTTCATCGACAAGCCGAGTCCGATAAGGTCCGATCTTGAAAGATAGATAGCCTCAATGTCCGACAGCCTTGATCCCCTTCTTTACAAGCGACAAGTGATTAAGAACGGTAGCCGTCAAATATTCGATTTGTGGGCTAGACAATAGGGAAAAACTCTTCAGTCAGCCTTTTCCGACAGCCGTAAAGGAGCCGGGTCCCAAAATAGGGAAGATGGTCAGGC
>CAZBVH010000009.1:23372-32176 GCA_964495315.1 uncultured Candidatus Bathyarchaeia archaeon | reverse complement strand
TTCTAGGCGAGTCGACCGAGATGGAGAAAGCGTCTACGAACTGAACGGTAAGAACATCACCAGGTCCCAACTCATCGATATTCTGAGCGTCGGCGGCGTCCACGCGAAAGGACACAACATAATCATGCAAGGCACTGTGACTCGGCTCGCAGACCTGACCTCAGAGGACCGCCGGAAGATCGTTGAGGATCTGATCGGAATCGCCGAGTATGATATCAAGAAGTCTGAAGCCCAGCTTCAGTTGAATCAAGCAGAGTTCAACCTCAGAGTTGCAGCCGCCAGAATCGAGGAAGTCGAGAAGAGAATGGCTGCCCTTGAGCGGGAGAGGAACGACGCGTTAAGATACGAGTTTCTGTCAAACGAGATAAGACGCCTGAAAGGTCTGATCTCATCGAGGAGACTGGAAGTTCTAGAACAAGAACTAACCGATCTTCGGTCGAAGCTCCATGAGAGAAGAACTTTGAGTGAAGATCTGAGAGAAAGCCTTGAGGATCTCCAACGAAAGAGGGAGCAGGTTGAATCCGATTGGAGAAGGTTCAACGAAAACGTTGTCGAGAAGGGAGGAAGCCAACTCTTCAGCATTCAGGAGAACATTGGGGACATCGGCGCTCAGATCGCCAGTTTTCAGTCTGAGATGAACAGTAACAGAACCCACCTTGCTGCTCTATCCCAGATGAGAGAAGAGCAAAAACGACATATCTCTTCTCTAAAGAGCCGGATCGACGAGGTCCGAAGTAAGATCATAGATCTCACCAATGCGCGTGAAGAACTAAGAGTCTCCCTCGAAGAGAAACAGAAGAGCAACGAATCACTGACCAAAGAAATGGAAGGCTTGCAAGAGACCTTTGCCAGCAGCGAGGAGAGGCTGAGAGCGCTTGATGAGCAGATCAACCTGGTTGCGGGCAGACTGGACAATGTGGAAGGGCAGCTCCAGGGCCGCAGGCTGAAGTCCGAAGTATTGCTGGAAAACACAGATCCGATGGAGGATAGATACTCCTCTTTCTCATCGACATTCGAGAACCTTGAGAAACACTTGGAAAAGCTGCGTAGATTGAGAAAGGAAGAAGAGGAGATCTTCGGCAGGCTCGATAGCTCCCTACAACGTTCAGCCGCCCGAAAACAGTCTCTTGAGAATGAGCTTTCCCAGGCGAGGAGCACAGCCCAGAAGGCAAAAGAGGTACTAATCGAGTTCGAAGCCAAGAGAGGCTTCCTGGATATGGTTGCAACTGAGGAGACCGCCCTCAGCCAGATCGAAGAAATGGGAGAGGCAGGCGCCATAAGTGGAATTCTAGGGCGCGTCAAAGACTTCCTGAAACCCGATGCTGCCCATCAGAGATCGATTGAGGTGGCATCTTCGGGATGGATGAATGCAATCATCGTAAAGGACCTGGAGGTCGCTGCACGGTGCATAGAAAGCCTCAGACGGACGAGGCTCGGGCGCATCAAACTTATCCCCCTCAAGAACCTGAGGAACCCGCCCAGAATCGAACCCCCAGGGATTGAGGGAGTACTTGGCTTAGCCTCTTCATTTGTGGAAATGAGAGAAGAATTCTCCGCCGTAGCCCGCTACCTACTAGGAGATACCCTTGTTGTCACCTCAGAGGATGTGGCAACAAGACTCTCCTCTCAAGGCTTCAGGTGCGTGACCCTGTCCGGCGACCTCTTTGAGCCGGGGGGTGCCCTGGAGAGCGGGTTCTACCGGGCACCAATCGACTTATCGACCATCATGCCCAGCATCTCTACCATAAAGAGCTTGGAGGGCAGCGTGAGGGCTCTCGAAGATGTCCTCCTCAAGAGGAGTAAGGAGCTGGAGACTCTAGGCGACGAAGAGTCCAGGATGCTTCAGGAACGTACACGCAGACTCAATACCGTTGAAGCCTTGGATCAAGAGACGAAGACAATCCAAACAAACATCGCCATGGTCAAGAACACTCTCGGGATTCTGGGCGAGAGAATAGCCAAGGCAAAAGAACAGCTGTCCGAGATAGAGTCTGCCTCACATCCCTTGGAGGCAGAACGAAACAGTCTGCTCAGTGAACTTGACCGTCTGAAGAAAGAACGGGAAAGCGTTGTCGTTGAATACGGGAGCGCCAAGATCTCCGCAATGGAAGCTGACAAAGCCGCGGTCCTTGATGAGATCGCCTCCCTCCAGAACCGGGTAATCTCGATCTCAGGAGAGATCTCCACGCTGGAGAACAACCTTGAGAACTCGATCAAGCCGGAACTTGAGAGATCCGAGTTAAGCGTAAAGACCTCAGACTCACAGATCACTGGGCTGGAGGAGACCCTGAGAAACACGGAGACCTCCATCTCCACATTGAATGATCAACTCAACAAGCTGAAAAGTTCAAAGGATCGTCTATCCGTATCACTCTCCTCCATCCGTGAGGAACGACACAAGTTCGAGAAGATGCTTGACGAGATCGATGCAGAGATCAGAGAGGTAAACTCAAAGTATGAACCTGCCAGCGTGGAGTCTCATCAAATTGAGTTGGAGACTCAGAAGAAGGAGTCCGAGTACGAGCATACGCTAGAGGAGCTGCACAGTCTAGGTTTCGAGACCAAGCTGGAAACGGCTGCTGAGGACATCGAGACCGTGGGCACCACCTTGGACCAGATGAGAGACGAGTTGGCGACAATAAGTTCGGTCAATCTCCTCGCCGTCAACCAGTACGACCAACAGAAGGACGCATACAAGCAGCTATCCCTAAGAAGGAACGAAGTCGAGGCGGAGAAGATCTCGATCCTCAACTTCATGGAGGAGATAGAGCAGAGAAAGCGCAACACGTTCATGGATGCATACTCCAAGATAAACACAGGTTTCAAGTACTTCTTCTCAAGGCTCACTGGAGGAGGCAGCGGATGGCTTGAACTGGAGAACTCGGAGGATCCCTTCTCAGGCGGACTTGATATCTACGTGCAATTCCCCGGAAAGAGTGCAAGGCTCGTCAGCGGTGCCAGCGGCGGAGAGAAGTCCGTCGCAGCGGTCGCATTCATGTTCGCCGTACAGGATCTGTCCCCGGCTCCCTTCTACGTGTTCGACGAGGTCGACGCTCACCTAGACATATACAACGCTGAGAGGCTTGCCGATATGCTCTTGGAGAACTCTTCAGGCACCCAATTCATTGTTATCACTCTAAGGGATGTTGTCGTTGATAGGGCTCAAGAAGTCCTCGGAGTGTATGCCCAGAACGGCATTTCCAAGCTCGCCTCGATAAGACTGCCAAAGACAGTGGGAGAATAGTGTCGGACTCTACTCGTGACTTCACGGAGAAGCCCTTCTGGCTGAGACCGCCCTGGATCGTATTGTTCGATCTCATCAGGCTTCAACATCTCCGACCTTGGGATGTGAACCTGGCACACATACTGAATTCATTTCTAGTTGAGATGAAGAAGATAGGGTACATCGACTTCACCGCCTCCGGGGTAGCACTACTCTCCTCGGCGACGATCTATAGAATGAAGTCAGAACTGATCCTGAAGCTTGAGGAACCCCCGGAGCTGCCCAAGGAGAGGGTCGTCGATTTTGTGCCTCCTCCAATTCAGATGCCGTTCAGATATGAATACACGACAACCACCCTGGACGACCTCCTCCGGGCCCTCGAAGGAGCGCTCAAGGTCGAGCCGAGAGCCCTAGCGGAACAGAGCCAGATCGCCGAGCTGGCTTCTGCTCCCCTAATATTGGAGGAGCTGGACAGTTTTCTCGTTGAGATTGATCAGCACGTTGAGAAGCTTCACCAAAGAATCCATGGGCTGCTAGAGGAAAAGAAGCGGATCACGTTTTCATTGCTGACAGAGGGTCTCAAGAGACGTGACATAATCAGGACTTTTCTTATGCTTCTCTTTCTCGCAAGCGACCGCAAGATTGATCTGGTCCAGGGTGAGGAGTTCGGGGAGATACTCATCACCCTCCCATCTGGGGGCTCAGAAGAGATTGAGTGACGAGGAAGAGAACGATCAAGAAGTCTCACAGACTGGTCAGGAAACCCAAGAGCAATCTGTGGTCGAAGCTGCATTGTACGTGAGCGGCAGACCCCTAGAACTGAAGACGATCGGCTCAGTGCTGGGTATTCGGTCTGAGAAGAGAATAAGGTCTGTTGTGGAGGCTGTCAAGCAGTCATATGACGGTCGAGGAGGCGCCCTTGAGATACTTCAGTTGCCCGATGAACGGTTTGTGCTTCAACTGAGACCCGAATTCGTGAGTAGGGTCCGGCGCCTTGCAACACGCCCTCTATTAACACCTGGGCCGCTGAGAACTTTGGCCTATATCGCTCTTCGACAACCGATTACTCAAGCACAAGTAATCGCTGTCAGGGGTCCCCATGCATATGTTCACGTCCGGATTATCGAGGGCTTGGGCTTGGTTGAGAATGAGCGGTTCGGTAGGACAAAGCTCCTGAGGACGACTCGGCTCTTCGCAGACTATTTCAATCTGAGTCCTGATGTTGCAGCGATGAAACGCCATCTTAAGACGATTCTTGATGTCGAGGGCAAAGAGAGCGATGAGTGAGAAGCCTCCCACCTGGTTCTTGGACCAGACCAAGGGCTTCTTGACCTATTTCGACTCAGGGTCCCAGCTGGAGTCCGGCGTCTATACTAGCATACCCTTGGTATGGGGGGACCCTCTGGTTTTTCTATTATCCGTGTGCCCCCTACTGTTGTCTCCATGAGAACGTATCCTAGGTCTCCGCTTCGAACCTCTCCCACCATTCTTGCCATCTTTCCATATCGTGTCTTTCTGATGTTGTCAAGTGCTTCCTCAGCCATATCAGGTCTGACGCAGATGATCGCTACGCCCTCGCATGCGATCTCAAAGGGATCCAGACCCAGCATCTCTGACGCCGCGACCACAGCATCTCTGATGGGAATCTCTTCTTCTCTCATCCATATGCTGACGCCAGACTTCTGCGCGATCTCGTTCAACGCCATTGCCACTCCCCCCCTCGTAGGGTCCTTCATCGCGGTCACTCCTCCTGTCTTCAAAGCAGCCTCCACAGTTTTCCATAGGGGAGCCACATCAGACTTCAACTCCGTCTGAAAACTCAAGCCCTCTCGACTTGCCAGCAATGCTATCCCATGATCCCCGATTGGGCCCGTCACTATGACTCGATCGCCTACCGCGGCCCCGCTGTCAAGTATGGTCTTCCCCCTTCTTGCCACGCCGATCCCCGATGTCGTAATGACTATCTGGTCTATTCTCCCCTTCGGCATAACCTTCAAGTCGCCACCGATTATTGCAACCGAGATCTCTTCTGCAGCTTCGTTCATCGATTGGACTATCCTCTCAAGCTTTGAGACTGGGAATCCTTCCTCTATTATCAGCGAGTCGAAGACTGCCACGGGTCTCGCACCCATCATGGCTAGGTCGTTTGTGTTTCCTGATACTGCTAGGCGCCCTATGTCTCCTCCTGGGAAGAATATCGGTTGAACCGTGTGTCCATCTATCGAAGAAACTATCTCGAAGTCGCCCACCTTTACCGAGGCTCCGTCAGCCATCTGATCGAGCCCGATCCCCTCCAACGCTCTCCGGATGCTAACCCTCGGCAAGATGACTCTGCGTATCAGTCTCTCTGTTGCTGCGGCTCCCGAGCCATGGGCAAGGTCTATGAGTTCTTCTGTCAAGCCTGTCTCGCTCTCACACCTCAGGGACCCCAGGAACCCTGCTATATCCTTTTGTATACTCCGTCCGATGATGCCTCCCTGCTCCTGATGAGCGTTCCAGGATTCCGGAAAGGTTTATATCGACTGAGCCTTTGATCAAGTCAAAACCAGGTTTGGTGATGGTCCTTGCCGCAGTGGCATGGTGGTCTAGACAAGAGAAAGAACACCGGTGGGAAAAGGAAACCCTCCAGATCGAAGCGGTCTTTTGAGATGGGTAGCCGTCCGTCCGAGACTACCCTCGGAGAGAGGGTGCCCAGGGAGCGGAGAGGCTTTGGAGGGAACACAAAGGTTACGCTCCTGAGAGAAGGCGAGATCAATGTGACAGATCCCAAGACAAAACGCACCCGGAAGGTGAAGATTGACGAAGTTGTCGGGAATCCTGCGAATGTTGACTACAATCGGCGAGGCGTGATCACCAGAGGCACGGTCGTCAAGACTGAGCTGGGAAATGTTCGAGTGACCTCTCGACCAGGCCAGGACGGAGTGGTTAACGGCATCCTTGTCTAGGATTTCTCAAGCCTACTCCCAAGGATCTTCCAGTTTCCTGCATCCGCCCGGCTCGATTACGTCAAGTATCCCTTGTCCAATGGGTTTCTGGAGGGAAGGTTCCCTTGAGGCACCGTGATGTGCAGGTGATATGGTTGTCCTATTTTGACTCAGGAAAGACTAGGAGTGAGGGGCGTCGTGTCCCCAAGCGGTTGTCCCTCGATTCGCCCAAGCTCTCAGATCTGGTTTCTGCCTGTAGTCTTTTGGGACTCGAACCTGAACCTCTTCCTGAGGCGAAATACCCTCGTTCATGGTGGGAAAGAGGTGGCTGTATCTTGGTGAAGAGCGAATCCTCGAAGACCGAGACGCTGAATCGAATCGCCGAAGCAATGAAGCAGGTGCCCAAGGAAGGGGGCAAGGGCAGGAGATAAGCAGAATCCGCCCGCTTTAATACGCATGGATATACGTTAGTATGTTTGGCCGATAAGTGGCTGGACTGCGTTCTGTGAAAAGTAGTCCCTACGAAACCTAGTTTTTGAAATCAATACTCTTCCAACTCCTATCTCCTCAGGGGACGTGAAACAGGTTCGAAAACATCTCAAAGAAGGACCACTGATATGGGACATGCTGAACTCCTACGGAAATTCCTCGGGAAACCGATAAGAGACATCTACGGACGTAACCTGGGTATCATCGTAGGGATCATCCTCGACGAGCAAGGAGGAGTTGGAGCAATCGGAATTGAACGTGGAGACGGGGTCTTCGGGAAATACTATGCAGAGAACATACTGATCCAAGGTGAGGATCTCGTTTTAGTTCCCTCTTGGAGGGTAAGTGCGGAGCAGGTTCAGAGAGGGATCGCACATGCGGGAAGGAGAATCGATGCTCTTGACCAACTCCACAGCTCAGGAACGATCTCGACACACACTTACAAGAATCTGAAGAAGTCGTATGAATCTGTCTTCGGTCAGAGGAATGGTGCCCGTGAAAAACTGATAGCAGAACTGAAGAGTCGCGCCGGCGAACTCGCTGACGAATCCAATGAGCTTGAAGAGTTCCTCGCGAACATTGAGGTCCAGCACTTGACAGGCGAGCTTGATGAAGAGGCGTATGAGCTTGCAGTCGGCTCCCTGAAGCTGGCCTACAACAGGATGATTGCTGAGAAGAATGATATCGAGTCTTTGATGGGCGAGATCGCTGACTCCGAACAGAAGAAAGTTTCACCAGTCGGTTCTCTCAGCTCAGTTCCTGATACGGGCTCCAAAGAGGGCTCCGCTCCGGAACCTTTCAAGGTGACGGAGTAGTCTCCCCTTCCTTTTTGTCTGCAAACCCTCCAAGCTTCTTCGAGTACCTTTCTTGTCTTCCGTTCAAATCGGAACTCTTAAATAAAGACGTGGAATCCCTTCACTCATTCTGATTCTAGGAAGCGGGATGTTGAGGAAGCTAGGGTCAGTGCATTTGCTATCGCATTCTGGAAAACTGATCCTCCGAAGCAAGACCGTACCTAGAATAGGTGAGGGCGTCTTTGACAGTCACCTGCATCGCGTTGGTGTAGTGCATGACGTCTTCGGTCCTGTAACCTGTCCGTTCGTCTCCGTATCACCCACGCGGGATGACCCCGCGAGACTCGTGGGCAATCCACTATACCTGCGTGAGCCCGAACGGAGATCCTCTTTGAAGGTGGATAGATGGAAGAGAAAGAACAGCTAGACCGCGCCAGGTTGGCTGGGGAAGAACGTCGATCCGTTTCGCCTCCCATGTGCCCCGAATGTGGTGGCGATCGTTTGATGCGTGATTATGAGCAAGGAGAACTCGTATGCGTCAACTGTGGCTATGTCCTGCAGGACCGTCTGGCTGATTCCGGTCCTGAGTGGCGGGCTTTCGACGACGAGCAACGAGCAAAGAGAACCCGCGTAGGCGCTCCCCTGACCTATACGATCCATGACAAAGGACTAAGCACAATGATAGACTGGCACGACAAGGACACATATGGGAAAGATCTATCCCCAGGTCAGCGTGCTCAAGTTTACAGGCTGCGGAAGTGGCAGCGCAGGGTCAGGGTTTCTGATGCGACTGAGCGGAACCTTGCCTACGCGTTAAGTGAACTGTCCAAGATGAGTTCAGCTCTGAACCTGCCCAAGAATATCCTTGAGACTGCTTCTGTCGTATATAGGCGGGCCGTCAGGAAGAGGCTGATACGCGGGAGGAGCATCCAGGGGGTCACTGCAGCAGCATTGTACATGGCGTGCCGAAAATGTGATGTCGCCCGTACCCTGGACGAGATCGCTCAAATATCTTCAGTCAACAAGAAGGAGATCGGTCGAAGCTACCGTTTCATGGTTAAGGAGCTTGAGGCGTTTGTACCGCCTAGTGCCCCAGTCTGCTATGTCAGCCGGTTCTCGAATAAGCTGAGCATCGTGGGAAAGGTGGAGACGGTCGCCTATCGGATCCTTCAGACTGCGACCGCGATTAGACTAACGAGCGGTAGGGGTCCGACTGGGATTGCGGCTGCAGCAACCTACATTGCCTCGGTCCTTGCAGGCGAAAAACGGACACAGCGAGAAATAGCTGAGATCGCCAACGTGACTGAGGTGACGATAAGAAACCGCTACAAAGAGCTGCTGGATCGTCTCGAGATAGTCGTGAAGCTTTGACCA
>CAZBVH010000009.1:4665-23362 GCA_964495315.1 uncultured Candidatus Bathyarchaeia archaeon | reverse complement strand
CTTCCTTCCCCGGGTGAGCCTTTTCCCTTTGACGGTCTTCTCTAGTCTGGTTTGGGTGATCTGTGGCCTGTGAGTCTGCCTCCGTAAGCCGCCTGCATCTGAACCAGTGTGTTACCGTTTTGTAACAAACTTTATATTCGGCTCCCAGTCTTTTTTCACAGATGGTCAATGGATCTCCGAGTACAACTGCTCAAGGATGGAAAGGTTCTGCTCGATCTGCCGCTTGAGCCAGAGGAATGGGAGCTGGAGCGGCTTGATCACGAACTGGATTCTCTCGATAGAAATCTGACGAAGATTCAGGAGATACATAACGTTCTCTCCAACGAGACCAGGTTTCGAATGCTATGTGAGATGGTGAGAAGTTCTGATTCACGTTTCAGTGAGCTCATGGAAAAGGTCGACGCAAACCAAAAGGTTGTCACCGAGAGCCTCAGAAGGATGATGGAGCGGTCCATGGTCCGCCGAGTTGAGAGACATCCAAGAGAGGTGCACTACCTTCCATCGCGCATAGGATTTGCCAGTTTCATCACGTGCCTAACAATGAGGAGAATCATCGAAGAACTGGACAATAACGAAAGCAATCTCTAGCTTCCTGAGTTGGCTCTAGCTCCCTTTTTGTGGCAATCAGGAGAAGTGATTGTCTTCTGGAGAGGGTGGTTTCATGTTAAATATTCATTCCAAGTAGATGCAGATCCGTTCATCTCTGTTTGAGGAGTATGCAGTTGACCCATAGTGATAGGGTGGGATTGACAGATCGACAGGAGTTGTCAATACAGTCAAATATCCAAGCCTGATTAATGGATTGAATGTTTTCGATCCTCTCCAGGAGGCGCTACAAAAACAAATTGGGAGATGAAGATGGCGGATGGAAGACCTTGAGGTGCTGTTCAGATTTCTCATCTCTGAGTACAGCTACCTAGGACTCTTCCTAGTGGAAGCAATCTCATCAGCATCAATATTCATCCCTGTTCCGGGATATCTTGCAGTACTTTTGGCAGGGGCGAAACTGAATCCATTTGGGGTTGCGGTTGCTTCTGGCCTAGGGTCCACGGTCGGAGAACTCACGGGCTATCTCCTCGGAATGGGGGGAATGAAGTTGATCGGCGATAGGTCTGACTATGTGCGTCGCCACAGTTCCGAGCTTGAAGCCGCAAGAAGGATATTCAGTCGATACGGGCCTAGCGCCATATTCATTTTCGCGGCTACTCCCCTTCCTTTCGATCTGGCTGGCATACTGTGCGGCACTCTCGGTTTTGATCTGAAGATCTTCTTTCTCGGAACCTTCGCGGGGAAAACAATGAAATTCCTCTTGTTAGCCTATGCCGGGAGAGGCTTATTTGAGATGACCCAATCCCTACTTGAAGGGAAGATCAACATGCACTCTCTGTTTCTGCTAGTCTTGATGACAGTATTAATGATAGGACCGCTGGTCTACTGGAAGATCCTGGTTGACAAGCTAAGACGTGGCCAGCCAAACGAAACAGGAACCGCGGATACCAAGGAAGACGCTTCAACCACAGATGATGGGGAACACCTCAGATCGAATGGGCTTGAAGGTCGTGCACAGGGCTAACCATGGTCTTCGGAGGTAGTAAGTTATGATGCTGGCTGATCTTCATATTCATAGCAGATATAGCCGGGCAACCAGCCCCGAGATGAACATGGAGAACCTCGTTCAGAACGCGAAAAAGAAGGGGCTAAACCTTCTCGGGACCGGCGACTTTACATGTCCCCTCTGGCTCAGAGAACTCAAAAGCGTACTAAGCGATGAACAGGGAAGCGGGTTCTTCGAACATCCTCGAGGCATGGGTTCCAGTATTCGCTTTGTTCTGACTGGGGAGGTCTGTACCAACTTCGAATCTGAGGGCAAGCTGAAACGCATACATCACCTGCTCTTGGCACCGTCATTCGATTGTGTCGATCAGATCAATGACCGATTGGCAAGATTTGGAGATCTGGAACAGGACGGAAGACCCAATCTTGACATGTCTGCTGCGGAGCTAGTTAACGAAATATCGAGCGTCTCAGGCATGAATGAAGTCATCCCAGCCCACGTTTGGACACCTTGGTTCAGCCTCTTTGGAGCTTTCAGTGGCTTCGATTCCGTTGATGACTGTTATCAAGAGGCTTCAGGCGAGATTCATGCTCTTGAGACCGGTCTTTCATCCGATCCCCCTATGAACTGGCGATTGAGCAAGCTCGACAGATACGTCCTTGTCTCGAACAGCGATTCCCATAGTCCTTGGCCCTGGAGACTAGGCAGGGAAGCCAATCTCTTCGAGATGGAAGAGCCAACCTATGAGTTGCTCGTGGACTCGATCAGAACCAAGGACAGATCCATACTCAAGGGTACGATCGAGGTAAACCCTGCATATGGAAAGTACCACTGGACAGGACACAGGAACTGCACGTTCTCAGTTCCACCCGAGAGGGCTGTCGAGCTGAACAATCTCTGTCCAGTATGTCATAGGAGATTGACGAAGGGGGTTGAGCAGCGAGTCTTAGAGCTCTCAGACCGTCCCCAAGGATTTGTGCCCGAAGATGCGATCCCCTACAAGTATCTCTTACCGTTGTCTGAGATTGTCGCCGCGGTTACTGGATCGAGTTCCCTCTATGCCTCCTCGGTCCAAGAGATCTACAGACGTTTGATCCCGAGTCTCGGGGATGAGTTTGAGGTCTTGTTGTCCTCCAGTAAAGATAGCATTGTGAGTCTCGTCGGATCGGACATGGCGGAGGCAATCCTCGAGGTTAGGAATGGCAAGGCAGACGTTATTCCTGGCTATGACGGTGTCTACGGTCAACCTGTCTTCTCGACGATGAGGAAGCCTAAGATAGGGCGGGAAGATGACCGAGATGAGGCGGTCTTGGATACCGCTGGGGAAAGTTTCGATGGAAAACTCGATAAATATCTCAGAGATGTTTAGGAAGCAAATGGCGCCATCAAGAGCTTTAGGTAGAGGAATGAAGATAGCTGTGGCTGGAAAGGGCGGCGTTGGTAAAACAACCCTGGCAGGCACCCTGGCTAGGCTGATGGCCCGGAGTGGCCTCAAGGTCTTGGCGATCGATGCTGATCCGGCAATGAATCTCTTCTATGCACTTGGAATATCTCCTGACCTCTTCAAATCTTTGAAGCCGATCTCGGAGAGATCTGATCTGATCGAGGAACGCACCTCTTTTTCTTCGTCTCCGGGTCTAGGTGCAGTTTTCCGACTGAATCCCAAGGTCGACGATATCGTCGACAGGTATGGGCTCCGCGGTCCGGATGATGTTCGACTTCTTGTTATGGGAACCGTCAAGTCTGCGGGTTCCGGGTGCATGTGTCCAGCTAACGCGTTGTTGAGGGCGTTGATGAGGCATCTGGTTCTTGAGAGAAACGAGGTTGTCATACTGGATATGGAGGCAGGTCTTGAACACCTCGGTCGGGGGACAGCGAGAGGAGTAGACTTGATGATCATTGTAGTTGAACCTGGACGACAATCTGTCGAGACTGCACGCAGAATAGCGGGTCTCGCGGAAGAGCTTGATATCGGTAGGGTCGTTGCTGTAGGGAACAAGATCTCCAGCATCGAGGAACAGGAGAACTTAAAGAATTCAATCAGTGAACTCGAAATACCTCTGGTCGGGATGATCCCTTTTGACAAGAGGCTGTTGGAGGCAGACCTCTGCCAAACCGCCCCTGTGGACTACTCGTATTCTCTTGCAGTGGCGAAGATTGATGAGATCAGGGGCCGGCTCCTATCCAGACTCGCCTGATCTGAGACAGTCACCGGTTCTGCTCTAGATCCTATCCGATATGGGAGTTCTCCGGCTGATTGTCTTGGGTCTTTGCCGACGGCTCACGCGTGTTTCGTGCTGAGACCAGATATCCAGTGTGCCCTATCATCAATGTCTCGGGTCTCGTCATGTCTCTCTTGGCCCTGTATCTCCGAACTATGCATTCCGTGGCTTGAATATCCGCAAAAGTACGTCTCTCCAGCTCTTCTACTGTCTTTACAACCTGCTCGATTGTCGGACTGAATGAGACAAAACTACTGCTGGGTTTCAAGGCCTCCTTGGCATGAGGAACGACAAGCCAGGGTGTAGCCATATCCAGTATGACCGCGTCCACTTCTACCTCGTCAATCCCTTGCGTGATGTCGTGCTCTTTCAACTCAACGTATCTGAGAAGATCCGGTCTTGAAAGGTTGATCTTCGCGGTCTCGAGCATCTCTCTTCTCACGTCGTAACTGTAGACCTTCCCATCCGGTTTGACTTGGTTTGCGAGGAACATTGTCAAGGAGCCGCTTCCGGTGCCGGCCTCAACAACACGGGAGCCGCTGCAGACTCCTGCGAGAAGAAGTATCTGTGCGACATCTTTCTGGTACATTACCTGCGTTCTTCTTGAAGACTTAAGGGCATAGTCTCGGACCTCTGGTCTGAGCAGAAAGAACCGTTCTCCTGTGCTTGATCTGATTGAGTCGCCGAATCGTTTCTCCAGCATCTCATTCATGTTAAGAAATCCCCTATGAGTGTGAAACTTCTTGTCCCGCCCTGCCCTTACCAGGTAGGTTCTTTTTGAATCCAGATAGAGCAGAACATCCTGTCCTTCCCGAATCGCAGCCAATCCGCCCACTACCCCGCGTATACTTGCATGAGCAACGTGTGACTTTTCCTCGTCGGACTCCAGCCGTCTCTCATCTATTTCTTCTGAAGTTTGCTCAAAGAAGATGAGATTCTTTCTATGGCTTTCTCAATGTTCTCAATCGAGTTTGCGTACGAGATTCTTATGTGACTATCCCACTCGGATCCGAATCCTCCTCCTGGACTCGTCACAACCCCAGCTTCACGTATCAGACACTTTGTGAACTCCCAGGAGTCCATGCCAAATCTCGAGATATTCGGGAAAGCGTAGAAAGCCCCGTTCGGAGGGGTGCACTTCACGCCCTCTATCTTGTTGAGCCCCTTGATCAGCCTCTCTCGCCTCTCAGCGTAAGCCTTCCTCATCTCTTCCACGCAGTCCTGTGGTCCTGTGAGTGCTGCCAATGCTGCCCTTTGAGCTATTGACGAGGCGTTGATCGAGGAGGCATAATGCACCTTCAGCAGGTCTTTGACAATTTCTGGGCGTCCGGCAAGGTACCCTACCCTCCACCCTGTCATCGCGTAGGCTTTTGAGAAGCTATTGGTGATAATCGTTCTATCGAGCATCTCTGGGAGTGAAGAGATGCTTACAAACCTGGCATCACCGTAGACCAAAGTATCGTAGACCTCGTCAGAGATAGCCACCAAATCATGGTCCACCACAATTTCGGCAAGTTCTCTAAGGCATTTCTCTGTGAAGACTCCTCCCGTCGGGTTGTTGGGGCTGCAAATCAGCATCGCCTTGGTCTTCTCAGTGATCTTCTCCTCAATATCTTTCTTTGACCAGATGAATCCTTCTCCCTCGTTAAGAGGAACTGCAACCTGGACTCCACCTGCAAGTCTGATCTGGATTGCGTGCCCTGGGTATACCGGGCTTGGGACCAGTACTTCGTCCCCAGGATTCACTGTTCCCATTATTGCACACCAGTTGGCTTCTGCCCCTCCTGAGGTTATGATAACGCCGTCCTCTGGATCAACGTCGATCTTTCTTGTTCTTTTCAGGTGCTCGGCTACCGCCTGTCTCAGATCGGCGAACCCTCTATCTCCTGTGTAGTGTGAATATCCCTCGTCTATGGCTCTCTTTGCTGCTTCTCTGATGTGCTCAGGGGTATTGAAATCCGGTTCTCCTAGGTTCAGGTAGATCATTTCTTTGGATCCCATTTTCCTTGCATAGTCGGCGATCACATAGAATGGGGATCGCTCCACAGATTTTACTCTCTCCGAGGTGATCTCTCTCAACTTCATACCTGCCTTATGGTGACTGGTCTTACCTTTCTCGAATTAGTCGCTTCTGATGGTCTTCTGTTCATTAGCGTTTCGGGAGTCTCCGTCCACGGCACTTTTTGGACTAGCATCTATATCGATTCGGAATGACGGAATCCAGGAGTATCTTGGTGCTCAAAACAAGGTCTTGTGGAAGCTGGGTCAAGCTCAGCACAGACGAAGGGAACCGATCATATTCTTACCGAGAAATCCTCTTTCACCACATTCAGAATCACGTTTGTAACCGTCCTCTTAACGTACGACATCCCTAGTATTGACTTCAGAAACCTATCCAGCTCCCCTCTGCTCCTAAATCTCACGCCAACTGCCATATCGAAGTCTCCCGTTATGTCATATACATAGTAGACTCCGTCCTTCTTTGCCAGCTCCTCTTCCACCTCGCGTAGGTATTTTCCTTCTGCTTGGATCAGGATCAGAGCAGAGACGTCAAACCCGACCTTTGAGGGGTCGATCATCGGAACATAAGCCTTGATGACCTTGTCATCCATCAACCTCTTGGTCCTGCTATAGACTGTGCCTGGAGCCACCCCCAGTTGCTCCGCGATCTCTCTATAGCTCTTTCTCGCGTCTTCGCCAAGGAGCCTAATGATCTTGAGGTCAAGTTCGTCCAACACCTCTTTGGGCTGCTTGTCGCTCATTGGGTTACCCTTCGTGCAATTGGATTCGTGCCTTATGTGGCTTGAAAACGTATTCTCAGCCTCTCTGAAAGCTCTTTCGTGCCTTTCAGAATGTTGGTTGCGTGTCTGCAAAGGTGTAGAG
Organism: uncultured Candidatus Bathyarchaeia archaeon; assembly: GCA_964495315.1. Classification (GTDB taxonomy): domain Archaea; phylum Thermoproteota; class Bathyarchaeia; order RBG-16-48-13. The sequence continues at coordinate 16,702 of CAZBVH010000009.1, read as the reverse complement.
CTTAGGGTCTGAACCCGTTTAGAAGTGCCAGCATTATGGATGCTGCTGTAAGGTCTGCGCTTGTGCCCGGATTGAGCTGGTTCTTCGGATCTCGAAGTTCTGAGTCAAGCTTCTTCAGCTCGCCCCGACCTTCTTCTGTAAGGCATCCACCCTTTTGAAGTACTTCACGTGCTCGCATTGTGATCTTCTCCGCGCCTTCTTTCCCCATTTTTCGAGCTATCAGAGTGTCTGGAACTTCTGAGAGTATTCTTAGGAACGTGTGGATCGTTGCATAGTTTACGTCTCCCGTCTTGCGGTAGGTCGACTCGAACTCTGGAAGACCGACTTCGAATGATATGTTGAATGTCGTGATCCATTCCTTTGAGATGGAATCTCTCTCAGCTGAGATCTCGAAGACTTCATACAGTGTCACTCCCTCCTCGAGTATTGCTCTCTTCGAGGAAGGGTCTGATATATCCAGCTTCGACACCTTGCCGAGCCCTCCGGGATTCGCGATGCTGATAGCCTCGTACAAGTGCAGAGTGTCTTCAGGAGTGTTCTTCTTCAGGATCGTGCTCAAGTTGTCCCTCATTCCTGACAGGGAGAACTCATCTTGGGTGTGGGTCATCCCGGCCGCGACAGAGAGCGGCGTGACCAAGATTATCGTCCCTAGACTGGTGTTGCCGCCTCGCTGCCATTTCTTGACTTGCGCAACCGCATCCCTGATCGTCTCCCCCATCCTTGCCTCTTCTGGTCTGATACGCCTCAATCCGATGTCGATACCTCTTGAGGCTGCGATCTCCATCTCTCGCACTATCGCGATTCCCGAGGCAAGGAAATGCTCAAACCTAGTGTCAGAGAAATCAGCGTACCTGTGAACGTTTCCCGGCTTCGGCGATCCTGAGACCTCAAGTAAAATGGACAGTCCGGCGCAAGTACCAACTTCCCGGGCGACGGCTCCCAGGTCTCTCTTGGCTTCCATGCAGATCATCAAGGTAGCTGTCAAAATCCGTTGATAAGATCTATTCTGATCAAATCCACATCAATCTTTGCTTCGTAGCCAGACCTTCTATTCTCATCCTTCTCTTAAGGAGATCCGAGAGTCTGTTGTACTCTTGCGATTTGAACTCAGTCTCCTTGTCGTTACTGATCTCATGGGGTCTCTTCGAGTTCCCTAGGCTCAGGTATTTGCCTACCCTTCTCCGATTCTTGGTTCCACGCTTTGTGTCCCATCAGTGCTCAAGAGATCCTTTGCATTGAGGTCATTCAAATCGTATCTCGATTCTTTCTCCAAAAAGGTTAGAGACATTTTCTTCAATTCTGGCTTTGAGTCCGCGGACCTCCGCCCCTTTTTCTTGCAGCCTTTTCTTGATCCTCTCGATTTCCTCTAATTCTTTCTTCCGCTGCTCTGCCAGTCTATCTACCTCCATCTTGAGGTCGAGTTTCTTCTTCTGGTAGGAGTTTCCCTCCTCAGACGAAAGTAACTTCTCCACCCTCTCATGGTCTCTTCGGCTCTTTTCCAACTCAACCTCAAGAATCCCCTTGTCCAATAGAGCATTCAGGGCCCTGGCTACTCTCGCCCTGTCTTCTTTCTTTAGGGATAGTCTGTTGGCCTCCAGCGCTTCCCTCATCGTTTCCATCAAGGAACGAAAAGGCATGACTCCCACCTCCTCAACACGGCGAATATCGATCCCGTCTTCGCATCTCTTCAGCAGCTCAGCGGCTCCAGGCTTTATCTCCAGCTGTCCTCTCTTCACCAAGAACATCATCTTCTTGAGAGGTCTCCGAAGGCCTTCTAGCTCAGAGTGGAGTGCCTTACTGTCCTTTCTGCCCTCTCCTTCAATTCCTTGCAGCTCTATGGCGACAGGGGTTTTCTCCAAGTCGTCAAGCCTACTGCTGGCAAGCTCCATTCTCTTCTCGAGCTCAGAAAGCTCTTGATGAGCCTCCTTCTCGACGTGAAGAATAGCATCAACCTCCGCTGACAGATCTCTGATCTTCCCGATCATCTTCGCGCTTTCTTCTATTCTCCTTGCTTTGTCGTACTTCTTGCCGACGAATTCCTTCATCTCTCTATTGAGTTCAACGAGTTTGTCGAATTCCTTCCTGATCCTCCTCATTGTCAAGATGAAGAAGGGGCTTGTCTGGTTCTCCCACTCTGTCCTTGCAGATGCGATCTCCGAGACAACTCCAGTCAGACCATTCGACAATGTCTTCAATTCATCGTAAGAGATGCCGCTTGGGATGCTGATTGCTTCGAGGCTAGTCATGATGTCCCGTGCCAGCCTTCGGGCAGCCCTACTCGCTCTATACTTTCCTCCTCCTGTCTCTCTCTTCAGGTTCTCTTCACTCTCATCAAGGAGAACCGTTGAAGCCGATCGAAGGTTCTTCGTTTGTGCCTCGAGTTTCTCGTATAATCCGTAAGCATCTTCTTTGGCTGAGTCTAGCTCAGACTCGGTCTTGGTTCGAAACCATCTCTCAAACTCGTCCAGGCCAAGAGTCCTCAGAAGAGTGTGACCTCCCTATCTCTTTCTCTGCCTAGGAATCTCTTAGATGTTAGCAAAGTTTCTTTCGTTGCTTCCGTCTGACGATTGGGTGAGGCTGAGTCAATTCTTACGGTGCACCAAGGCTTAAATAGACGCCGTTTCTTCCTCTACCCGAGCTTGAAAGCTGCCTAGTGATCATGATGAGTGAGGACTTCATGTCTTCTTGGAGAAAGCAAAGGCTGGCGAAGTTGAAGAGGCAGCTTTCTGAGACTGCGTCTCAGAGAGAGGAGACCGGTGACAAAGCCGTGAGCGACAGGGATACTATCCTGCCTCTGCTGAAAGGTAGAGCCTTGGAGATTCTCAGGAATGCGGAGGCTCAATATCCTTCTGAGACGGCACGGATTGAGGTTGAGCTGGCAAGGCTGATCAGGGACGGAGGGATAAAGGGGCCCATAAGTGGGGAGGCGCTTTTCACCCTGTTCAGGCGGCTAGGATTGAGAGTCAGGTTGGACACGAAGATCGTCTATGTTGAGAAGGGTAGAGAAAAATCCCTATCTGAGAAGCTCAAGGACGCTTAGTGTTCACATGTTCCTCGGTATTGCAGCCGCGGTGTATCGCTATCATTGGTTCTTCCTTACGACGAGCGATAGCCCCTCCTAATGCAGCGCCTATTTAGTGAGTTGCGCTTCTTGCGCTCCCCCAGCTGCGGCCTCGCTAACGATACGGGCTCCACATCGGTGGCAGAATCTTGCATTGACCAGCATAAGCGATCCACAGTGCAAACAGAATCTTGATCCTGACGATGGCGCTTCCTTGATTCTTCCCTCGAGCTCTCCTCTCGCCACTTCTCTTCTCTCCTTGGCAACCAGCATCAATGACATCTCCCACTTGAGGGATCTGCTTCCCTCGATCTTCAGTCTTATCGTATCATCACGGTTAAGGATCTGACCTATTTCAGCTGAGAACTTATTCTTCCGGCTCGGAGCCGCTAAGACCTGTGTCAGGACCGGTCTGTGATTCACCACCATGTTGATCCTCCGTGCCTTCAGGTCATTGACTGCTCTCAACTCAAGCATGACCTTGACGCTTTGAAGGTCGCGCTTGACTCTCCTCCAGAGTTCTTGAGTGGGAAACTCAAGCCACACTCCGGTCTCGATCTCCTTCTTGTCACACAGTTTAATCGTCAACGGGGCTTTGCTGCTTTGTCTCTTCTTGCCTGCAGTTTTCGTCTGGTTTGAACTAATCCTTTGCATCATTCGCGTTTCTTTTCCTGATCTGCTTATAAGGAGGTGAGAGAGTTTCCGGTTACTGGAACCCGGGTATGCTTTCCTGGATATATATGTCGGTAGTATATCAGAGGTTTGCCTATGAAAAAACAAGGTAAAATCGGTGCCGCGGACTTTTACCATGAACTAGGTTATGTAGATTCGACAGAGAATCAAAATTTGCACACTTTTTTGTACATTATCGTAGATAAGTACCCTTTTTAGTACGATCCGGAGTCTCCTCCGTTAAAGGGCGCGAAATATTTGGCTCAGACCGTCAGCTACTACTACCTATACGAGAAATCAAAGTCCTGCCCTGAATGCGGCAGTGCACTCGGAGAACTCGAAGTTAGACGAGGAGAAAGTCAATACTCGGTCTTTGTCTGTGAAAAATGCAACTGGATGGAACGGCGGAGACTAAGGTAGTCTCTCTGGTCTATCAGTTCCTTCTGTTCTCTACATCTCTCCATTTCGTTCTGTTTCTTGCTGTTTCTTCGGAGTGGCTTCTTTTCGGCGAATCCACATGGCTTGTCAGGACAGTTGGAAGTAAGGGACTCCTCTGCACAGATGAAGACTGGTGATGCCTCATCCTCGCTCAAGAATGGCGAGGATCCCTCCAATGACGCCGAAGACTGTCCCCGCGAGGAAACCTCCGCCAAGGAACAGACCCGCCGTTGAGAAGATTATCGCTACCAGACCTCCACCCTTCACATGTCCCATCCTAACCAAGTTCGCCCCAGTTATTACCAGCAGACCGAGAAAGCCGCAGGCAACGCCCATAGCTATCACATAGAAAGCCGTTGATGCCCCGAAATAGTATCCAAGATAGTGCTTCGGATCGATGTATGTGTAACCTGCGCCTATTACCCCTAAGGCAGTCCCATTAGCGACTAGAAGGAGACCTCCCAGCAGAATCAGAATAAATCCAGCCGTTGCATCTCTATCAACATGCGTATACGTCGACATGGCAATCCTGCGCTTCACCTAGTCATGTACAGCATTAAGATTCTCTGTTGCCATGTTTCTGTGTATGCGCCTTTCTTGTCCTTGCTGCATTTTGTCTATTGCCGCCGATTTCCACCGTTTCTGGAGCGTACTCCAAGGCGTGGCTCTACGTTTTCCCTTAAATAAGAGTGTGAGACGAGAACCTCTACCTCAGGCAATCACAAACCTTGCCTAGTGCTCTTCTCTCGCCTTAGAACAAAACTTGTCGAGAGACGGATCCATGGGGTCCTGACATATCTTTGAGATTTCTGTTAGTGTCCATACGGGTTCGAACGGGGCGAAAACCGAGTGATATTTTGGGTCTCCTACATCCCTCACATTTTCAGGATCTCCATGAGACCCTAAATATCCTCTCAGGAAATTCACTGCCAACTCCTTCACAGCATCTCTCCCTGGTTCAGGCACATAAAGGACCGAGAAGTAGAGAAACTCAGCAATATCCCAAGCTGGATTGCCTTTTCTTCTTGCTTGTTCCAAGTCAACCAAGTACAGGTTCTGGTCGTTACCGAAGATCATGTTCTCCGGTTTGCAGTCTCCCAAACAGATATCCAACTTATGGATTCTGCCAATCGTCTCACCGGCTAGCTCAACAATCCTCCTCTGCTCTTCCGAAAACCCCCCCGTGAGCACGTTGGAGATCATCTCGTCGAGCGATCGTCCTTCTACGAACCTTTCAAAGATCAGGCGTCTGTCCCAGCTTATGTCGTAGATATCTGGTACACTGAATCCTTTCGCTCTAAGTAACTGGCTCATGGCATACTCGTTCGCCATGCGTTTCTTCCCTGAAACCGCAAAGTTCTGGATCCCTAGCGTCCACAACGCGAGGGGAAACCACTTGTACCCTGACCAATCTAGGAAAAACTTGACCACATACTTCGTCCACACGCTGTCCGTTCGAACCGACAAGAGATAGACGCTGTTCAAGAATCCGAAGAGACGCTCTCGCCTGACCTCACGTACAGGTTTTCCCTCGCTGGTCTTCGTGACGAAATCGTCCACGGTCAGCCTTTGGGAGATCGGCACGGTTTCTCTTCCTCGCTTCAGGAAGAGAAAGTTGCTTGGCTCCTCGAGTTGATAAGTTGTCTTCCAGAACATGAATGGGTCTTCTTTGGCGTTCTCGATGATCTCTCTCGCTACCGAGAGCGGGTTTGCTGTAATTGCCTTTCCTGCAAGGACATATGGTCTCGTGGCCTTCTGGATAGACCCAAGGATATCTGCAAGCTCGTTTGATCTCTGAAGAGAATCTCCCACAAACCTATCGCTTATCCTTACTGAACCGTTCGAGAACGAGATAATCTTCTCTTCATGAAGCTCTCTGAGAGCCCTCGTATACCCTCTCATCATCTGATTCCTGTTTCTCTTCCAGAGAGTCCTTGATGTCACCCAGGAGAATTGGTGACTCAGCATTGGATAGACTCTGGACAGCCTTTGTATGTCTGCGTGGAGGAAATACTCCGGAGATATCGCGAGTTCTGTGGTCAGAGTGGAGTATTCCAGTACCAAGTTCTCCAGGCTCTCGGTTATCGTCCTCTTCTTCAACACAGTTTCGAGGTCAATTAGCTCCGCCTTTCCTATCAGGGGAGTATAGGGAGTCACGAGCCGGGTGGCTATCATCTCTCCCATGGCAGATTCTCTAACGTCTCTCTCGAAGAGTTCATGATCCACCGTTAGCAAGCTAATGATGAGACCTGGCTTGCTTATGTCTTCGAAGGAGATGGCACTCTCGTATCCGTTGAACGTCAAGAGGAGGTAGACTCTCGAAATGTTCCTGTTCTGGTCATTGGTGCCTGATCGGTAGACCAAAGCGGTTCTTGGGTCCTTCTCCTGAAGAATCGCTTTGAGTCCTTGTATGTCGGGGTTTTCCTCCTCCCTGCCAGCTCTTTTGCGACTCATTCCTACCACCTCTGAAAGATCCTATACGCATCAAAGGCTTGAGCGGCCGTCGATGTCTAAGCAGTTTCCTCCTTGTTATCCCCGGTTCAGGTCTCGAAGGAGACCCTGACCTTGGAGACTCATGGATACACTTGTTTCCACCATGTTACGTCATGAATTGAGGCGATCCCCACTCTGATCATCAATATGCCTTATATTCGTCGGCTTAATATCTGTATGGCGCGCCACTGCTGATCAGAGTCGAGGTTTTCGGAGGGAATCAGCGATTAGCACAGCACCAATAATCGAGACCAAGGATGTCTCCAAGATCTACAAACTGGGAAACCTAGAGGTGCATGCTCTAAAGGGAGTAAGCATGACGCTGAGGAGGGCCGAGTTCGTTGCAGTGATGGGCCCCTCAGGCTCCGGAAAAACGACTCTTCTCAACCTGATAGGGGCTCTCGATCGTCCAACATCAGGAAGGATCCTCATAGACGGGCGAGACATGACCCTGATGAGCGAGGGCGAACTCACCAAACTGAGGCGAAACAAGATCGGGTTCATCTTTCAGTTCTACAATCTCATTCCGGTCTTGACGGCGTTTGAAAACGTCGAATTGCCGATGTTGATTGCGGGCGCCCGAAAACGAGAGCGACAGGGGAGGGCACTGAAACTGCTTCAAATGGTCGGCCTATCTCAGAGAGCCGACTTCAGACCCGAGGAACTCAGCGGCGGAGAACAGCAGCGTGTTGCCATAGCTCGAGCCATAGCGAACCGGCCAAGCGTGGTTCTAGCAGATGAGCCTACGGGTGATCTTGACACCAAGACTGGCGGCGATGTGATGGGCGCTCTACGTACGATGACAAAAACGGAGGGAGTGACCGTCGTGGTCGTAACTCATGACCCTGTTGTCGCTGAGATGACCGATCGGATACTGCTTATGCGCGACGGCATGATCGTTGGAGAAAAACGAATGACGTAATGGCCTCCGACGAGTCTTGGCGAACCGATCGCGCATACATTCGGAGCGATAAGATTGAGGTGATCATGTTTCTTCAAATCTGAAGCCGTGTAGTGAGATATTGCTTCATCCCATGTACACAGCCAATTGTTGCATCAGTCGTCCTTATCCTAGTTTGAGCCTGAGTGCGTCGAACTCACAGGAATAGATGCAGTCTAGGCATGTTATGCATTCGGGTTCCGTGATCTTCTCCCACCATGCGTCCAATATGTCGACTGCCATAGGGCAAGTCTGGACGCATTTCCTGCACCGGGTACACTTCGCGGGTTCCCTACGTATCCCAACGAGTGAGAATCTGCTGAACAGCGCCAACAAGGCTCCTTGCGGGCATAGGTATCTGCACCAGAATCGGGCAACATATACAGAACCGATCATCGCAGCAAGAAGGATTCCCAGCCGAAGCCCGAACAGAGGTGAGAAGAATGTTCCTAGGAACTCTTGTGTTCCCTGAAGAGTGGACAGTTTACTGAAATCGAAATCTTCTGAGATCTTAAGCCATCTCTGCGGAAGCTGAGGGACAAGTACGAAGGCTGTACTTGCCGGTGACAGCGAGTTGAATGGTCCCTCAGATAAGGTTCCAAAAGCTTCCCTGTAACCTGTACCCCTCTCTTGATCTGTCACGGAGAGGACAAACAATCCAAAGCTGACTAATATTGTCAGGAACAGCACTCCATATTTCAGCCTAGTTAACGATCTATGGGTTCTAGGCGAAATTCTGCTCTTCTTACTGGGAACCACCGAGAGAATGTCTTGTACGAACCCGAAAGGGCAGATCCAGCCGCAAGCGAACCTTCCCGTGACTGCTGCGAAGAGGAGTGTTGAGGCAAGCGCCATCCATGGGATTACATTTCTTGCCAGCATGTACTGGAGAAGGTCAAGGGAGCCTACAACGGTCTTTGCATTTCCATGCATCGAAACCAGTGCCGGGATGACGACGTCCCATGGGCCTAGCTTCCAGATCCCTGCGTTGAACAGGATGAAGCAGCTTATCTGGAATAGGCGGCGAATCCATATGCTCTTCATGGCTGTCTCTTTCCGAAATCTTCCACCGTTTCTCAGGGAAGTCCTGCTATGTCCGGTCTAAAGGTGATCTTCAGCAACTCCTCGATATACTTCACTTCGTTACCAAAGAAACCCAATGTCAGAAAGCTCAGACCCAGCAGAAGAACAATTGTCCCTATGACTCTCTTCTCTGATAGATTCATCTCCCGTGACCTCTCCTCAGCCTGTGCCCTATGATCTCTGCGAGTCCTTCATTGGGGACCGCTTGAATAGTTCAACTATCTTCTTCGAAGCTATCTCAGCGTGCTCAAACGCGTATCTCTCTTTCTCTCTCAGGCTGATGATCTTCACCGAAGAATGTGCGAGGGCAGCGTAAGCGGCTGCAAAGCTTCTGTTCATCTGCTGTTGTAGCTCGATTGCTTCTCCCGTCTCGACTTCTCTTCCAGCCCTCTCTGATGCTTCCCTGTCTTTGCCTCTCCTAGCAGCGATGTCTTCTGGGTCATATTCAAGCAGGACTATTACCTGTGGGTCCAGTTGCTTCAAAACCTCCTCCGGAAGCCCCGGATGGTACCCTCTGGGCGTCAGGATGCTGCAATGCGTGTCGACTATTACGTCCCCTTCCATCTCCGCGATCTTCTTCGCTGCTAACGTTTGCACTAGCCTGTATTCTTCTGCGCTTAACCTGCTGCGCATCTGATCCCTGCCCTCTACTCCGTATCTCGCTTTGGCGATCTCGAGCATAATGTCTCCGAAGTTGACCGTTCTTATGTCCTCTCTGAGTTCCCTTATCTTCCTGATAATGGTCGATTTTCCGGATCCTGGTACGGCTGTCAGAACAACCCTCAAAGTCGTAGCTTCCTCCAGAACACCGCTTGCCTAATGGTAGCAATACGATGTTCTTATTCGGTAGATAAGTCTTTGATCTTTAGGTCTGACACAGTCAGAAGCGACTTGGGGCAGGCTAGTACAGCTCTTTCTCTCCAAGCCTCTTGGATAGCGTTCCTCGTATCCTTATCCCTTGAACTTGCCCCAATCCTTCCTCTTCTAGGTCGCTCGTCCTTCGACGGATCATCAACCCACAGAGACCATTTGCGAGCATTCTTCCTCTGGCACAGGAGCTATAATTGCAGGAAGGACCTCGGCACTCGTCTTCACCCCATCGGCAGAGCAGTTTTCCCTCTTTCCTCGCAATTGCTTTCTGTTCACAAAGGAAGAACTCACATGAAGCACTACATCTCTTTCTATCAGAAATCAAGTATTCGTCCCCTTCAATACCGTTGACGGAAAGACTAAGAGACTTCCAAAACAGATTGCAGATACAAAACGGCGGCATCTAGGAGTCTGCTTTGCTCATCCTTAAATTCTTTTTGTCAAGAACCTCTACAAGTCCATCGGTCGGCAAGAGGCAACGGCTTCTACGATCTTGCTTTGCACGAATATGGTGAGGAGGATGTTGAAGATAAGGCAAGCAAAATTGGAGGATCTGAGCGCCATCACCGAGATCTACAATGACGCTGTTCTCAAAACTGTCGCTACGTTTGATACCGAGCCGAAGACCATTGAAGAACAAAGAAGATGGTTTGTGGGTCATGGCTCCAAATACCCCATACTCGTTGCAGAGCAGGATGGGATTGTTGTTGGGTGGGCATCACTGAGCAAATGGTCTGGTCGATGTGCGTATTCGCGCACTGCTGAGATTTCTCTTTACGTCAGAGAAGACTGTCGGAGAAAAGGCATAGGAAGAAATCTGTTGGAAGAAATTGTGCAAGCTGGTCAAAAAGCAGGGCTTCATACCATAGTTGCGCGAATAGCGGAAGGCAATGAAGTGAGTATTCGTCTTCATGAATCCGTTGGGTTCGAGCATATTGGAGTTATGAAGGAAGTCGGACGAAAATTCGGTAGGTTCTTGGACGTACATCTGATGCAAAAGATTCTTGACCCTAGTGGCATAAGTCGCTAACCGAAGAGTTTCCAGACCTAGTCAAGATGATCGTGGGATGTGGAATGCGAGTAGGAATGGTTCTTGAGACCTGTACTTGCATATGGGTTCATGGTCATAGTCTTCGTTTCGTGGGTGCCGTAGTCTTTGTTTCGGCTTGATCTCTGGTCTAAGAGAGGTCTTTCTATACTACTCTTCGCTTTCTCGCTTCTGATGTGGTTCTCGGGAGTCTGCCTCTGCTGGATGTCCGAGCAACCCGCGGGGGTCCTAATACTGACGGTAGCCTTCTGGTCAAGCTACCTATTTTACCGAATCTTCCCTCCGGGAGACTAAGGTCGGGAGCACCCCGAGTCCTGTCTCCTAAGAACGAGAGTCAGCGCAAGAGAGAAGAGTGTTGCGAACACTATCAAGCAGACCTCCGCATCGACGTCGATCACGCTCCCAGAAGCAAGGATCAACTGATAGATCACGTGCACGAAAACCATCAGGATGTAGTTCCTCAGCAGGGATGAGATGGGTTTCCCCCCTAGGATCACCTGACCCAGGGAGCGGGAGAGGACCCCTGTGGTCCCTATATGGAACGAAGTGTAGGCGATGTTTTCCAAGAGCTGCGGAAGGAACTGCCTTGCAAGCTCTCCCCTCGTGAACAGAATCACTGTCTTAACCAAGCATATTGATGAGGAGAATCCGGCTCCGGAGAGATATCCTAGTTTCGCCATCTCTTCATTGGTCTTTGGTTGACCTCCTGAGAATAACCTTGCGGGACCAACGAGCTTCAAGGCTTCCTCCATGAACGGAAACATTAGCGGTGGTACGAACAGGGTCATCCCTTTTCCCGGCTCTCCTAAGCTGAGGTATCCAACCTCCGTAACCTCGAAGAGGGCCCTCACAAGGTTCTCAACCAACAGAACAGATAGGGCGCAGCCGACAGCGCCATACGTCAACGAGTAGACTGCCGCGCCACGCGAGGTCTCCCCTCGTCTAGTCCTCAAACCGAACCAAACGATACTCGCTGCGATGGGTCCTGGACTGCAGACGACTAAGAGCCGAGACAGATCTATGCTCGTTTCCTACTCCCTCTGTCTGAGACGATTCTCCGGTTCACTGCGCTTTGAGCTGAGTTTAATTTGAAGGCTGTGGCGGGTAACTTGGGAAGCTGATTATCGTGTCCTGCCAATAAAAAGAATGCCTATTCGCCCCTCATCTGGGATGTCGCAGACCTATTATAGGTCTGGTATGTGAGGTTACCTTCAGGGACTTTTTGGAGGTCACATGATGGAGGTTTCGTTATCGGAAGTCTTCCCAATCAAGATCGCGATTGTAGGTGGTTCAGGTCTGTACCAGATGTTAGAGAACCCTGATCACCTTTTCGTCGAAACTCCTTTTGGCAAGACTCCGCGGATCGAGGTGGGCGAGGTCTCAGGTGTGAAGACCGCTTTCCTGCCGAGGCACTCCGCTCCTGGGTCCGAGG
>CAZBVH010000009.1:0-4655 GCA_964495315.1 uncultured Candidatus Bathyarchaeia archaeon | reverse complement strand
TCCGAGGAAGTGGGGCATGTCGTGCCACCCTACTTGGTGAATTACCGTGCGAATGTCTACGGTTTGAGAATGTTAGGGGTGGAACGCGTCTTCACCAGTCAAGCCTGCGGCTCCATCAACCCGGCAATCAAACCCGGAACCCTTGTAATACTGGATCAGTTTCTTGACGCCACGAAATCCCGTTCACCTACTTTCTACGATGGGCGAACGCCGATTGCAGTCTGGCCAGACAGACCTCCCATAAACAGGGTCGTCCATATCGACGTTACCCAACCTTACTGTCCCGAGATAAGGAAGGCCTTGATCTCCGCATGCGAAGAGTCGCATGTGCCTTACTTCGGCGCTGGGACATACATCTGCACGGAGGGCTCACGGTTTGAGACGGCTGCTGAGATCCGCGCGTTCAAGATCTGGGGAGCAGACGTTGTAGGTATGACGAACATCCCAGAATGCGTCCTAGCTCGTGAACTGGCGATGTGCTATGGTTCCGTCGCCATGTCCACGAACTATGCTGCAGGCACAGGGCCTGAGAAGATCACCCATGAAGAGGTGACTGAGATCTTCGCGCAGAACATAGAGAAAGTACGTAAGGTCTTTTCACGGGCGATCCTGAGTGTTGATGAAGCCCGCAAGTGCCCTTGCAAGGATGCGTTGTCAGGAGCAGTGGCCTAGTCCACCTTTGTCCTCCGAACCTCCGTTTCCTCTCTGCCTTCCTCTTGCCTGACTGCCCTCGCAAGAACAACGATGCCCACGAGAGACAGAATCAGCCCTAGGGAAGATATCGTCGGAGGAGACATCTGCTCCAGAAACAGTCCTCCCGACATAATGAGGAGTCCGCATAGAACCATCGACCAGCCAAGAACTCGCATTCTTCCGTTTTTTCTTGTTCCTTGAGTCAATCTGCCCATCATCTTGCTTTGCTACGTGAGTAACTACTTGAGAAGATTCTTGGAGATGACCCCTTTTTTCTTCTTTCCCTTTCTCCTGAGGCGTCCAAGAGACGACAAGGCACGATTTCAGACCGATTCGGGTGCTTTGCCATTCTTCTCTAAATGTGCTTCAGAAGAGCGTTTGCCCTCTCCGACACCTCTTCTCTGGTCCCAAAGGAGCTTGGTCCAAATCCTTCGACCACAAATGAGGCAGCGGCTGATCCCATTGCGGCGGACTCGTCAAGGCTGCCACCTTGAGCCAGTTCAGTAACAAAGACGCCTATGAAGGCATCTCCCGCCCCTGTCGGATCTCGCACTCTTCCAACGGGATATGCTGGCATCGTGACGATGTTGTCTCCTCTCAGGATTGTGGAGCCTGCTTTTCCACGGGTCACGATGAGCATTTTGTCTCTGCCGAGGTGCAGCTTCTCCCTCGCCTCACTCACAGTGTCGCATGACAAGGCTAGAGTAAGCTCATCCTCTGAGACCTTTATTACGTCGACGAGTTTGATAAGTCTCGGATCCAAGCTTCTTGTCAGCGTTATCTCCCCTTTCGGATCGAAGTCTCGGACGCATCCTTGTAGATCGATCGAGAGTAGTTCAGAGATCTTCCTCGCTTGTCTCGCCGTTTCTAGCGAGATTTCTCCTGCCACTGGACCCAGATGAACAGCTCTTGCCTTTGCATCCGATGGTATGTCCTTTGGCAGAATCTCGCTGCAATGCTTTACCAGCCTTAGGTGTCTCTCTTCTGTTCCTTCTTGATACCGGATCTCGAATCTCGTGGTCTCAGAGAGACGGTCACGAATCATCCAGTCTAGGTTGACGCCTCGCTGAGCAAGCCATTGGACATACTCGTCGGGAAAGTCTCTTCCTACCCGGGAGACGATGGCTGTACTCCTGCCCATCCTGGTTGCTGCTAAGGACGCGAACGTGACTGAACCTCCAGGGCTTCTCCTAACCGGTCGTCCTGGTAGGACGATCTCGTCTATTGTTTGATGCCCGATGACGATCAGGTCAAATCTGCCCTTCATAGTGCCACAATCTTTTTTAGATTCGGAACTTTTAAGTTGCCCCTCTCTACAGTTGAAGTTGGTTTTTCATGCCGAAGAAACGAAGAAGCGGTGGGCGGTCAACCGGAGGAAAGGGCAGGGCTAATCTGGTTCAGTGCTCCTCCTGCGGCGCGCTCGTTCCCCGCGACAAAGTCAAGCGAGCCACAAGATGGGTCTCATTTGTGGATAGGCAGCTAGGAAAGGAACTTCGCTCTCAGGGCGCCATCCTGCCTCGTGAAAGGGTAACAAAATATTACTGCGTATCCTGTGCAGTCCATCGAAGAATCGTGAAGGTGCGGGCGAAAGACCTGAGGAAGACCCGGATATAGCTGGAACCGATTTTTCGCAGTAGACCAGTCTGCTGCGCCAAGCTGCCCTTCTCGTGCTGCTGGAGAGTTGTGGAAATCTTTTTCCCTCAATCGGTCAGACTTGAGGGTAGACATCTCGTCTACTGCGGTCCCTGGTGGAAACGTTGGCTTACAACCGTCTAGTCCGGAAGCTCACGAAGGAGAATCTGTGGCTCTACATCCTTAGGATGCTTGTTGAGAGGTCCATGTACGCATACGAGATCAGGAAGCTACTTCTTGAACGTTTCAACGTGTCTGCGGCAACCGTGACCGTATATGTCGTCTTGCACAAGATGGAGCGAGAGGGCCTTATCAAGACGGAGAGGAGGATGTCTGTCTTTGGAAGACCCGACCGGATATACTATGAGATAACGAAGAAGGGTCTGGAAGCTTTTCAAGCGGGGAAAGACTTTATCAAGTCCTCGCTTGACGCCCTAGCCTAGGTGCGCTGCTGACTCCAGCTATATGACGCAGTCTCTGAACAATGGTTATCACGGAGATTGCCGCGACTACTGCGACCCCAATCTCAAGTGCCTGAAAGAAACTCGCAATTACTAGAACTAGCACTCTCTCCGCTCTTTCCGCGATCCCAATATTCACCGTCTCGATCCCTTCCACCTCTGCTCTTGACCTGATGTAACTCACAAGGAAAGATGAGATCACCGCCATCAATCCGATTCCTGCATTACAGAGCCCTGCCAATATGATGGAAGAGATGACGATAGCTTCTTCAAGACGGTCAAGTGTAGAATCCAAGATCCCTCCGAGAGATGTAGTCTGCCCGTATGACTCTGCGAGTGCTCCGTCCAAAGCATCGCAGAGACCTGAAATCAGAAGAAGCATTCCCCCCACAAACATAGAGCGTCTCTCCACTCTTGCCATGCCGTAGAAAACCGATGAGAGTACTGCCAATAGGAATCCGATGGCGGTCATATGGTTTGGCGTTAGACCGAGCGAGTGCAATATCGAAAGAAGGAATCGAGATCTCTTGCGAAACTCCTCCTTGATCAGGGTGAGCATCACTCTCCCTCACTGCAATCATGTACAGCTCTGTCTGAGCGTGGACGTGACATGGGTGTTTGTTCCCGGGTCTGATTCTTTTCTCGTCTTTCAGTCGATTCCTTCCCTTTTACCTCTAACGCTTTCGGATTCAGCTTTGCGAGTCTGTGGGCTCTCACTATCTTCGGGAAGCTGCTTTTCTGACCCAAGAATAGAAGGTGGGATCTGCATCCAGATCTGCAGTCTGAAGACCCAAAGCCCGGAACCGGAGCCTCCGCCTGGGCAGATGCAGCGATAGACTTGTTCACCGCACACTCCATCTTCTGTTCGGTTTCGGAGAAGACGACAAACGAAATCGAAGCGTGTTTGAAACTTGTGATCTGATCAATGTGCCAATGTCTTTTCTTCCTGCCTGAAAGATGTCTTCCTATCCTTGTGTGAAGGTTGCTGCTTGCTCCTAAGGCAGATCCCGTATAGACATAGGTCCCACTCTCCAGTCTATGCAGGTTCCCTCGTATGTTCACTTCCATAGGCTCCTCAAGTCGAATCCCTATCGAATAGATCCCGCGTCTCGGCGGAAGTAGAACTGGGCCCAAGCTGTTTGAGATCGTTCGTCTGCCCATGATCATATCTCTTCCAGGCTGGAACTGTGCCATTTCTCCTTTATCTCGCTTTGTCGGTAGAACCTTGTTGAGCTCCCCTCTCTGCGAGAACTGAGCAGACAACTCATCACCATTATGCAAATGATCTGAGGCTGGGTTGTGTCTACCCATGTGCGGCTCTGAGCGTGGATCCAGACAAGCAACTATGAGCGTGTCGCTATCGCGGATCAAGGTCTGAAGAGAATCCCCGTACAACCTCAACATCCTTAAAACCAAGTGTGACGCCTTGAGGTTTAAGATGGATCTTACAGGCTAACTGCAATCCTACCACCAAGTAGGGCAGTGACCTGAACGAGACTATCCAATAAGAGATGACTGGAACCAGTAAGGCGATAGAATGGGCCGAATAGGTAAGGGGCAAACCTGCAGTGTCGAGAATTGCGGCAAGGAAGCTGTTAGGTCTGTCTCTCCGGTTAAGGTGGCAGAGGCAGGATTGAGATTGTCGAACCCCCGCAGAGGATACCTTTGCCCTGATCACTACAAGGAGTACAAGAAGAAATCGAGGAAACTGAGCAGACTGGAGAAGTGGCGGTTCAACACCTTCAGGTGACCGTTCACCATCGATCAAGACTCGACTGGGGGTCGCTGGATCGAGACCATTGCTTTATTTACTATTCCCTAATCCTTTAGATTGATTCCGGGAGGCGAACGGGAGAATGCAGATTCTGC
>CAZBVH010000008.1:6992-34016 GCA_964495315.1 uncultured Candidatus Bathyarchaeia archaeon | reverse complement strand
AAGGTCTGAGAAATGAAGGCCAACATGACCTGGTGTTGATCGTGGGTGTTCCCTACTATATGGAGTGGCTTGTCCTGTCCGCTCTCAAGCACTTCGCATCCGACCTGAAGTCCATATGTATGGACAGGTTCTATCAGCCTAATGCGACATGGTCCTTTCCCAACATCTCTGTTGAGGACTGGCAGAAATCTCTCAAACTGATAGCTGAACGAATGGGAGGAAACTGAGATGTCGATGTTCAAGGATATTCCGGTCGACGTGGGAATAATCTACGAAGGAGAAAGAATCCGGAAGGAAGAGATGCATGTAGAACTCGGCGGACCGAAGATCGATACGAAGTTCGAACTCGTCCGAGCCAAAGCTCTAGACGAGATCGAAGATGGGAAGATCGAGATAGTGGGACAAGATCTCAAGGATTTGGCGGAAGGCGGCAGCTTTCCATTCGGGATCTGGATCGAGGTCGCGGGCAAGCAGATAGAAGAAGAGCTGGAAGGTGTCATAGAGCGTCGCATCCATGAGTACTGCAACTTCGTCGAGGGGTTCATGCACCTGAACCAGCGCTACGACATATGGTGTCGGCTTGGTAAGAAGTCCTTTGCAAAGGGGTTCAACAGTTTTGAGATGCTTGGCAAGGTGCTGATGAGGCTCTTCAAGAACGAACTGCCTATCATCGAGAAGATGCAGATCAGATTCATCACGGACCCAGCAACCGTGAAAGAACTGTATGCAGAAGCCAGAAGAATCTACGAGACCAGAGACGCACGAGCACGAGGACTGAAGGATGAGGAGGTCGACTCTTTCTACGGCTGCACACTCTGCCAGTCGTTCGCCCCAACCCACGTCTGCGTTATCACGCCACAGCGATATGCCAATTGTGGAGCCATCAGTTGGTTCGACGCTAGGGCTGCGGCAAGGGTAGACCCAAAGGGTCCCCTCTTCAAGGTTGAGGTGGGGGAGGAGATAGATCCTCTAAGAGGGGAGTTCTCAGGACCGAACAAGGCGGTGGCCGAGAAATCTCTAGGGGCTATCAACAGGGTGTACCTTTACAGCGCGTTCGGCTACCCTCACACATCATGCGGCTGCTTCGAGGGGATAGCCTTCTACATTCCTGAGGTCGACGGCTTTGGAGTAGTCGATAGAGGTTTCAGGGGAAAGACGGTCAACGGTCTACCGTTCTCAACCATGGCGGACTCGACCGCGGGTGGAAGACAGGTCGACGGGTTCCACGGCTTGTCCATAGAGTACATGAGATCCCGAAAGTTCCTGCAATCAGACGGAGGATGGAGTAGAGTGGTATGGGCTCCCTCGGAAGCAAAGGAGAGAGTCAAGGACTTCATACCCACGGAACTCTTCGACAAGATCGCCACAGAGAAGGACGTGGAATCTGTGGATCAACTACACGCGTTCCTAAAGGAGAAAGAACACCCGATCATCCAGCGATGGGAGGCTGCACCTGCTGAAGCGGCGCCCGAAGAAGAGGAAAGGAAAGAGGAGATCTCGGTAGCCCCGATGATAAGCGCGACAGCAATGCCTGTGATCGGCGGCGGATTCAAGATCATTCTCAAGAACGCGAGAATCCACGCGGAGAAGATAACTCTCCGCGCCGTCAAGAAAGGTGAGAAGCCATGAAAGATGAGAAGAACGAAGAGGAGAGAAAGGCGATAAAGATTGGCCCTAAGCTCCTCGAAGCTCTGAGCAAGCTCGGGGAGATAGAGCTGGAAGATGTTGACATAGATGTGGGAGATCTGGAGGTCTGGATTCAACCACCCCAGCCTGCGATGATGCCCCCTAAAATTGTTGCGCCGCTAGAAGCGAAGCCAACACGCATCTTGGAAACAGACTTCGTTCCACCAGTCAGAGAGTACCCAGGAAAGATTGTGGAGGTCAAGCTAGGAGCAACGAAGAGCGAGGGGGGGACCAGAGCAAGATCACTGACCATAGGCGGCGAGACGTCCCTACCATATTACTACTTTGAGAGTGAGATGCCCCACCCGCCTGTGATCTCCTTCGATGTCTTCGACATGAAGATCCCGTTGGCAAAAGCCGTGAAGATACACATCGAGGATGTTATGGAGGACCCCGGAGCCTGGGCGAAACGCTCCGTCGACAAGTTCGGCGCAGAGATGGTAAACCTTCACCTCGTAAGCATTGACCCCCTGATCAGCGACACCTCCCCGCAGGACGCAGCGAAGACTGTGGAGGAGGTTCTTCAAGCAGTGGACGTACCTATCGCAGTCGGGGGATGCGGAGACGCAGCCAAAGACCTCAAGGTCTTCGAGAAGGTCGCTGAGGTAGCCGAAGGAGAAAGAATACTCTTCAACTCGGTCACCTTAGACATGGACATCAAGAAGACAGCCGAAATCATAAAGAGATATGGCCATGTAGTGATCGCATTCACCTCGATGGATATGGCCCTTGCCAGAGAACTAAACCGGAAGCTCTACGAGTTCCTCCCGAAGGACAACATCGTAATAGATACCACCACGGCAGCCCTCGGATACGGCTTGGACTATGCCTTCACAATCATGGAACGGACGCGTCAAGCAGGACTAATGGGAGACCCTGAGCTACAGCATCCAATGTCTTCGGGAACTACGAACGCATGGGCCGCCAGAGAAGCATGGATGACCATGGGTCCAGAGTGGGGTCCCCGTGAACTCCGGGGTCCGATCTGGGAGACGGTTACCGCAGTCTCGCTCCTACTCGTCGGGGTCGACTACTTCATGATGATGCACCCAGCCGCGGTCAAGACGGTCAAAGACGTGGTTAGAGACCTAACAGGCGGAAATAAGGCGGACCCCGCCAACATCGCCAGCTGGGTTACGAGGAAGGTCTAGGAGGAGAGTGCATGTCTGCGAAAGAACTCAGCCCTATTGACGTATACAAGCTGCTGCCCAGAACGAACTGCAAGGAGTGTGGGGAAGAGAACTGCATGGCATTCGCCACCCGACTGGTCAACAGGGAGGTATCCTTAGAGGCATGCAGCCCGCTGCTGGAAGACAAGTACAAGGATTCCTACGAGAAGCTCAAGGAGCTGCTCAAACCAGCAGTAAGAGAAGTGGTCATTGGGACCGGGGAGAAAGCAGTGAAGGTGGGAGGCGAACTGGTGATGTACCGCCACGAGTTCACCTACATGAACCCCACCGCTTTCGTGATCGCGGTCGACGATGAGATGCCTGAAGACGACCTCCTCAAGCGAGTACAGAACGTTAACGGTTTTTCCTACAACTACATCGGTCAAACTCTCACGCTTGACGGGATCGCAGTCAGGTCGTTAAGCGGAAATCCTGATCGCTTCCAATCCACCCTGAGGAAGGTGGCTGAGAACACACAGCTTCCCCTAGTGATCTGCTCCTTTGATGCTAACCTGATCGAGGCCGGGCTGATGGCAACCCGTGAGAGGCGTCCACTCATTTATGCAGCCAATCGCGAGAACTGGAAGGAGATTGCGGATCTCTCCCTAATGTACGGCTGCCCGCTATGCGTCTTTGCACCCAACGACCTAAGACTCCTACGGTCGCTCTCAAAGACCCTCCTTGAATACGGCGTCAATGACATCGTGCTCGATCCTGGAACCTTCGGAACCGAGGGACTGAGAGACACAATTAACAACTTCACCGCAATACGGCGTGCAGCATGCAAAGAGAACGACGAACTCCTGGCTTTCCCAATCATAGCCGTCCCAATGGTCGCCTCCCTGGAGGACCGTGAACCTACCGAGAGGAGGTGGAATGAAGCCTGGCTTTCCTCAATGTTGATCACGAGATACACGGACATAATGATCATGAGCGACACGGAGGGCTGGGCGCTTCTGGCGGACATAATATTTAGACAGAACCTCTATACCGACCCGAGAAAGCCTGTCGCGGTAGACCCCGGGATAAGGACGATCGGTAACCCTGATGGGAACTCACCGGTCTTCATGACCACCAACTTTGCCCTAACGTATTATACTGTGGCTGACGACATTGAGCGAGCAGGGATCAACGGTTACCTGCTTGTCGTAAACACGGAGGGGATCTCCGTGGAGAGTGCCGTTGCAGGAAGAAAACTGACGGCAGACGGAGTAGCCCAGTCGATCAGAGAGTTCAAGGCAGACCAGCTTGTGAAACACAGGAAGCTGATCATCCCTGGCAGAGCCTCAAGGCTAAGCGGAGAGATAGAGGACGCAACAAAGTGGGAGGTCCTCGTCGGACCCCTGGACTCCTCGGGAATACCGAAATTCCTGCAAGAAAAATGGATTCAACAGACACCAACAGAAAGCCCTCCCTCTAAGATCTAGATTGACGCGAAACAGACGAAAGTAAGAGCGCTCCTCTCTAAGCGCCAAGAACTGGACGATAGGCCTGTCACACTATCTGGATCGAGAAGCTGCGCAACAAGTGAGTCCAAACGATGCCGACCGTTTCCTTCTTGAGCACCTCTATAGCCACCTCACCAGAGGAGTAAGTGGTCTTCTGGGTGAACAGTCATCACACGAGGAACACCAGTGCCAAGCCCATAACGATCAAGAGCACCACGAGTATCCATTTGAATTCGGACGGCAGAGAGAGTCTCCTCTCGATTCTTCTTTGCGCTTCCCGTAGCCAGTCCGTGATTTCATCCACATTCCTGTATGTGATGTACCCTGCTAACACCAGGAGGGCAATGCCAACACCCCTCTGCAACGCCCACTCATCCAAACGAGAACGTCCCTGTACCCAATAGTAGATTGACAGCGCATTAAGCGTATTCCCAATGGAGGGAGATTGGCGCACACCAGTCGACCAAAACAAAAAGCCAAGCAGCCGTGAAAAACTTGACACTGCTACCCGGCCATACTGCGCATCTTATATTTGCGATCATATCTCTACGTGTAGCACGCGTGTTCTAGCTTAACGTTGATCACGGGAGATTTGCAGTTGAGAGATCCTCGGAAGATTGAGGTAACCTTC
Organism: uncultured Candidatus Bathyarchaeia archaeon; assembly: GCA_964495315.1. GTDB lineage: Archaea > Thermoproteota > Bathyarchaeia > RBG-16-48-13. The sequence goes on along the minus strand of CAZBVH010000008.1, from coordinate 29,082 downwards.
CAACCCTCGGGCAGAAGAGTAAGGGTAGATGAGGGAATGAGCCTTTTTGAGGCTGCCCAGGTTGCAGGTGTGAATATCAGGAGTATCTGCGGGGGGAAGGGAAGCTGCGGCAAGTGCAGAGTGATCGTCGAGAAGGGAGAGGTCACAGGCAATCTCAGGTTTGAAAAAGAGTTCTTTACACAGGAGGAAATCGCCCGCGGATACCATCTGGCTTGCCAAACATACGTTCTCAGCAATACCGTGATAGATATCCCTCTAGAAACAAGAATCGAGGGGCAGAAGACTCTCACATCTGCCAAAATACCGGAGAGCGAATTGAACCCTGCGTCCAAGAAGATTTTCTTCAGGGATGGAGTGCCAACTCATCCGGAGGCACCGTCTCCTCTCGAAGCCCTGAGGAAAGTAATCGAAGAGAAGTATCATACTGAGGCTGAGATCTCTGAGTCGGCTCTGAGGAAGCTACTCGAGATAGGGCGGGGAAGAGAACGGGGAGTGACTGTTACTCTCTATCAGATTGGGGAAAGGTCTGAGATCGTCGATATCGAGGTTGGGAGCACTTCAGAGAGAAACTTTGGTTTCGCGATTGATATCGGAACCACGAAAGTCGCAATCTATCTTGTCGAGCTCAGCAGCGGAAGAATACTTGACATCGGATCGGACTACAATAGACAGTTGGTGTATGGAGAGGATCTGCTCTCAAGAATCGACTATGGATTCAGAACCAGACATGGTCTGGACAAACTTCAGGCTGCAGTGATGGACACAATAAACGGTTTGGTGAACTCAATGCTCGCGAGGAACAAGATCGAGACCACGGAGATCTCAGGACTATCCGTGGCAGGAAACACCGTAATGACGCACCTCTTTGTAGGGTTGGATCCAGCGCCTCTTGTAGACAGCAATGTGAAGGTTTCCAGGGACCCGATCGAAGCCGGGGCAGGAAAACTCGGGATAGCAGTGAACCCCGAAGCCAGAGTCTTCTGTTTACCGAGCGCAAGCCGGTTCGTGGGCGGAGACGCGGTTGGCGACGTTGTCGCATCGGGACTCCATGACTCTGACGAGATCTCGGTTCTGATTGACATGGGAACCAATGGAGAGATTATCCTCGGAAGCAGAGGGTGGATATTCTCAACATCCTGCGCAGCCGGACCTGCCTTTGAAGGGTGGGGCATAGAGTTCGGAATGCGCTCACTTGAAGGAGCCATAGAACACGTTCAGATTGAGACCGAAACCTTGAGACCAGCCTACGAGGTCATAGGACCTGATAAGACGAAACCGCGGGGAATCTGTGGATCAGGTCTCATAGACGCCCTATCCGAGATGTATAAGGTGAGGATTCTAGATTCGCTTGGCAAGATTCGCGGGGATCTCATTTCCCCGCGTATCCGAAGGGGGGATGAGGGACTTGAGTATCTTCTTGTGCCGGGTGAAGAGAACGATATTGGAAGGGACATCGTCATAACACAGAAGGACGTAGATAATCTGATGGATTCTAAGGCAGCGACATGCGCAGCAGTAGCTGTCCTCATGAAGAAGGTAGGTCTATCTGTCTCAGACGTGAACAACTTGTACCTCTTCGGCGCCTTCGGCAACTATGTCGATCTAGGGAGCGCAACTACGCTAGGCGTGTTCCCAGAGTTGCCTAACGCGGAGACATTCCAGCTAGGAAACGGATCCCTAGCAGGCGCATATCTAACCCTTTTGTCCATCGAGAAACGACACGAGGCCGAGAGAATCGCAGAAGACATGACGTACTATGACCTGACAGCCGACCCAGACTTTATGGAGGAGTACTCAGCTGCCCTGGCAATCCCAGGTAGACCTCAGCTTTTCCCCTCCGCAAGAAAGAAGCGTCCCTAAGATCTCAGAATTTCTGTCGACCTGTTCACGGGAAATTTAAGCCAAGATGATGCTCACCGATCCGTCTACCAGAAGCCTCGGCGCATCGCCTCTCGTTCAGCCTCCACAATCAGCTCGTAGAAGCGATCGTTCAGGTTGCGTTCCTCGTTCAGAATCTCCTCAACCTCAGTCAGTCTTAGCCTCCGGGCAGCTAGGGCAGCTAAAGCCGCAACCCCAAAGGTCTTGTAGAGTCCAGAAGCCTCTTTTGCTCGCTGAACCACCCTTCTTCTACTGCGATCTTTATCGCTCCTAGTCAACGCGACACGCACCTCATCCTCGGTCATCTTCACCGCACCCAACTCGCTTGACCCACAGCTCGGGCAGACCGTTGCCTCCTCAATCTCCTTTATCCTCTTGGTTTCCACGTAGGTCCAGCAGGAGGCACATACCAGGGTCAAAGCCTCGTTGAGGAGACGTGCCTTTGTAGACTCTATGAGAAGCCTTCGAAGTTTTTCGGTGGGGATAAGCGTCGTTCTCATGCTCATTTTCTCGACGCCTGCTTCCAATATTGGGGTCGGGGACTGCTCCTTCTCGACTCGGACGAGACTGATCTCACCTGTCTGCATCTTATGGAGAACTTCCAGGGTTCCATCGATATCGAGGTCGCCTGTGCAGGTGTCTCTCAGAGCCTGATCATATATGACGGAACCCTCGAAACTCTTCACCAACTGTCTAAGACTGACGGTGCCAAAATCCACACCCTTAGAAAGAGCACCGAACTTCCGTGCAGCATGAATCAATCTCCTCTTGAATAGACCCGTCGCAACCACTGCCTCATGAATCAATTCTCTTGCATCCTGAGCCGAGGTCTGGGAAAGACAAGTCAGAATATCGTCCACTGAAGCTTCACCGGAGGTCTGCATCACTATCCTGTAGGGATCCTGCTGTGCACCGACAGCGTGCCCAAGTTTCTCCGCAAGTACGTGACCGATGAGCTGAGCAAGAGTCCTGTTGATAAGGGTCCCGAAACTGGCGTGTGTAACCAAGTACTCGTCCCATTCCTCGACTGTCACTCGCTTATCGGTTGGAACAGGTGTACCTTGGTCAACTTGGTCAAGTGCATCCGCGATAGCGCGAGCCGCTACTTCCAAGGTCACGGGGTACTTCTCCACAAGTAATCGAGGTATCTCTGACCGTGGAGTCCCCGAAGATCTTTTCTTCTCCACAAGAGACCGGATCTCCCCGACCTCGATTGCCACCTCAAACGGGACAGGTATCTCTTCACCAACCCAACTCGGTATTGCCCCTGTCGGATCCTCGATCGGGCGGACATAGATCTTATCGTTGTAAATGTAGCTTATCCTCCAAGGACTACCCCGAACAATGAACTTCACACCGGGTCGCCCATGCTCAGCCACAAAAGCCTCATCTAAGATTCCGACCGGAGTATCGTTGCTCTCATCTATGATGAGGTAGTTCTTCTGATCAGGGATCATCGAGAGGTTTTCATAGTAGTATATGTAGAGGTCCTTTGACCCCTTGGGTTTCGCGATGATTCTGTCCGCAAGTGAGAAGAAAGCCAGCCGTGGATACCTGCCATGCATGTAGGTCAAGACCTTGATTAGATCCTCCTCCGTCAAGTCTCTGTATGGATAGGCTCGCTTGAAGAGATCGAGTATCTCATCGAGGTACCATCTTGACTTGGACATGAGTAAGCCAGCTATCTGCTGGTTTAAGACGTCAAGCGGCTTCTCAGGTATCATTACCGGTTCAAGGTTCTCATCTAGTGCCCTGCGCGCGATCGCCATCGACTCTAGCGTGTCCTCGGGGGTCAGAGTTACTATTGAGCCTTTGGCGATCCGACCTACCCTGTGACCGCTCCGACCTACCCGTTGCAGCAGACGAGTGACTTGCCGAGGAGAGTTGTACTGAATACATAAGTCCACGTGACCCACATCAATGCCCAATTCCAGCGAGCTTGTACATACGAGTCCCTTCAGCTCTCCAGCCTTCAGTCCTGACTCGGCAGTGATCCTCGCAGGTTTCGATAGAGAACTATGATGTATGCTCACAGGGAAGTCAGGATCCCAAATCCTGAGCCGGCTTGCGAGAGTCTCGGCAACAGCCCTAGTATTCGTGAAGAGCAGAACAGAACGGTTCTCAGAGAGTATCTCTCTGATAAGCGTCAGCCTCGCTGCGACCTCAGGGTAAGTGAAGAGCCGTTCGGACAACTTCACATCTTCAGGCGTAGCCTCAGGGTAATGGATCGTGAGCTCCATCTGCCGGGCAACAGGAACCTTGACGATGGTGTAGTCTCTTCCAGAGCCGACAAGGAAACTCGCTACCCTATCGGGGCTCCCAATGGTTGCTGATAGGCCCACTATCTGGAAGTTACGCCTCGTCAAGGATCGAAGCCGCTCCAAACTCAACGACAGTTGACTGCCTCTTTTATCGACAGCCAGTTCGTGGATCTCGTCGACGATCACCCATCTCACTGAACTCAGATGTCTGCTCAGCACGCGGCCAGGCAGGATCGCCTGTAAAGTCTCAGGAGTAGTGATTAGGAGGTCGGGAGGACTCATTGACTGCCTGGAACGCTCACCCTTCTCAGTATCCCCATGTCTGACTGCAACTCTGATATCGAGCCTGCCACACCACCACTTCAGCCTCTCCTCAAGATCTCGGTTCAGGGCCCTAAGAGGGGTAATGTACAGGATCTTAATTCCGGGCGGCTTCTCAGGAGTAAGGAGGTACATGTTCAGGATTGGCAGAAAAGCCGCCTCAGTCTTTCCGGTCCCGGTCGGAGCTATCAGTAGAACGTTTTTCCCGCTCAGAATCTCGGGGATGACCTTTGCCTGAGGCTCCGTAGCTGTCATAAATCCACGCTCCCGGAGAGCGTCACGAAGTGGCTTAGAGAGGCATTCGAAAGCCCCGGTGTCAGGACATTCCTTCATTTGCTCAGACCCTGAGAAGGCATGTGATTACTGGGAGATCAAACATAAAAACCCTGGACTTCCAAAAGGGTCAGACTTGACTGGAAAACTTATTTCATCTAGCAGACTAATGGGGTCTGAGACTGCAATGATAGAGATTTCTGAGCCTCTGGAGGGATCCAATCCTGGATTTAGGACTCTTCATGAGGTTCTATTGGATGGCAAGAAGATAGGCAGAGTTGACGCAGGTTACCTCCAGAAAGAGGATCTAAAGACCTTCAAGAGATCAAAGAGAAGAATGAAAGTGGGACAGCCTTTCGGGGTCCAAGTGTTCATGGATAGTGCGGAGAGTGGGACTACTGTCTCAGACCTCGGCTTTGAGGGGATGAAGGAGATGGCAGACAGACTGAAGGAGAAGCTGATAGGACTCGAGGATAGAGACATCTATATTCTTGAGATCGCTACCTCAAAAAGGAACATCGTCGGCAGATGGGATAAGTTATCCGAACAAGGTCACCTCTAGAAAGAGTCAAAACTCCTTAGTAACCTGGGTCCGTTGTTTGGACAGGGTTCATGAAGTCTTACCGGTCCTTCCCGACCAATCGGCAGAGAGAAAAGTTTGCCATAAGAATGGAAATATGCAAGAGAAGGGTTGAGATGAATGGACAACCGGCGACCTGAAAGAAGGCAGATCAGGAAGCTCGCAAAGACCGTTCTCCTGACGATCGTGGCTTGGTACATCCTGTGGTTCAGCCTATCCGCCCTGCTACGAACCCATAACCCAATAGTATTCGTCGGGCTTGATCCAGGGCTACCGTGGAATGAATGCAGCATGACGCCGACTCTGAACCCGGGAGACATATTATTCCTTGAAGGAGTACCCTCAAACGAGATCAGAGTGGGGGATATTATCGTCCTCCGTAGCCCGGCCGACCCGGATCAACTGATCGTGCACCGTGTTGTTGAGATAGTCATCAGGAACGGGGAATACCACTTTACCACGAAAGGAGACAACCCGCGGACGAACCCCTGGAGTCTACCCTATGAGAGAGAGTTCGCTGCAACGTACATAGTGGGTAGAGTGATCTTCAGAGTGCCGTTTGCAGGATGGATATGGATCGTAGCGAAGACACCGGTGGGGACAGCGGTATTGATTGGGTGCATAGTTGTGATGATTCTTAGGGAATTCTCGAACAAGACGGAGTAGGCCAACACCTAAACTTATAAACTGGGTGAAAGACAAACGGTCACATTAGTTCATGTTCCTTAAAGGAGATGGGTGGGATTGCCTAGAACTAAAGCAGTCATCAATATCGAGAACGTTGTTGCCTCGGCAACTCTGAAACAGACGATTGACTTGAATGCAATAGTGAAAGCTTTCTCAGCAGTCGAGTATCGCCCAGAACAGTTCCCCGGACTCGTCTTCAGATTGAAGAAACCGAAGACCGCAACCCTGATCTTCAGTTCCGGCAGGATGGTCTGCACCGGAGCCAAGTCTGAGGGTCAAGCCAAGAAAGCCGTAAACAAGGTGGTGCGTGAGCTAAAGAAGAACGGGATGGTGATCGTCGGTCGACCCCAAATAAAGATACAGAACATCGTCGCATCCGTAAGCCTAGGCGGGCGAATAGATCTTGAGCGTTCAACCTTCTCGTTAGGACGCACAATGTACGAGCCAGAACAGTTTCCTGGCCTTATATACCGGATGGAAGACCCACACGTCGTGATCCTGATTTTCGCAAGCGGAAAACTCGTCTGTACAGGAGCAAAGAGAGAAGAAGAAGTCTATACGGCGGTCAACAAACTCCACGTGAAACTCGAAGAAGAAGACCTCATCTATTATGACTAAGCTCGTTTGAGGACTCTGTTTTTCGGGTCTCCCCAAGAAACAGTGAGAATCGAGGTATTGTGACCCCGGTGTGTAATAGGCTCTTGGAAGAAAACCCAGCAAATCTTCCTGAGGACATGTAGGCAGCCGCTGAACAACTCGACTTAGATCGAATCCAGGATCGACCGGCCAAAAGGTTTTAGTCGAGAATGAAGAAGCACCTATACCGTCATTGCGCCGAAGCAAAGTCTCGCGTAGGGCGGCAAACCATTCAATTAACAGGCTCTAATCCAGTAGACGAGACATTGTCGGTGAAAGGATTGAGACTTGAAATATCCAATGCTAGACGGTCCCCTCCAACAGAAGACGAGATAAGGGGCATCATCGAGATCGAGCACCGCCCAGAGGTCCAGAAGTGGCTAACCGAGTATGTTGGTCCAGATCCTGAGAAAGAGTTCCAGTCCTATCAGAGATTCTTCAGGAATCTTCCAAAGAACAAAAGGGTAGAGGTGCTCATAGCCAAGTCCGACGGACGCCCGGCAGGATTCCTAGCCTTATGGAGACTTGGAAGATACATGAAGCACGTTGCCAGCCTGGGGCTTAGCATTCACCCAGACTACTGGGGAGCAGGGATCGCAACCGAACTCGTAGAATCAGCGATTGAGACAGCCAAAGAGAAAGGTTTCAAGAGACTGGAGATAGAAACACTAGCAGAGAATACGGCGATGAGACGAGTAGCGGAGAAGACAGGATTCAAACTCGAATGCGTTAGGAGAAGGAGAATCTGGAAGGACGGAGCGTACCACGATGAATCAGCATACTCTCTGCTGCTCTAGAACCGGAATTCGGAGAAAGACTTAAATCTAAATCGTTATGAAACACTCGCTCTCAGTGGCGCATCAACTGTGCCACAGAGTGCGCGTAAAACAATTGGTTGACGACTGGAAACGTATTTTTGCGCGAGCCATAACGAAACCAGAAGAAATCCTCGACAACTTTAGAGTTGACGTAAAGAGTCTGAAGGCTGTAGCCGCACAGTACCCCATGAGAATCTCAAGACACTACTTCAACCTCATCGAAGAGATCAACGACCCAATATGGAAACAGTGCGTTCCAAGCCCTCTAGAGCTACGGGACCCAAACACCATAGACGACCCACTGAATGAGGAAGAAGACAGCCCAGCACCTGGGCTAGTTCACCGATACCCTGACAGAGTCCTCATGTGCGTCTCGAATAGCTGTGCAACCTACTGCAGATTCTGCACAAGGAAAAGGAAAGTAGGAAAACCGGTAATCGACCTCTCCCACGAAGTGTTCCTAGAGCAGATTCGATACGTCGAGAAGAACCCAGCTGTACGTGACGTACTCCTGTCTGGCGGAGACCCACTACTACTCGAAGACGAGGAACTGGAGTTCCTCCTCAAAAGACTCAGAGCAATACCCCACGTGGAGATCCTGAGGATCGGCACCCGGATTCCATGCATGCTTCCTCAAAGAGTAACACCGGAACTGTGCAACATGCTCAAGAAGTACCATCCCCTATACGTGAACGTCCATTTCAACCATCCATGGGAGATAACAGAAGAGAGCGAGAGAGCATGTGGACTGCTTGCAGACGCTGGAATCCCGTTGGGAAACCAATCAGTGCTTCTCAAAGGCGTCAACGACGAACCAGAGGTAATGAGGGAACTAATGCAGAGACTCCTCAGAATTCGCGCCAGACCATACTACCTCTTTCAAATGGACCTAGTCAAGGGGACACACCACTTCAAAACGAGGGTGGAGACCGGAATCAAGATCATCGAATCACTGGTCGGTCATACCTCGGGCTTGGCTGTGCCACGCTACGTCATCGATGCACCTGGTGGAGGAGGTAAGGTTCCAATACAGCCGGATTACATCCTGAACATGAACGAGGAAATGGTTACGTTAAGAAACTACGAAGGAAAAGTCTGTTCCTACCCTCAGGCACCACTGGAGCATCAGGCACCGTCGGAGCATGCAAATGCTCCTATGAGGGTTCTTGCCCGGACTAGGGAGACGATTTGACCCTCAAAGTGGCGCTAACCTACAACTTGAAGAGGCAGCCCAAAGCGGATGAGCAGGTGCCTGAGGATTTCTTTGCCGAATTCGACGACGAAGAGACCGTCAACGCCATAGCCAGCGCTTTGAGAAGAGGCGGGTGCAGAGTAACCAAGATAGAAGCCGACGAGAACGCCTACAGAAAGCTCAGAAGAGCAATGCCGGACATAGTCTTCAATATTGCTGAAGGACTTCACGGCGAGAGCAGAGAGTCTCACATACCGACGATCCTAGAAATGCTGGGGATACCCTATACTGGTTCTGGACCCTTGACTCTGGCGATAGCGCTGAACAAAGCTGTCACACACCAGATCCTAGAAGCCAACCTGATACCGCACCCATATTTCCAGGTCTTCAAGAGGGCAGATGAGAGGATAGACCCGAAACTGAGGCTCCCAGCCATCGTGAAACCTCTATCGGAAGGCTCAAGCAAAGGTGTAAGGAACAACTCCATGTCAAGAGACGAAGAGAGCCTTAGGAGACAGGCCCTCTGGGTCATTAAGACCTATGACCAGCCCGCAATCGCCGAAGAATTCATGCCGGGGAGAGAGTTTACAGTCGGATTGATTGGAAATAATGAACCTAGGGTTCTACCTATAGTTGAGATCCTTCTCAGCAAGCTACCTGGAGAGGCCAATCCCATATACTCCTACGAGGCCAAGTGGTTGTGGGATTTGCCTGAAAAGCCATTGGACATATTCCGTTGCCCAGCGGAGATACCCAGAAGCCTGGAAGAGGAGATAAAACGAATCGCGGTCAGCGCATTCAAGGTTCTAGACTGCCGGGACTTGTGTCGGATAGACATGAGGCTTGATGCCGAGGGCAAACCTCGCATACTGGAGGTCAATCCTTTGCCCGGACTGATACCCGACCCGGACGCCCACTCATGCTTACCCGAAGCTGCAAGAGCAGCCGGATATGGCTATGATCAACTAATATGTCTGATTCTTTGGAATGCCCTCAAGAGGTACGATCTTCAGCACCTCTTTCAAGATCGAAGGCTGATAGAGCCTTCAAAAGCCTAAGGTCAATGTCTGCTCGGCGTCTTCTCCTCAAGGCGAAGAGGAGGATCTCTCGAACAAAGTCATCGAATGGGATCCCAGCGGCCCCCAAAGAGCGTACGAACCCTGATTCAGGAGATATGTCGGGATTGGCGTTCACTTCGAGGACATATGGCACACGACGTCTCAAGCGAATATCTACTCGTGCATAGTCTCTGCATCGTAGCAATCGGTACGCCTGCAACGCCACACCCTTTACTCTGCGAGCAAGCGAACGGTCTAGTTTAGCTGGACAAACAGGAACGGTCTTCCTGTATTCGTCGCTCTCCTTAAGCCATTTGGCCGAGTAATCAACGATCTTCGGCTTGTCAAGGAACTCGAAAAGGATCTCGGAGATCGGCAGACATCGTGGTTCTTCGTTCCCTAGAACCGCCACGTTTAGTTCTCTGCCATCGATATACTTTTCCACGAGAGCAGGCTGGTTGTAGGCTCTGTTGACGTATCTGATGCGGGTCGCAAGCTCACGGTCGTTCCTTACAAGGCTCTTCCTCGAGATACCTAGGCTTGCGTCTTCGCTCAGGGGTTTCACAATTAGTGGATAGTCCATCCTTTTTCGCGGACTCTTAAGTCCCATTATGATCTGGTAGTCAGGCGTCGGTATCCGGTTCGCCTTGAGGATATCCTTAGTAAGACCTTTGTTCTGACGCAGCCCCAGCGTCAATGGCGGCGAACCAGTATAGGGTATGTCCAGCAACTCAAGGATCGAGGGAACATCCATCTCCAATTGACTGTCTCCGAAAGCGCTCTCGCAGAGATTGATAACGACATCTGGATTCTTCGATTTCAGCGAACGAATAAGACGGGCGATATCATCTCTAAGCGGGAAACAATGATGGACAATACCAAGTTTTCTCAAGGCCTCCTGAACTATCCCCACCTGATCCTCAACTTCAGCCTCCGCGACATAGTCGAGATCTTCACCCCTGACCGGCTTCATCGGCTGATTGAAGAGGATTCCAACCCTTAGATCGGAGAGGAATGCATCTCTGTTCTTAAGTCCAGGCTTCATATGTATCTCCACCTAAGAAAAGGTCCTAACAAACCCAGGACATCCGCCACGAATCTTCTGAGGTTCATTCCAGAAATCCTCAACTTCTCAATCTACGGCAAAGGGGCAGCACCTTGTTTGTTGGATATGTCGATACAGTCGAACATTGGCTAGGTCTTTTTCTGCTTCAGGATCGCGTTACGCTCTCTCTCATCGATCCTACCCATATCGAATAGGATCTGTGCTGCTTCACTTATTTTCAGGAGAGCATGTACAGTGACGCCCTTCTTTGCGAGGCTGCGAATGCCTCCCTCTTCCCGGTCTATTAGTACTAGCGCCTCTTCCACGACCGCACCTTCAGCCCTCAGCTTGTCAGTCGAGTCTAGTAGACTCTGACCTGTTGTCACTAGATCGTCTACAAGCAGTACTCTGTCACCAGGGAGCAGCAAACCCTCAATGCGTTTCCCGGTTCCATGCTCTTTCTCAGTCTTCCTTAAGTATAGAAACGGCTTCTGCAGTTGGAAGCTGAGCACCGACGAGAAAGGAATACCAGCAGTAGGTATACCTGCAACACGATCAAAGGCATCTAGAGCAACAATCTCCTTAGCCATCATGACATAGAGGTCCACTATCTTCTCGAAAGCCTTGGGATGACTTGGGACTAGCCTCAGATCCACATAGTACGGACTGAGTCTGCCACTTGTCAACTTGAAAGAGCCAAACTTCAGGGCGTCGATTCGTGTTAGGATCATGCATAGATCCGATTTCAGTTTCTTAAGGGTCTCTTCATCCATTGGAAGCTCTCCCGACTTTTTTCGTGGTATAGATTGCAGCTTGATCAAGATAAGAGTTTACACGCAACGACATGTCAGCAAACATCTCTAGAAACAGCTAATACGGGGTGGACCCTGAGTTACGGGGAGAACATGCATACAGATAGGCAGAGACGACAAGCAGCGGAGTTGAGGCAAAACAATGGTTGAACTCTGGCTCCCATATGGGAATACCGAAGTGCCTGTGCGAATTCCTGACGGATATGTCTCGGCAACGATTCAGCCAGCAGACTTCGAGAGGACAGGTGACGCACAGAACGAGATCCTCGCAACCCTTAGGCAACCGAAACAGGATAAGATCCTTCAGCAACTCTTGGACCCAGCAGACAAGGTCACGATCGTTATCGAAGACACAAAGGAGGTGCTTCCGATCGAATCGCTCTTGACGCCAGTTCTCTCGGAACTTGAGTCCTTGGGGATCAAGAGCGAGAACACCTCTGTGCTTTTCGCATGGACCGATCGTGGATCGATTGATACTCCTGAAAGGAGAAGAAAGCCTCAGGAGCAATTCGCCGAGAAGGCAGAGATATCCTTTCACGACCCCGCGACTACCAAGGTGGCTCAGCTGGAGTCAACAAGCTCAGGCACACATTTGGGGATCAACGAGACGTATGTCAAATCTGATTTTCGCATAGTGATCGGAGAAGTGCGATTCGACAACTTGACCGGATATAAAGGCTTTGGGACATCGATCGTGCCAGGTCTCGCTGACACTCAAACAATCCGTGAGATCTGGTCACTGGCTCTGGAAGGGAGATGTGGAAGAGGAATCTTTCAGGAGAACCCCTTGAGCCGAGAGATAACCGAAGCCTCAAAGATAGCAGGAGTGGATTTCGCACTTAACATAGTCTTAGGTAAGAATAATGAGGTGTCCGGAGTATTCGGGGGAAGCCTGGAGAACTCCTTCTCCGAAGCGGTTCAGCTGGTTGATCACATCTGGAAGAGACCAGTCGACAGGAGAGCGGATATCGCCGTGGTTAGTGCTGGGGGTGCTCCCTTTGATTCGCACTTCTATTGGGCGACAGACTCGATTGACACGGTTACTCCAGTCCTACAAGATGAGGGGAGTATTGTTCTCGTCGCCGAGTGTAGAGTAGGAACAGGAAGCAAGGAACTCGAAAGATGTGCTCAGGAGCATGCCAAGATGAAAGACATTCGCAAAGCTGTCAAACGCGAGATGACACCTGCGGGATACAAGAGCCTAAGGCTCAGGGAAGTAATGGAGCAACACCGGATTACGCTGATCTCCGCCATGCCAGATTTCTTCTCAAGGAAGACCTTCGGCTTAGGCACAGCTAAGACCGTCAACGATGCGCTGATCTCCGCACTGAGGAGACACACAGGGAAGGCTAACATTCTTGTAGTGCCTCAGGGGACCTCGACGATGCCCTATTACTCAACTGCGTGAGCTAGTGTGAATATTTCCAACGCCTTTCTGAGGAAAGCCAATAAGACTTTAAGTCGAATGGTTGACCCAAGAACTGAAGGAGAGTCCTTGATGCTGAAAAGACTGGAGATTAGACAGTTCAAGGAGGATGACCTCGACCAAGTGATAAACATCAACCGAAAGTCCCTCCCCGAGAACTACGACAGGATGTTCTTTGTCGAACTGTACAGGAGATTCCCCAAGCTATTCATGGTTGCAGAGGTAAACGGGAGAGTTATCGGGTATGCGCTCTGCAGGATGGAGCTGGGATTCCCTGATCTGGGAAGCTTCGGATTTCTCGGAAAGAGGGGACACATCGTCTCCATAGCGGTGCTGGAGGAACATCGGCGAATGGGGATCGGAACAAGACTGATGAAGCAAGTCATGAAAGCTATGGGAGAACATGGCATAGGGGAATGCTACCTGGAAGTCAGAGTAAGCAACAAAGGTGCCATTCAGATGTACGAGAAGCTCGGATTCGTCACCAGTAAGCGTGCGCCCGGATACTACAAAGACGGTGAAGATGCCTTTGTGATGTCCCGCAAACTTCCCAAATAGAGAGAAAGCGCTGACACTGAAGAGTAGGGTTCTCAGGATTGAAACAAAGACATCCGAAATACTCTGTCCGGGCACTCTTTGAAATCATGGTTCATTGCCCCTTTGACTTAGTCTCAACAGGTGAACCTTACCCTCTTCACATTTTGCGCAAAACGACACTCAAAGACTGAGCAACCCAGGTCGGCTACTTACCTGTTCTTGAGTTTCATCCAGATATATACGACTATGAGCAGGACCGCAGGCAGGTAGCACATTGTGATCTCGAAAGTCAAATCCAAAAATGAGCCAATCAGGATTCTTGACAACAGGGCAATGCCGGCAACAAGAAGACCGATCAACAATGCGTAGAGCAGGGCCTTCGACTCGTCGATCCCTTGTTCGCTAGGATCAGGCATAAGAACAGCACTTACGACCGAAAATCCTAGAACCCATAACAAAGTCCAGACCATAAGAACGAAGAAATTGCGGAAGCCTAGGGCTAGCGAGACGCCCCCGTCAGCCAAGATATCGGGATGTCCTGGTACATACCGTCAGGAAGGGTCCTCCTGATCGTCATAGGTAGAACTCCTGCTTCCAGTTCAGCTAGAGCAAGATCTAAGGCCCCTACGAGGCTCTTCGGCTGACCTATTAGGAGGGGGGCACCCATCGCTATCTGGAGGGCACGTGCCCCTCCGATTCTAGCTTTCTCGAACCTCGTCAGTTTCGGTGGGCCGATGAGTATCTCACGCACCGGCCGATCAGTACTCCTCGCTGGCTCCTTCTCCTTCGGGTCCCCCGGGTGGCGCCTTCGGCTCCTTCATCTTCGCGGATGCTATGACATCATCGATCTTCAGGATCATAGTTGAGGCTTCTCCAGCAGACTTTATGATCTGCTTCTTGACTGCAAGGGGCTCGTAGACATCTAGCTTTGTCATGTCAGTGACTTCACCGGAGAACATGTCAACCCCGGCCCAGAGCTCACCTTTCTCGTGCCTTGCACGGAGTTCAACCAAGATATCGATTGGGTCGAGACCAGAGTTCTCGGCCAACGTCAATGGGATAGACTCGAGAGACTCTGCGAAGGACTGAACAGCCAACTGCTCCCTTCCTGTGAGGGTGTCCGCGAACTCCCTAAGACGAGCGCTTAGCTCTGCTTCAGGTGAACCGCCACCTGCAACTACCTTCGGCTCCTCCATGACATCTTTTATCACACAGAGCGCATCATGAAGTGAACGCTCTGCCTCGTCAACGAGCCTCTCGGTTCCGCCCCGAACCAAGATCGTGACGGCTTTGGGATTCTTACACTCCTCGATAAAGGTCATCTTGTCGTCGGCGATCTTTCTCTCTTCGACCAGCTTTGCGTATCCGAGGTCCTCCGGCGCAAGATCATCAACGCTGCTGGCGATCCTGCCGCCCGTCGCCTTCGCCAGCCGCTCCATATCCGAGGACTTGACCCTTCTGACCGCCAAGATCCCCTTCCTGGCGAGGAAGTGTTGCACCGTGTCATCGATACCCTTTTGGCAGACCACTACATCTGCCCCTGCAGCAGCAATCTTCTCAGCCATGTTCTTGAGGAGGTTTGCCTCCTCATCCATGAATGCCTTCATCTGGTCGGGGTTCTCTATGTTTATCTTGGCGTCGGGCTCCGTCTTCTCCATCTCGAGCGCACAATCCAGAATCGCGATCTTTGCGTTGTCAACCCGTCTTGGCATGCCCGGGTGAACTACTTCCTTGTCTAGGAGGACGCCTTTCAAGAGACGGGTATCGGTCAGCGCTCCTCCTTCCTTCTTCTCAACCTTGGCGTTGTCAAGGTCCACCTTGTATCCAGAATCAGTCTTCTCAGCAACCTGGAGGACAGCCTCAACTGCGATGTCGCTTAAGTATTCCTTCGACTCGGCTATGACCTTCCCCGCAATCGAAGTTATCGCGATCTTCCTCAGCATCTTCTTATCGGCGGGATTGACACCGATTGCAAACTCCTCGATCATCTTCAGGGCGGCCTCAGTAGCCCTCCCGTATCCGTCGATAATAATCGTCGGATGGATGTCTTTGCTGATCAGATCTTCTGCTTGCTTAAGCAGTTCGCCAGTTAGGATTACCGCGGTGGTCGTGCCGTCTCCGACCTCCTTGTCCTGAGTCTTTGAAACCTCGACCATCATCTTTGCGGCGGGGTGTTCAATGTCCATCTCATTCAGGATCGTCGCGCCATCGTTTGTTATTGTTATGTCCCCGAAGGTGTCGACAAGCATCTTGTCCATGCCCTTCGGACCAAGGGAACTCTTAACAGCTTCGGCGACGATTTTCGCAGCTGTTATGTTCGCATGCTGCGCATCACGACCTCTACTTCGAGAAGTACCTTCTTTCAAGATCAATACTGGTGTACCAGCAACCTGCGCTGCCATGAACAAACCTCCAAATGAATAGCGTCAGAACATATTAGGTTCTACAAAAAAAACGTTTCGGCACACCAGCATAACGTCGGAAGCCTGTAGATGCGCTGTCCGGTCTTGATCATACTGCGGTTCAGGTCTAGACTCTGGGAGAGTCGATCAGCATTCAACGTATGGGATTGTAGTTTTTACATGACTTGCCAAATAGCAGTGTCAGAAAGAAGTTCGACACGTATAGTGGAACTATTCGGTCGTACCCGTATCTGTCGACCCGCCTTAATGATGTGAAGGCGAGCATCTCTGGGTTGTATGTTATTCTTCCTATCTCCTTTAGGTCCATGGACAGGAGCATGTCTTCGTGGGTCACCCTGCTCTCGTCGAATCCCCCAACAGACAACAGGGCATCCTTCCTATATGCGCAATTGAATCCCGGAACGTGTGGGAGCTTCAGCACTATCAGGAATCGTTGAATATGGTCTGTACACACTCTGTACAACAAGCGGTCGAGATCGCTTCCCCCGATGGGAAGAGTCGGCCCCGTGACACCCACTACACCATTCTTGTTCGTGGAGTCTCTAATCGCATTGATCCAGCCTCGAGAAGCAATGGTATCGGCGTCCATGAACGCGACAATATCACCCTTAGCATATTTTGCCCCGAGGTTTCTAGCAGCCCCTACGGGAGTGACAGCTTCCACTATGACCCTATCGGCGAACTCTTCAGCGATACTCACCGTTCGATCAGTGCTGCCACCATCTACGACGATGACTTCATGCCCATCGGCAGACTGGTTTCTCAATGAGAGCAGACAGAACTTGATGTACTTCTCCTCATTGAATGCCGGGATTACCACAGATATCAAAAGAGAGCCCCGAAGAGCCACGGATTGTTATCGAGATACTGGCTTAAGAAGCGCAAAAGAGGCACATATACATATCTGCTCAGGAGAGCCGCCTCCTCGGATAGGATTCCTTGGTGTGTTCTCGCCGTAGCAGGAAACACTCAAGTGGCTTAGAGAACCTCATTGATTCGCTGCTTTGCTTAGTGCATAGGTTGTCGGTTGATTGGGGCAGACCCGAAACGAGGGCGTGCGAAGGCAAAGAGGGGATTCATCCCTCTTTGGCCAGTCCCTCGTACCTCTTGACTGCAGCATTGAAGTCCATCAGGTCTTTCAAGTCCGCTTCAAGGTTTGACGGTTCCACAATGAGCAGCCAACCTTCTCCGTATGGGTCCTCATTCAGTTTCTCTGGACTCGCCTCAACACTATCATTCTTCTCCAAGATTGTGCCGCTCACAGGAGCAATTAGATCGGACACAGCCTTGACCGATTCAACAGCTCCGAACGATTCGCCTTTCGCTACCGCAGAGCCTGCACCGGGAAGTTCTATGAACACTATCTCTTTCAGCTGCTTCTGGGCATAGTCCGTTATTCCCATTCGGACCTTTCCGTCTTCAACAGATGCCCAAAAATCGTTCTCCGAATAGTACAGACCCTCTTTGACTTCGTATTCTCCTACCTTTACCAAGCTTAATCCACTCTCAATGTCACCCAATGTCGCTTAGTATCGTTGACTGAACTCGACTCATATAGCCTTTGCCATGCAGATTCGCCCAGATAATGCCAATCGGGGAACGATGTTCTCAGTTAAGGATTCCCTGCAAAAAACCTCGCCTGGGTTAGGCGATCCATTATCGCGACTAACTCCCGTTCAATCCGGTTCCTCTCGGCACGATAGTGTCGATCGGAGACTCTACCGTTTCTGTGATCCGATTCGAGCGACTCAAACTCGCGGAGCAACTCGTCTCTCTTATGTAGGAGTTCATCGCCAGAGAACTTCAAACTAGCCGCCATCCATCGACCTTGCCTAGAACTTAGGTCACTCTTTTAGGGGGGAAGAGACAGCTAAAAACTTTGGGAGAGATAATCGTGGGGAATTATCAATCCTCAATTCACATCAAGATATTGTCTCAAGGTGTATCGATTGAGGGGGAGCTTACGAGAGTAGCGGCGCCTCGAACCGTTGAAGCAGTTGCGTCGAAACTCCCGCTTGAGGGACCATCGATGCTCAAGGGCGACCAAGTGCAGCTTAAGGTTCACCTGAAGCTTGGGGCTGAGAAGCCCAAGAGAGAGATGGTTGCCGGGAGTATAGGATATTGGCCTCTGGGGGACGCAATCTGCATCTTCCTAAGGGACAGTAAGCCCTACAGCCCGGTCAACAAGATCGGGAGAACGACATCAGATCCAAACCTGATAGCGAGAAGAGTGGCGGGTTCAACACTGCGCATTGAGAGAGGCTAGGAAGCCGCGGGTGAGTAGATCTTGATTCTGGAGTTTCCTCCCACGCAACGAATGCGCCCTTGTTTCTCCAGACCTCGCAGTATCCGTTTAGCCTCACTGATCTTTACGTTGAACCTGGAAGCAACTGCGTAGGGGGTTATTGCTTTGATCTTGTTGAGTTCCGCTACCAGCTCTTCAGCTGAGAGATCAACCCGTTGCTGACGTGCAGGCGTTCCCGGGGCAGTCTCCTTCCTCTGAGGACGTTTCGACTCGTCCTTTCGAGCCTTCGATGATCCCGCTTGGGGAGAGGATTTCGTTGGGATCTTCTCGCTTTTGGCTGCCATATGCTCACCGAGGTTCCTCAAGGAGGGAGAAGAGACATTAAAGTCTTTCCAGAACTACGGATCGCCTGTCTCGATTTTCCTAAGGCCCGGAAAACTTTCTGCCTGAGAGTTCTTCCACTCAGAGAGCGGAATGGAATAGGCTCGCTCAATAGACTCCCTATGAAGGGTGTTCATAGTACAGAATGGGATTATCCTGCCGTCGGGAACACCGTAGTGGATACAGCATCTCTGGACTCTGTCGAGGTCGTAGTTGTAAGGATCCATGAAGTGCATGGCCCCGATCATGATGACGTTATGCATGAATCTTGCGAGATCCTCGTAGTCACCTGTTGCTATAACGGTCTTCAACAAGTCCTTCAGAGAGTCGCTTCTGATGGAACGGATGGATCTCACTAGATCAATCTTCGCCCGGGTCTTGGAACCGCCCGAGTTTTCCATGTAGACCTTCTTGAGGTCGCCCATGAATTCCTCCACTTTAGCCATCCGGGTTATGGGAATGACATCACCATCTTTCACGAGGATGAAGGTAGCTACCCCACAGTGAGGGTGGGCGGTAAACTCAGCATAGCGCACGCCGTTGATGGCACCTGCTACTCTGGCGAATGGGATGACGAAGGGGACTGGATAGAAGTCAGACATCTTTATTCTGCCATCGGTCTGCTCTTCAGCCAGCCTCATGAAGTCCGGGATAGTGATTCGCATCTGTTTCAGCCCATTCCGGTCTATTCTTCCGGTGATTGAGACTGGCTGGAAGTTGACTGCCCTGATTATGTCGAAGTTCTTTGCCCCGAAGAGAATCATGTCTCCGACTTGATCGTCGTTCACTCCGTTTGCGAGCGTAGGTACCAAGACCACAGAAAGGCGGTCTGCCTTTCTGAAGTTCTCAAGTGCTTTCAGCTTAGTGGGTAGCAGGTTGACGCCCCGAGCCTTAATGTAGGGCTCACGGGTGACTCCGTCGAATTGGAGGTACACCGTTTTGAGACCTGCTTTCTTCAGCCTCATAACATAGTCGAAGTCGTTAGCGAAGCGTATTCCGTTGGAATTGATCTCGACATGACGAAAACCTGCCTTCAGAGCGTACTCCACGAACTCGGGGAGGTCGTCTCTCAGTGTCGGTTCGCCACCGCTGAATTGGACGGCTACTGGAGGAATGGGAAGGTTATTTCGGAGATTGTCAATAATCTTGAATATGGTTTCCTTCGATGGCTCGTAGACGTATCCTGATACTCCCGCATGCGCGAAGCAGATTGGGCATCTGAGATTGCACCGGTTTGTGACATCGATTATTGCGAGTACAGAATACGATTTGTGTCTTGGACATATGCCGCAGTCCAGTGGACAACCCTTCAAGGTCTCTGTACGTGGATTCTCCAGGCCGGATCCTTCCTCATTGAACCTCTCCATTCGGTGGTACTGCTTTGCATCTGACCAGTACACGTCTTCGAAGTCGCCGTGGGTTGAACACGTCTTTCGAATGAAGACCTGCCCATCTCTCTCGAAGACCTGGGCGTCTAGAACCGCATGGCAACTAGGACAGAGGCTTTTTGTATTCTTGATCGTCTTCATTAGTCCACCGTCAGCCATCGACCCTCGGTTTGAGGTAGCGCCTTGAACTGTCTGCGGCAACTCTCTTGGTCACCGCTTAGGAATCGGGATATTCTTTCGGGATTATCTAAAGGTATCGTTGAAAAATTGTGGAGCAGCTGCTCAAATACTCATGTAAAGGCGCTTGAGAGGTTCCTTCCTTCTGTCCGGAAAGAGGTGAGAAAAGGTTTTAGTTCTGTTGAGTATTTAATTCGTATCACCGAAGAATTTGCATCGCTGAAGTCGTGATCCTATGAAACTTGTGACCGTTAAGCTTCCAGAGGCGCTTTTGGAGGGAATCGACGAGCTTGTTGCAGCAGGGTTCTACCCAAGCAGAAGCTCTGCTATAAGATCGGCCGTTCGAGATATGCTGAAGAAGGAACTTTGGGATTCTCGTCGTAGCGAAGGTTCACGAACAAAGGGGTAGCCCACCCTGCGCCCAGGTGACATGGGAGAATATTGCAGGGACTTGTTCACCTATCGGTCTCTCTTGCCCTCGATGAACTCGGCTACCCACTTCTTTGCTTCTTCGTACGGTACTTGCTTCGGAGGATGCTTGAAGGCGTAGGCGGATATGCTGGTTAGTGGACCGGAGATGCCGCGGTCTAGACCGAGTTTTGTTGCCCTGATGGCGTCTATCACTACCCCTGCACTGTTCGGGGAGTCGAGGACCTCGAGCTTCATGTCTATCGACATCGGGGTCTCTCCGAAGAACTTACCCTTCACCCAGATGTAGGCGATCTTCTTATTGTCAAGGAAATCTACATAGTCGCTCGGTCCGATCCTCAGAGGCAAGTCATAGGGGATCATCGCCTGAACCGCGCTCGTCTTGCTCATTCGCTTGGTTGAGAGGCGCTCCTCTTCAAGCATGTTGTAGAAATCCATGTCGCCCCCGACATTGAGCTGGTAGCTCTCTGTGATCGTCACCCCACGTTCCACAAGTAGCTTTGCGACAGTTTTGTGGAGAACCGTAGAACCGATCTGGCTCATCACATCGTCGCCCGCTGCAGGTGAACCGGCCTTGGAGAACCGTCTCTGCCACTCGGGAAGAGAAACAATAAAAGCGGGCATACAGTTCACGAACGCGCAGCCCGCATCGATTGCGGCTTGAGCGTAGTATCGTGTTGCCTTCTCGCTTCCCACTGGAAGATAGTTGACCAAGATCTCGGCTCTTGACTTGCGGAGCTCTTCGGCAACGTCGACCGGCTCCGATTCACTGACCTTCACAACCTTCTTCAGGTACTTGCCAAGTCCATCCATTACGGGTCCCTTCTTTATGAGGACGCCCAGCTTGGGGACTTCGGCGAAGACTCTGGTGTTGTTTGGCTGCGCGTATATCGCCTCTCCTAGGTCGTGACCAACCTTTGTCTCATTGACGTCGAAAGCCGCTGCAAACCGTATGTCCTTGGGGAAATATCCTCCGAAATCCGTATGGAGAAGACCCGGGACACTCTCTCCGTATCGTACATTTCTGTAGAAGTATGTTCCTTGAATTAGGGCTGAAGCGGAGTTCCCTACGCCTACCAGAGCGACTCTAATCTCACCCATTTCGATCAACTAGCCTAGTTTTATGGGTGCGAAATATTACCTTTCCAGCAAATATAAAGCTTAATCAGGCTCAGAAAGACTGCGCCGCAGTTGAACCGGATACACATCTGAAAAGAGAACAACCTCCAAGAACGATATCAAGCGGCTAGCAGGCGGTCGGCTTGGAGAGTGTTCATATTCGATTTGAGAAGAGGAAGAGGCGGACTAATGATGAGATCGCAGGACGCGCTAATGTTTGAGCGTCGTTGCTCTTCTCAACTCCTCTGCTGCGCGCCTGGGGTTCCTAGAATCATAGATAGCTCGACCGACGATGAGGTAGTCAGCTCCGGATGCAACAGTCTCCAGGGCGTCTCCTCCTTGGACTCCTATTCCCGGAGAGTATATGGGAACCCTGCCCTCAACTATCCTGCTGATTTCTCTTA
>CAZBVH010000008.1:0-6982 GCA_964495315.1 uncultured Candidatus Bathyarchaeia archaeon | reverse complement strand
CGTATTGGGGAGTCACTTTGCCATCGTTTGAATCGACTACCATTTGACCGTATCCTTCGATTGAACCGGGATGACTCATATGACCCAGCAGGATTACTCCGCCCTGAACTTTTCTCGCCGACTCGAAGACAGAATCCAAGCCGCCAGACCATCCTACGAAGGGAGACGCGGTCACGGCGTCGAATCCCGCTGAGAAGTAGTACTCAGCAATAGCGCGGTTAGTGTGGCCGACATCGTTGATCTTGCAATCCATTATTGCCAGAAGACCAAGGCTGTGAGCGAATTCAACGATCCTGCCCACTCGTCTGAGACCCAGAGGCAGGATCAATTGCCGATTCAACTTCACTGCACAGATCGACTTTTCTGTCTTCTCTATGATCCTCATGCTGCGAGACATCAAAGAAGACAGATTCGAAGATTGAAGATCAAGAGCTAGAACGACCCGGGACCCCTTAGTACTTGAGGAGTCACTCATTCGCTCCTTGAAGTCTCGCATAGGAAGATTCTCACTGGAGATGCCAATAAAAGCCTTTGTCGAAGGAATGATATCTTGAACCAATCCCATATCTGCTCGAAGAGGGCAGCGAAGATTCTGACCGTGGGTTGATGACAAGTCTTGCTTGAGAAGGATGCCGAGATAAGAAAACTGCTTGTCATAGGCATCGATGCTACATCAGTCTCGCTCTCGGCTTCTAGAGGCGGGTTTGAAGTATTCGGGGTAGACTGTTTCGGAGACCTAGATCTGAAGAAGTATTGTAAGGTTTCCTCATCCCTGAGAGAGCATGGATTGCTCTCAGGTTCAAAGGACCTCTTCACCGAGGAGAAGATGCAATCCCTAGTCAAGATTGCAGCCAGAATTGCTCTGGATCACAGAATAGACGGCATACTTCTGGCGTCAGGTCTGGAAGACTACCCGGAGGCGCTTGCTGAGCTGCAAGATCTCTCGCAGATTCTAGGCAACACCCCGGAAGCAATAGGAAGGGCGAGAGATTGGAGACGACTCTTCAGTCAGATGAGAAGAAAGGGCGTTCTTCATCCGGAGACAGAGATCGCCGAAGACCTCGAAGAGGCGAAGAAGGCAGCAAAAGACGTAGGATATCCAGTCCTTCTGAAGCCGAGCAAGGGATGCGGTGGCACAAGGATATCCCTGGCAAGAAATGCTGAGGAACTTGAAGTGAACTGTCTGCGCTGTGCCAAGGAAAGTAGAGAGATACTGGTTCAGGAATATTTGCAGGGGATTGATGCGAGTGCGTCTGTAATCGCGACAGGGGAAAAGGCGAAAGTAGTCTGCTTGACCGAGCAGGTGATCGGCGAACCAAGGTTAGGACAGGAGAACCCATTTGGATGGTGTGGAAACACGGTGCCTTTGGACGTCTCTGGTGATATAGCTAGAGAGTGCATCAGTCGGATCGGAATGGTTGTGGAAGATCTTGGTCTGATCGGGTCCAATGGTGTAGATTTCATATTGTCGGACGAGGGTCTTCCCTATGTTACTGAGGTGAATCCTAGATTTCAGGAGACCATCGAGTGTATCGATAGACATCTCGGAACAAACCTCGTGAAGATCCATCTCGATTCCTGTCTGAAGAATAAGTTGCCCCAGAATTATGAGGGGAGGCAGTTTTGGACAAGACTTCTCCTGTTCGCATCAAAGGCAGTACATGTGAAGAAGAGACTTAGTGGTGCAACGATTCGGAATGTGCCTCCTCTAGATTCGGTGATCCTGAAGGGTGACCCGATCTGTTCGGTCGTAGTAAGTGGAAGGAGCAAGATTACCAGTCTCGCAAACGCGTACAGGAAGATACAAGACGTAAAAAGGCTCTTGTCGAGCCCTTAGCTTCAGGTCAGGCTTACTATCGCTTCTGAATCTTAATGTCGAGTACTACTTGGTACTGATGTGGACTTATCGATCGAACTTCCCGGCCTTCTCGGAGACATATTAAGATCCCATCACCGTGAAGAATGGATTGGACCTTCGCCCACGCCAGAGCGACCGGATCTTCTGTCTTGCTGGCGTGGATGTGTGTGTAGTAGTGAATCGTTCCGCCACTCGGTTTCAGACCCTTGATCGCAGACTCTAGACTCTCGTCGGCGAGAAGTGGGAGCGGCATGAGTATCCTGTCAGCTGCTTCTCTCAAGACTGAGGGAACGATCTTTGTCGACTCTCCTAGGAGAACCTTGACTCTGTCCTCAACCCCGTTGAGTAGAACATTTCTCTTGGCGTATCTCCATGCATCAGGATTGATGTCTATTGAGAAGATCTTGCCAGCTTGGCTATTCTTTGCGATGACAATTGAGAAGCAGCCAACCCCGGCGAACATATTGACTACGATCTCTTCGGGTCTAACCTGTCGTGCTATTCGCATGCGTTCGTATGAGAGCCGGGGCGAGAAGTACGCCTTACGAAGGTCTACCTCGAATAGACAATCATTCTCCCTGTGCACGGTCTTCCAGGTTCTCTTCCCGCCGATCCAAGCCAATCTTCTAAGGCGAAGGGTGCCGCTTACAGCACTGGTTTGGATCAGGACCGTTTCTATATGCCTGTTCGTCGAGATTAGGGCCTCCGCGACAGACCGCTTATATGGGAGTAGGGATTCTGGAAGCTTGACCACAGCGATATTTCCTACGATATCAAATGATCTGGGAGCGTCCGAGGCTACTGCTTCACCGATCAGCTCGGAGAGGAGTCCTCTCATTCCTCTTTGGACCAATACCAAAACACCGTGGAACAGGGAATAGTCAGCATCATTCTTCCAGCAGGAGGTGCCTCATCTTCTCTCGAAAGCTCTTCTCGTCAAAGATTCTTGAACGTTCAACAGCGATTCTCTTCCAGCGCATTCTCTTAGGGTCATTCGTTATTAGGTCGTCAATCGTTTCAGCAAGTTCGGTAAGCGAGTCCCATCCGAGACCAAACTTGCCTTCGGAGACAATGTCCTCCCAGCATCCTCCGCTCCTTGGAACTATTGGGACGCATCCAGAAGCCATCGCTTCCGCGACCGATATCCCGAAATGCTCATTCTTCATGCAGTGGACATAGAGTTTGGCTTCGGCAAGGATTCTCCTCAGTTGATCGGAACCAGCATTCGCAAGAAAATGGACTCTCCCATCCAATCCGAGCCTTTTCGTTAGTTCACGAAGGTAACGCAGGTAGGATAGCCCTGAGACCGTCAATGTTCCAATGATAACTAGAGGAGAGGATGTCTCAGAGAGGGCGATTGCCCTTAGCACCTCCTCAAATCTCTTTTCCGGGCTGAACCTTCCAAGCGAGACAATGAGATCCTTTTTGTCTCTTGAAGGATCGAAACTACTCAGATCAACGGGGGGATAGACGACTAGCGGATCTGTGCCCCATATTCTCTTCACGTGCCGCCCAGTATAAGACGAATTGACCAGTGTGAGATCCGCAAAATTCTCTTCAATGACCACTAGTCTCTGGAGGGCCAGAAACCCCCTCCAATACACGTTCCAAGGAAACACACGGTACTTATCCGGAACGGTCTCCTCCCCGAATCTTTCCAAAGCCCACGCCACATAAGGAAAATGGCAGAACCAGACAATCCTGCAACCTTCACGCAGACCTCTCACAGGTTTGAACATCTCGTGATCGACGAAGAGAACATCCGGCTTCGAAGACTTCATGGCAATCCAAGTGGGAATCGGAGTCAACAATCTCTGATAAACCCCGAAAACAGGGAGGTAAAAGGGGAACAACCAGTAGTCATGCACGTTTCCGCTACTTGCGCGGTCAAAATACTTCGCAAAGAGGGTTGAGTAGTCGCTCCTGCAGAGCGTAGCCATCGAGACCGTGACCCCGTTCCTAACCAACTCGTCCACAACCGTAGACATGATACGCTCCCCACCGCCAGCTCTAGCGAACAGGTAGTGACTGAGTAAGACCTTCATTAGGGGCGCACTCCTCTGATGCCAGTCTAGAGAGACCCGGGTGAGCAACATCAAAGGAACTCTAGGTTTCTGACTAAGACTAGCAAGGGTGAGGGAGGAGAAAAGTCTTAAGCTGGAGAGCCAGAGAATTGGTTCGAGGAGAAGTGACCTGTCGATAATCAATGTGGATGATGTCGAGGCAAATACTGTTCCAGGAGGCGGAAGGATCAAGCGCATAATCGGGAGTGAGTGCGCTAAAAACATAGCTCTAGCGATAGGAATCTTCCGATCTGGAGAGGGGCTGGTTCTTCACGATCATCCCAAGGAAGAAGAATTCTACTATATACTCTGCGGAAAAGGGACAGTCACGGTCGGAGACCAAGAGAAAGAGGTCAAAGAAGGGGATGCGCTGTATGTCCCAATGGGTGTGAAGCACAGGATAGTCAACACCGGAAACGAGGAGTTGCGTTCAGTCTTTGTCTTGTCCCCGCCTACATGGTAGAGTTCACTGAGATCCTGCTTGTTCACTCCCTTTCCCAGTATGACTCACAAAGGATCTGGGCCGTAGACTCGTTGGACACTCCTCGCTTCTCACGGGTTGCCTTGTCAACGGGGCGATCTGATGCGAGACTGGGTCGGAAGGAGAGAAGACGTTTCAGAAACACTTATTACCTCATTAGATCATCCTCGAGGAAAGCGTTCTCCGAGGAGGCGTCCTGACCCATGGATAGGACAGAAGCCACAGGTGTGACATATAGATGTCTTAAGTGCGGCGCTACTGTTTCCGCTGAACAACTTACAATTACACCGGAGATTAAGTGTCCGAGCTGCGGGTTTCGGGTCCTTAAGAAGAACCGCCCCCCTGTTGTGAAGCGAGTAAAGTCAGACTGAGAACAGAAGACTGAACGCGGGGGATTTTGCGGAAAGACTTAAATAGAGTATATGGATCTTTTGTGAGGTTCAACGGCTGAAATGGGAATCACGAGGGAAAGGAAGACTGCAGGGAGGGGGAGATTAGCGTTTTTTCCTCCTCCTCTCCCCAAAACGCTTCCCCTCCTACAGTCTTCCCCCTATACGTGAAAGAACAACGCTGAACTCTCAAATCAACCTCTCACGACGTCGACAATAGTTCTCCTACAGCTTTGTCAGAGGTTGCACCCAACCTTACGGTTCTGATATTCGTTCCCCCCATAACCTTGAATGAAGATAGGGTGAGCGACGAGGCAGACTCAGCCAATTCGTCTCAAAACGAGAGTTTTGCTTCGATCACCCGGGCATCTCAGCCACACTACGCATAGCCGAGACTTGATATTAGGCCGAGTTCTTTAACTAACGGCTCCTTAGACGACGAAGAACAAGTCTTTAAATGAAGCTGCCTTTTCTTAGAATTCTGCGATCGGATGGAAGGTCAGGACAGATGAGTGAGGACAAAGGGGAGAAGCTCCTTGAACTCGCAAGAAGGAAAGGTATCTTCTGGCAGTCATACGAGCTCTATGGTGGCGTTGGCGGCTTTCTGGACTACGGGCCCCTAGGGTCACTTTTGAAGAGGAAGATAGAAGAGAAGTGGCTAGACCTTTTTGTCCGTAAGCAAGGCATCAGGCTAGTTGAGACGCCGATAGTCTCTCCATCAAAGGTGTTCGAGGCCTCAGGTCACATCGAACACTTCTCAGATCCTGTTATTGATTGCAGGAAGTGTGAGAGGAAGTGGAGAGCAGACCAGCTGCTGGAGGAGCAGGCAGGCATCTCGGGAGAAGGAATGAGTCTAGACGCGCTAGAGAAAGCTATCCAAGAGAACCGCGTCAGGTGCCCCGAGTGTGGTGGGGAGCTGGGTCACCCTTCAAGCTTCAATGAGCTCTTCAAGACAACTATTGGACCTTACTCCGAGAATGTTGGGTACTGTCGGCCGGAGACTGCCCAAGGGATATTCACCAACTTCAGAAGGCTTAGCGAGTCGGCTAGAGGAAAACTCCCCTTCGGCGTTGCACAGATAGGAAGATGTCTGAGGAATGAAATAGCCCCGAGGCAGGGGCCCATTAGACTCAGGGAATTGACCATAATGGAGATCGAGATGTTCTTCGACCCAGAGGACCAAGGCTGCGACGAACTCGACCGAGTCGCCAAGGAGACTATCAGGATTCTTCCTCAGGAACTTGTCTCCCAGGGAGGGAAGGAGCCGATTGAGATCCCGGTCCTGGAAGCGCTGGAGGACCACTATGTAAAGTATGCCTGGAATGCGTACTTCATGGCACTCGCGAAGAGATTCATGTCAGACCTAGGTGTACCTGAGGCCAGACAACTCTTCCTTGAGAAGGGGGAGCATGAGAGAGCCCACTACTCCGTGCAGACCTTCGATCAGCTCGTTGAACTGTCAAGATGGGGATGGGTGGAGGTGTCCGGACACTCCTGTAGGTCAGAGTACGATCTGAAGAGACATGCCGCTTTCTCGAAGGTAGATCTCTCAATCTTCAAGCCATACCGGTCACCGAAGAGCAACAAACTACTCAAGATCAGACCTGAGAAGGCCGCCATCCACGAAGACTTTGGAAAGGATGAGAGATTAGTGTTTCAACTCATTGATGAGTCGAAACCCGAGGAGCTGAGTGAGATCATTGAGAGGGAGGGAGCTGCCACCCTCTCGAGAGGAGCAGTCTCATTCAAAGTGACTGCCCGTCACATCAGATTCGGCCAAGACGAAGTCGAAGAGAAGGGTCGTCGACTGATCCCTTACGTTGTTGAGCCGTCCTTCGGAGTCGACAGGATACTCTATGCGACGTGCGAATACGCGATGACGGAAAAGAAAGACAGGACTATCATGCGGTTTCCACTGGATGTCGTACCAGTCCAGCTGGGAGTCTTCCCCTTGGTCGCCAAAGATCGTCTTCCGGAGAGGGCGAAGAGCTTGGAGTCCTCATTGAGGGAGGAGGGCTTCACCGTCGAGTACGATGAGGCGGGATCGATCGGTCGAAGGTACGCCCGAGCCGACGAGTCAGGAATACCGATAGGAGTAACCGTAGATTATCAGACCCTGAGAGAGGACTCAGTCACGCTTAGGTCGAGGGATACGTGGAACCAGGTAAGAACCGAGATCAAAGATCTCCCC
>CAZBVH010000007.1:525-34480 GCA_964495315.1 uncultured Candidatus Bathyarchaeia archaeon | reverse complement strand
ACATTAGCATCTCCAAAGAACATCGGATGCTGATCTGCCACCACTGCAAACGTCTCATATTCCCGGGCTCAACAAGCATGGTACGTCTCCAGCCGAGAAGGGAATCCCATCTAGTCCAAACATGCCTCCTCTGCGGAGGCAGATACCGGTATCCCCTCAGAACAAGACACTAGACCGTCATGGATACATTTGAACACTTGAGAGAGACATGCGTTATCCTGTCTTCAAAGCCTTTATATCGAACTCTTCCGAATACTCACCGAAAATTCACCGAAGCTTGACCGTCTTGCCGACCGCATACGATGTCCCCCCAAGCTTATGCATCCGTGAGGTGGCCGCTTATCTACGTGAAAACGTTCACGAGGTAGCCCCTCCTGAATGGAGCAGATTTGTCAAGACCGGATCCGATCGCGAAAGGGCTCCTGACGACCAAGACTGGTGGTACACACGCTCCGCTTCAGTTCTAAGAAAGATCTACCTCTCTGGACCAATCGGGGTCACACATCTTTGCCTTCTCTATGGGGGTAGAAAGCGTACTGGAAACCACCCCGCTCACTTCGCAAGAGGCAGTAGAGCAGTAATCCGTGCGATACTACACCAGTTAGAAAAGGCTGGACTGGTCGAGGGTGTCAGCGGAAAAGGAAGAGTCTTAACAAAGACCGGAAAAAGCATGGTGGATCGATGCGCCACCAAACTCAAGAAGAGGATCGAGAAGGAAAACCCGCCTCTGAAAGCATACTGACTCTCTTCTCCCGGTGTGAACTGATTTGAGCTCAGATACGGACTCCGAGGAACTGGAAGAAATCAGGAGGCGTAGGCTTCAAGCTTTACAGCAGAGAATTGCTGATGAACAGAAGAGAGAACAGGTTGAAGCCGCCAAGACCGTAGTACTTAGAAGGATTCTGGACCCAGCCGCTAGACAGAGACTAACAAATCTCAAGATGGTCCGACCTGATTTCGCTCAACAGCTGGAGCTTCAGCTCATCCAGCTTGCTCAAACAAAGAAAGTCAACCTCCCGATCTCAGATGAACAGCTGAAACAGATCCTGTGGCAACTCCAATCCCAAAGAAGAGACACACAAATCAGAAGGTTGTAGATGTTTGGCTAGAAACAAACCTACCGCTAAGAAAAAGCGTCTCGCAAGTGCAAGCAAAAGAAGCAAACCCGTCCCTACTTGGGTGGTAGCACGTACCCTTGGTCACGTCAGATTTAACCCCAAGCGAAGACGATGGCGCCAAAGAAAACTAAAGGCCTAGGAGAACTCAGACATGGCACCCAGACGAAGAACCAAGATCGAAGCAACCGAAGAACCCGAAGCCCCCAAAGAACCAGAGGAACTGGCTAAAGCTAGGGAACCAGAAGAGGAAGAAGAGGAAGAAGAGGAAGAAGAGGAAGAAGAGGAGCCTGTGGAGGGGGTTGAGCTTCCAGAGGATATTGTTGAAGAGCGGGTCTATACGGTTCCGTTGCAGGGTGCTTGGAAGGTACCTTCTTGGAGGCGGACCCCGAAGGCGATGAGAATCGTAAGGGAGTTCGTTTCGCGGCATATGAAGCCTGAATCGGTGAAGTTGACGCGGGAATTGAATGAACGGGTCTGGGATAGAGGGATTCAGAGTCCGCCGAGAAGAATACGGATCAGAGCTGTCAAGGATAGCGACGGTGTAGTTACGGTCTATCTGCACGAGGGCGGGAAGTAGTTGCCCATCCATCTGATGGACGTGATGGGTAGCCCAAATATTGGAGTGTACTGTCTCGCCACTGATGGCTTGGCCCTTATTCCGACATACGTTTCGCAAAGTAAGATTCAAAGGATAGAAAAGTGGCTTGGTGCTGGAGTGATCAGAATGAATCTGGGTGGGTCCATCTTGAATGGCGTGCTGGCCGTTGCGAATTCCAGAGGGATCATCCTACCGCGGCTCGCAGATAGCGAAGACGAGGAGCGGCTCCGGTCTGCAGGGGACTATGATGTGGCCCGCCTGGAATCTAAGGAGACCGCTCTCGGCAACTTAGTGCTTGTGAATGATTTCGGTGGAATCTATGACCCCGAGCTGCCCAGTTCAGCCGTCAAGGTCCTCAAAGATGTGCTAGGCGTGGAGATGGTCCCTTCCTCCATTGCTAGACTACACCTTGTCGGAGCCTTGGCTGTGGCTAACAATAAGGGTACGATCGCCCATCCTCTCTTGGAGGATGATGAGCGGAAGACCCTTGAGGATGTCTTGAAGGTTCCTGTGGCGGTAGGCACCACCAATGGTGGCGTGCCCTTCGTGAAATCAGGGATGCTGGCAAATAATAGAGTGGCACTTGTAGGATCCAATACGACGGGTCCCGAACTGGTCATAATCGGTCAAGCACTTGGTTTAGTTGGTTAGAGAGTGAATGGAGATGGTTCAAGTGAAGGTATTTCGAGTAGAAGGCGAGATCAGGAAACCTGGTCACCACTCAACCTTTACGAAGGAGCTTCGGGCACTCACTGAGAAAGAGGCGCTGGAGAGAGTATACAGCCTGTTCGGAGGAGGAGAAAAGGTGAAGCGTTTCCAGATAATTGTCAACCAGATAAAGGAGATTGATCCGAGTGAGGCGAAGGACCCTGTGGTCCGTGCCTTATCTGGAGTTTAGAGGTGTTGCCAATGTCAGAGAGCGAAGAGGCTTTGAGGCGTTCAATACTGGAAATTCGCATTCTGGAGGGCACCGGAGGTGAGCTTCAGGCTAGACTGAATGTGCTCAATGCTTTCTCCAACGAGCTAAGGGTGGCGACCGCTACTCTTGAGGGTCTCAAGGGGGAGGGTGGTGGGGTCAAAGTCTTGTTGCCTGTAGGTGCGGGATCATACGTGAGAGCCGTCATAGATGATCCTGAGAGGATTCTTGTTGGAGTCGGTGCAGGGGTCTCGATCGAGAAGGATACAAATCAAGCGATTGAGAACCTGAAGGAACAGCAGAACCAACTGGAGTCTGCGCGCCAAACCCTGCAACAACAACTGACGCAAGTGATCCAGAAGATCTCCGAGATTCGAAGCCAAGTGAACGATCTCTCCAGAAAGATCTCCGAAGGGACTAAGGTTGTTTGAGAGCCTTCGGAAGAATGCAAGGTCTCTCATTGAGAAGATCAGGAACATCGAACTAAGCGACGAGGATCTAGACCCGATCCTCTCAGATTTCAGGCTGGCGCTCGTGAAGAGCGATGTTGCTCTGGTTGTCGCCGAGGAGATCTGTGAAGGCCTCAAGAAGCGGCTGGTCGGCACCCGCGCAGATCGCTTTGGCGAAAAAGATGAGTTAGTCAAGGGTATCCTTCGAGAGACTCTGTTGGATTTACTGAAGACTGGAGACAGACAGCTCCTGCCGTTGATAAAAGCAAAGGTGGCGAGAGGAGAACCGACCGTGGTCGTGTTCGTCGGCGTGAACGGAACGGGCAAAACGACCACTCTAGCGAAACTCGCTCACTTCTTGATGAAGAAGGGGTACTCTGTAGTTCTGGCGTGCGCTGACACCTATAGAGCCGGTGCCATCGAGCAGCTAGGGGAACATGCCCGTCGCTTAGGGGTTCGGCTCATCAAGCGTCCTTACGGATCTGACGCAGCCTCGGTCGCGTATGACGCGATCACGCATGCAGAATCCAAGGGCATAAACGTCGTGCTTATCGACACGGCTGGACGTATGGAGACCAACAAGAATCTAATGGACGAGATGCAGAAGATAGTCAGGGTCGTCAGACCAGACTTCACAGTCCTGGTGGCCGATGCGCTTACGGGCAACGATATGGTCGAGCAGGCAATGGAATTCGACAAGTCCGTCAGGATCGATGCCTCAATACTCACGAAGGTGGATGCAGACGCGAAGGGTGGAGCCGCCGTCTCAATCACGTATCTGACTGGAAAACCTATCGCCTTCATAGGCATAGGTCAAGGTTACGGGGATCTCAAAGCATTCAACCCCAAGGTGTTCGTTGAACAGATATTGAGTTGACTGCGAAAGGCACGTTCCAAAGATGAGTGTCGTTCCCTTAACGGTACTGCACCCTTCAAGTCGGTAAGGTATGCCCCTTGGCTGTTCTGATTGCCTCATCCTGCCGAGACCGTGCGGCTCTAAACATTGCCGATAAGATTCAACGTCATCTCCAGTTCATTGACTCGGGCATGCGTTTTGATGGTTTCCCGATCCTGAGAAACGGAAACTTGCTGCTTGTCACAGTGGAGTCAGACAGTATCTATGCTTCTGGGCTTGACGAGATCCCTGGTGCAGAGTCGGTCATTTTTGCGTCCCGCCACAGCAGCAGTAGCGGTCAATCGACTCTTACGGTACACGTGCCTGGAAACCCGTTGAGGGAAGCAAGATACGGCGGGGAACCTGAAAGCTTGGCCGTGGCGGATCCTTTGAGGATGAGGGCGGCCCTTATCAGATTGAAGTCCGAGGTCGCTGAGAGAGTTGTCTCATATCATGTCTCCCTTGAGGCGACACATCATGGACCGACGGAGATGGATATTCCTGTAACGTTCGTTGAGATTGGAAGCGGGCCTATGCAATGGGAGGATCCGGTTGCGGGAGATATCGTGGCTAGAGCAATACTTGACGCCGCGGAGAGCACCTCAACGCTCAGGGCGGCAGTAGGTTTTGGAGGGGGTCACTATGCCCCCAAGTTCACGGACTTCGTTCTCGAACAGAACATAGGTATCGGACATATCTTCCCTAGGTATTGCACTCATGAACTGGCTGATACGGTTGTTGACTTGGCGTTCAAAAGAACGGAGGGTACCTGCACCTTGGCTGTGATAGATCGGAAGGGCATCCAAGGTGCCGATAGGGAGAGAATCATAAGTATCCTTTCAAGGCTGGGAGTCGAGACCTGCCGAGCCTAGGAGTTTCTCCTCCACAGTCGCCTCTCGAGACTGCTGTTCAGACAATCTGGGTGCTTGATGACCTTGATTGCCCCTTGTCCTCTCAGGGTTGGAGTGCATTCTCCTCATTTGCTCTTCTGTCTCGTCATTCATGCGCCGTCGGTTTCGGTTTTTCGGATGTGGATTCCTGTCTTCTTTTTGGGATTAATCCGATTGGAATCGGTGTGAGCAATTTCTTTGAGCCCCTGTACTGGCCTATCCTGCTTTATCACGTAGGTTCGTTCGGCAGTCATCTTGGCAAGCCTTAATCCCGAGGGGTCTTGGCGAAAGGTTAAAAGACGGGTCTGAGTACAATCCCGAGAACCCTGTGTCTGGGGAAGCGAATCATGGGACTTCGCGAGTTTATGGTGGACTGTAGGAGAGTCCTGACGATCTCCAAGAAACCTTCCCGAGACGAGCTTCAGTTGTCTGTCCGGATTTCTGCGTTGGGGCTCCTTATAGTCGGCGGTATCGCGTTCATCATCCGGTTCGTCTCGGCGATGATGCAGGGCTTCACGGCTCCATGAAACACAAGGGTGATGGTTTGGAGGCTAAGAGGGAACAATCATCGGTGTTCGCGGTTCGAACGACCGCAGGGCAGGAGAAAAACGTAGCTACCATCATGGCTTCAAGGGCGATGTCTAAAGGAATAGAGATCCTTACGATTCTTGCGCCTGAGACGCTCAAAGGATATGTCTTCGTTGAGGCGAGGAGTGCTCACTTTGTTGAGGACGCTATCGCAGGAATCAAGCACATAAAGTCCCGGGTCCCTGGCTTGGTCATTTTCGGGGAGATCGAGGGCTACGTCGTTACCAAGCCCGTGATTGACGAACTCGAGGCCGGTGCCTCCGTGGAGATCATAGGTGGTCCGTTCAAGGGGATGAAAGCCAACATAACCCGTGTAGATCGGTCAAAGCATGAGGTGACCCTTGAGCTGCTTGAGGCGGCCTTCACTCTTCCAATAACTGTCCACTCGGACTATGTGAAACTTACTAGGCGGGCTGAAGGGGCGTCAGCAAACGCGGGTGAGACTTGATGGGTGAGATTAAGACCGTAGACGCGTTGATAGCGGGTGGGGCGGCAACTGCGGGTCCTCCACTCGGTCCAGTTCTCGGTCCTCTCGGCGTGAACGTGCTTCAGATAGTTAACAAGATCAATGAGCTGACAAAAGACTACGCAGGCATGAAGGTCCCAGTCAAGATAACGGTCGATGTGGACTCGAAAGCATTCGAGGTGAACATCGGCACTCCGACGACTGCTGCGTTGATCGTGCGGGAGCTGGGCATAGGAAAGGGATCCGGCAACCCAAGTACAGAGAAGGTAGGTGATCTCAAGATGGATCAGGTCTTGAAGATCGTCCGCTTGAAGGGTCATCAACTGCTGGCCAGCTCGGAGAGGAAGGCAGTCAAGGAGATTGTTGGTTGCTGCTTGAGTATGGGCGTCACGGTTGACGGGAAGGATCCGAAGGCGGTACTGCGCGAGATCGAGAGCGGCGGCTACTCAGAGATCACCAAGGAAAAGTAATGACCTAATAGGACGACCCCTTCTCTCGGGGGTTTCCGCCAAATAGTTATATACCTTGTTTTCTCAATGCTTCCTGCCATCTTTCGGGGTTGTTCCGTTGCCGCTTGACCCAAACAGTCTCCTCTCAACCATCGACCAGGTAAAGAAGCCTGAGAAGAAGCGGAACTTCACTCAGTCGATCGAGCTGATCGTGGCTTTGAAGGGTATAGACGTTAAGAAGCCTGAAAACCGCATGAGTGAGCTTGTCTCCCTTCCCCACCCTCTAAGGAAGAAGGGCAAGGTTTGTGTAGTTGCTTCAGGGTCGCTCGCGGTGAACGCTAGGAACGCTGGAGCCGACTACGTGATTCTGTCGGAGGAGCTTGAGAAGCTCTCAGGGGACAAGAAGGCGGTTAAGAGGCTGGCAAGGGAATACGACTTCTTTGTGGCCGAGGCGCCTCTGATGCCGCTGGTCGGCCGGATATTTGGCTCGGTGCTGGGTCCACGCGGTAAGATGCCGACCCCGGTTCCCCCAAACATTGATGTTGGACCTGTGCTGCAAAGGCAGAGGGCTTCCATCAGGGTTCGAGTAAGAGATCAGCCTACCGCAGCCTGCAGCATTGGTGATGACGGGATGGATGGGAAGCACATCGCGGAGAATGTTCAAGCCGTCATAAGCCGTATAGAGGAACGGTACGAGAGAGAGATCCGTAGCCTAGGCTCTGTCTACTTGAAATCGACGATGGGAAGCCCCTTGAAGGTTCAGTGAGGTTTGTGAGGTTTGATCGGAGTGCAAGTGAGCGAGGTCCCTCAATGGAAGATCGAGAAAGTTGACGCGATCTCCAAGCTGGCTCTCAAGCATCCAGTGATCGCTCTGGGAAGCCTCAGCAAGATCAGGGGCTCCCAGATTCAGTCCCTGAGAAGGAGCCTCCGTGGCAAAGTCACCTTCCTAGTTGCTAAGAACAACCTAGTGGCTAGAGCGTTGAGCCAAGTTGAGGAGAAGAAACCGAAGATAAAGGAGCTCGCGGAGAAGATCGAAGGTTCGAACGTCATCCTCTTCACCG
Source organism: uncultured Candidatus Bathyarchaeia archaeon (assembly GCA_964495315.1). Lineage (GTDB taxonomy): Archaea > Thermoproteota > Bathyarchaeia > RBG-16-48-13. The sequence goes on along the minus strand of CAZBVH010000007.1, from coordinate 27,050 downwards.
AGATGAACCCATTCAAACTCGTCGCACTCCTCGATAAGAGCAAGACCAAGTTAACCGCGAAAGTGGGCGACATCGCTCCAGCTGACGTCGTGGTCTCCGCTGGAAACACGGGATTACCCCCTGGTCCGGTGATCACTGACTTCACCGAGGCCGGGATTCGAACGAGGATAGAGGCTGGAAGCGTATGGGTGATCTCAGATACCGTCGTAGCCAAGAAGGGTGAGCCGATTTCCTTGAGACTCGCAAGCATACTCTCGAAACTGGGCATAAAACCTATCGAGAGCGGCTTAGCCCTATACGTCGCCTATGACCATGGTTTAGTGATACCGGGTGAATCTCTTCGGATCGATGTGGAAGACACCGAGCGAGACCTGCTGAAAGCTGAAACGAACGCATTGAACCTAGCCTTGTCCGTATGGTACCCAACCGCTCAGAGCATAACGGGGATGCTGGCGAGGGGTAGTGCCCAGGTAAGGAGTCTCGGAATAAACTCATTCTTCCTCGATAGAGGCTTCATCCAGGATCTGCTTCGCCAAACTCGCCAAGAAGCCTCTGCCCTAGAGAGCCGCCTTCCCACTCGGAATCCTCAATGAGTCTAAGTCAAGAACCGAAGCCGCTGCTCGCATGGGAAAAGTACAAAAAGGAGATGTTAAACTAGAAGATGAAGCTGAGCAAAAACACAGCTCAAAGGCTGGAACTGATCATGATGGGCGATCGGAGGTGAAATAATCCGTTGTCTGAATACGTTCACGCAGCTCTCCTGCTTCACTCGGCAGATCAGAAGATCGATGAAAAAAGCCTCAAGAAAGTCCTATCAGCTGCAGGCATCCAACCAGACGAGGTCAGAGTAAAGGCCCTGGTAGCATCACTGGAAGGCGTAGATATCGACGAGGCAATCAAGACCGCGACCGCCGTACCCTCCCTAGCAGTCGCAGCTCCACCCAAGGAGACAAAGGAAGCACCGAAGGAGGAGAAGAAGGAGGAGAAGAGGGAGGAAGAAGCCATACAGGGACTTGGAGCTCTGTTCGGCCCATAGGGCGCTTTATGCTCCTTCCCTTTCCGTTTTCTGCTTTTCTCCAACCTAGCAGGCGAAGAGCATTGCTTATGAACTCACAGATATCCCCGTGAGTGGGAACATCGGGGGGGGGTTCCAGTTCGAGGTAGCCGAGGTTCCTGCCCAACTAGAAACGTGAACCCGAATTGTGCTCCTTGCCACATGGACAAGGCATGCCTGGGCAGAATACCGAGATTGCATGGATCAGCTGATCTGGCTCAGTCAACAAAGCAGGATCGGCGAAAACCGAACGTTACACATAATTAATAGCCTAATGCGTACTGTGCAAGGTGAAGAGAGCGGGCTGGCAGCCAACTCACTTGAAGGTGCAATCAAGTGTCTTCAATTTTCGACATCGAAGTATTCAAAGAAAAGGATTTCACAAGGAAGAAATGCCCGTCCTGCGGCAGATTCTTCTGGACTCTAGACCCGGACGCCACGCTTTGTGGGGATCAACCCTGCGTCGAGTACGGGTTCTTAGGGAATCCTCCGGTTCCCGCCTCCCTCGACCTCGCAGGCATCAGAGAGACGTTCCTCTCATTCTTCGAGAAACAAGGACATAAACGGATCAGGCGATACCCCGTCGTTGCAAGATGGAGAGACGATGTCTATCTGGTGGGGGCCTCGATCTACGACTTCCAACCTTGGGTAACAAGCGGAATCGTGCCTCCTCCAGCCAATCCCCTCACCATCTCCCAGCCCTCAATCAGGCTTACCGACGTCGACAACGTTGGGCGAACCGGCAGGCACCTGACAGAGTTCGAGATGATGGCTCACCATGCCTTCAACTTCGATGACAGGGAGATATACTGGAATAATCGAACGGTCGAGCTGTGCTTCGACCTTTTCACTGAAAAGATGGGAATTCAGCCGGCTGAGCTGACCTTCATCGAGGACCTCTGGCAGGGCGGAGGAAATGCGGGGGAAGACTTCGAAGTTGTGGTCGGCGGCTGTGAGATAGCGACGCTTGTCTTCATGCATTACGATGTACGGGACGGCAATCTTATTCCTATGCCAACGCGGGTCGTCGATACCGGTTACGGTCTTCAGCGGATAACATGGCTGACTAAGGGCTCCCCTACGATCTACGACGCGGTCCTGGAACCTGTACTGGGCTTCCTTAGGAGACATGCTGGTCGGGGAAGACCTGAGAAGGAGGTCTTCTTGGAAGCCTCAAAGCTCTCTGGTCAGATGGGGCTTAGCGGCTCAGAGAGCCTGTCCAAGCTTAGGGCGAAGATCGCCTCTCATATCGGTGTGTCCGCCGATGAGCTTGAGAGGTTGATGCGTCCGCACGAACTGATATACGCGATAGCGGACCATGCGAATGCCCTTGTCTTCATGATGGGTGACGGTGTCGTTCCTTCCAATGTTGGAGCCGGCTACTTGGCACGGCTCCTGATCCGGAAGTCGCTAAGATACTTCGGGGAGCTCGGCATCGATCTCCCTCTAAAGGATGTTATCGGTTTCCAGGTTCAAAGCCTGTCCTCGGACTTTCCTGAGTTCAAGGAGAATGAAGATGAGATCCTTGAGATGATCAACGTAGAGGAGGACAGACACCGTGAAGTCCTAAAGAGGGGCGAGACCCTAGTCACACGAATCGCGAATGAGCTGAGGACCAAGAGGGTCTCGAGTATTCCAGCTGACAAACTCGTTGAACTCTATGACTCCCACGGTCTTACTCCTGGCTTCGTCCAGGACATAGCCGAAGAGAAGGGCATTCGTGTCCTGATCCCTGAAGACTTTTACGCTCAGGTTGCTTCAAAACACCAGAAGCCCGAGTCAGACGCCCAAGAATCCAAGATACTTGAGCATCTCCCTGAGAAGACTCAAGGAATCCCGAACACTAGACTGCTGTTCTATGAGGATCCGTCTCTGCGCTCCTTCTCAGCCAAGGTCATCAATATCATTGACTCCAGATGGGTTGTCCTGGACGAGACGGCCTTCTACTCTGAGGGAGGCGGTCAACCAGGGGATTACGGGGTCATCAGATCCGGTGTTGGGGAAGGAAGGGTCATCGATACCCAGAAAGTTGGGAACGTTGTTCTTCACCTTCTTGAGGGTGCAATGCCTGAGATCGGAGAAGAGGTCTCCTGCACAGTCGATTGGGATCGCCGAACAAAGCTGATGCGAAGCCACACTGCCACACACATAGTCAATGGGGCCTCACGGAGGGTCCTTGGACAACATGTATGGCAGTGTGGAGCTCAGAAAGGATTGGACATTAACCGACTCGACATCACGCACCACCGGCATCTTGACGCTGAACAGCTGAAGGAGATCGAGAAGATCGCGAACTCCTTCCTAGTCACCAATACGCCAGTTGACGTCTCTTGGATGCCGCGTGAAGAGGCTGAGAGACGTTACGGTTTCAGGCTTTACCAAGGTGGAGCTGTCCCTGGAAAAGAAATACGTGTGGTCCGAGTGGGCGACTGGGAGGTCGAGGCGTGTGGGGGAACCCACTGTCGGTCGACGGGCGAGGTCGGTCTTATCAAGCTTATCCATTCTGAGAGGATACAAGATGGTGTTGAGAGGCTGGTCTACGCGGTCGGACCGGCAGCCGTCGAGATGGTTCAGGATAGGGATGCGGTTCTCGAAAAGGCTTCTTTCCTCCTCCAAGTTCCTGTCCCGAAGATAGGATCAGCCTTGGAGTCATTTCTTGAGGCAAGTCACCAGACTGAGAAGAGGCTTGAAAAAATCGAGGCGGAACTTTCTGAGCTCCTGATATCTAGTCTTCTCCGTGATGCCAAAGACGTTTCCGGGATTAAGCTTGTCAGATACTCTCGACCCCTTGAGGATACCGAGTTTCTGATACGTCTCGCCGGAGGACTCTCGAGGAGAGAGCCTAGAGTTGTCTCTGTTCTGCTTGGAACTGGAGAGACGACTCGGGTCGTCGTCTCGGCGGGAGCGCTTGCAGTTCAATCCGGAATTCACGCCGGCAGACTGGCGGAGAACCTGGCAAAGACCCTAGGCGGCGGCGGAGGAGGAAAGGCGGATTTCGGTCAAGGTGGTGGACCGTTGGTCGAGTTGGTCCCACAAGTCTCAGCTTCCATAGAGAAGCTCATTCGAGACCTCGTGAGAAAGTAAGCACCACAGAATTCTACTGCCTTGCACCAAAATCGTATATCAGAATGGTCGGCACACCCCGAACCGTAACGGTGAAGATCGGATCCATGTGCTGAACGGTCTTCCATAGAGGGTTCTGTATTCTCTCCGCCATATTGATCTGTACGACTAGATACCTGATCCTGTTGACATCTCTCACATAGTGTAGGCTACACCAGTAGTTGAACCGCACATATGTGTGATCACCGTCCCGCTGCTGAAACTCCTCTTCAAAACCAATCAGCCCTATCCGCGTTTCTTTGGGGACATTCTGTTCAATCCACGCCAATGCCTCCTCAACACCTCCTCCCGGGTGTCCCACCAAGTAGGTGTAGTTCTCTTTGCCAATGATCGGGTTGTAGTAGAAGAAGCTAGGATAGCTCTCAATCACTGATCCAATCGAGAACAGTAGGAGAACCGAAGAAACGAACGTTGCGGAGAACCACCTAAAGTTGACAGTCGGCTTGTAGGCGATCCTTGCCCCATAGGCAGCGAGCAGCATCACCCCAGGCATACACATGACTAGGTAATGGGTCAGCTTCAAAGGTATCAAGCTGAGATATAGAAAAGGCGAGAGAACCATTAGCCCCAGAAACGCAGCTTCCTTGGTCACATGCTTCTTGACTCCATTGACTAAGAAGAGGAGTACCCCTGAGAGCAAGGTTATAGCCTCAAAAGGACTAGAGTTGGCAAGCATTACCGCGATCAGGTAGTGCATTGGGGGCACGTCGTACGTCTCACCCATGAAGTAGGTGTCATACCACCTGCCTCTCTGGGCCCGCCTCCAGTACAGACTCACAGATTCCCACAATGTCCCGGCAGGGTCCAGCCAGTATCTCGGCTGTATGGCGTAGAAGACCAGTCCTCCGATACCCAACCAGACCGCGATGAGCAGGGCTGCCTTCCTCCTGTCCTCCTTCATGAAGACGTAAGGAATGCAGATCAGCACAAGGAACACCGCCGAGAACTTGCAGGCCAAGGCGAGTCCGAACGAGACTCCTGAGACGAGCCACCTCCTCAAAGATCCCTTCTCCAGTGAGGAGTGCAACAGGAGCAGTGAGAGAACTGAGAAGAACGTGAGCGGGGCCTCAAGCATAGCCTGCTTGGAGCCTATTATTGAGAGCACGTTGAAGGCCAAGAGGATCGAGCTGATGAGCCCAACCCGTTCGCTGAAGAGGGCTTTTCCCAAGAAGTACACGAGTACACAGGTGAGGGAGCCCAAGACCACCGATGGCATCCTTGCCGCGATGTGCGTAGGCAAAGGCAATAGACCCACGGAGAGCCCGATCAAGTACTTCGCCAAGGCAGGATGCTCGAAGTTCAACCACCAAGGGGAGAACATCTTCCCCTCCAGTAGTGACGAGACGTAGAGCCTCCCTGCCTCTATGTACGTCATCTCATCGGGCTCAAGCAGAGGAGAGGCGGCAGCACCCATCAACCTGATCGCCATCGAAATGCTGAGCACTGAGGCTGAAACCGCAACGTCGAACAGCCAAGGTTTGGTTCTTCTCGCTGTCAAGTGTTCAATCCTCTCCTCAATTCTTTGGCGTACCCGTCGCCATTCCTGCACGGCTAGGGGTTCTCAGGAAGTTTTTAGAGCACCATCTTTATCTATGTAATGCATTCTTGACCGTTAGCGGTCCATCAGCGTCCCTGGTCCTCCGATTCTCTCGGATGCCCGGATTGATTCATAGGGGTGCACTCGTTGGGTCTTGACTGGTCCGAGATTGAGTCTCGGTGGCAGCGTGCGTGGGAGGCCGATCGGATCTTCGAGGTCGACCCCGTACCTGAGAAGCCGAAGTACTTCATAACGGTTGCTTACCCGTATCCTAACTCCCCCCAGCATGTCGGTCACGGGAGGACCTTCACCCTAGTCGACGTGATCGCAAGATACAAGCGGATGCGTGGTCTCAACGTCCTCTTCCCGATGGCCTTCCACTATACGGGCACCCCGATCCTCGCCATGTCAAAGCGTCTCATGTCTGGGGACAAGGAGCTTGAAGACATATTCCTGAACATCTATCATGTTCCGAAGGAGAAGCTGAGAGAGTTCTCAGAGCCGATAGCCATCGCCAACCATTTCCACGAAGAGATCAAACATGGCATGAAGAGGATGGGCTACTCCATCGACTGGCGTAGGGAGTTCACGACTGTCGACCCCATCTATAGCAGGTTCATTGAATGGCAGTTCCAGACCTTGAGGGAGAAAGGGCTGATCACCCAAGGAAGCCACCCCGTCGGCTGGTGCCCAAGCGACGGCAATCCCGTAGGGCAGCACGATACCCAAGGGGATGTGGAACCTGAGATTGAAGAGTATATCCTCATAAAGTTCGATCTAGAGGGAGAATTCCTCCCTACCGGCACCCTCAGACCTGAAACGATATTCGGCGTGACAAACCTGTGGCTGAGACCGGACCTTGAGTACGTAAGAGCAAGAGTAGGCGCCGAGACCTGGATAATCAGCAAGGAATGCGTTGAGAAGCTGCGCTACCTTGGAAGGACGGTCGAAGAGGTCGAGACTGTGAAGGGTTCTGAGCTGATCGGGAGAGTTGCCAGCAACCCTGCGACCGGAAGCCAGATCCCGATACTGCCCGCCAGCTTTGTCGATCCGGACAACGCGACTGGGCTTGTGATGTCGGTTCCAGGACACGCCCCCTACGACTATATTGCACTTGAGAACCTCAAGAAGAACCCTGAACCCCTAATCAAACTTGGCTTATCCCCTCGGCTCGTGGAGGCTGTCCAGCCGATCTCCGTCATCCGTCTGGAAGGCTACTCAGATTTCCCTGCAGCAGATGTCCTTCACCAGATGGGACTTGAGTCCGAGTCTGATCCCCGCGTTGAGGACGCCACCAAGGAGGTCTACAGCAAAGAGTTTCATTTTGGGGTCATGAAGGAGAGCACGTGCGAGTTCGCTGGAATGAGGGTTCTGGAAGCCAAAGACAGAGTCGGGGAGAAGCTTCTCGAGCTCTCCCAAGCAGACACCATGCACGAGATAATCAACAAGCCCGTTTTCTGCCGGTGTGGAGCCAGATGTGTGGTCAGACTCTTCGAGAACCAGTGGTTCATCGACTATGGGAACCCTGACTGGAAGGACCTCGCAAGAAGTTGCTTGGCAAAGATGAACATAGCTCCCCCGGTCCTGAGGGCTGAGTACGAGTACGTCATCGGATGGCTGAAAGAGAAGGCGTGTGCCCGAAAGTCCGGTCTAGGAACGAGGCTCCCTTGGGCCAAGGACTGGATAATTGAGAGCCTCTCCGACTCCGTCATATACATGGCATACTACACGATATCAAAGCACATAAACGAGCATGAATTCGACGCAGACAAGTTTGACGCCTCGGTATTCGACTACCTCTTTCTAGGTCGAGGTGGCTCCTCGGAGATAAGTGCCCGGACAGGCTTGGACGAGGGCTTGCTGAAAGCGATGCGTGATGAGTTCTCATACTTCTACCCGTTGGACAGCAGAAACTCCGGTCGCGATCTCGTACCCAATCATCTCACTTTCTTCATCTTCAATCACGCAGCGATCTTTCCTGAGAGCCTCTGGCCGAAGCAGATTGCGGTCAATGGCAGCGTCCTAATGGAGGGGAAGAAGATGTCGAAGTCTCTTGGAAACATCATCCCTCTCATCGATGCCGTCAAGGAGTATGGGGCTGACAGTGTGAGGCTCTCAATACTGGGCAACGCCGAACTGCTAGGGGATGCAGATTTCAGCAGCACGCTAGCCAGGTCAGTAAAGTCAAGGCTGGAGAAACTGTACGGTCTTTCAGGTCAGATAGCCAGAATGGACTCGAGGGAAGACCTCTCGGAACCTGAGATGATCGATCGATGGCTCATAAGCAGGCTTCAGCCCCGCATCAAGGCTGCCACTGATGCGATGGAGGACCTAGAAGTAAGAGAGGCGATTCAGGAAGCGTTCTATGGTATCGACCATGACGTGCAGTGGTACCTTAGACGGATAGGTGACCGAGACCTCAGCTCCACCCATTCATCAAGGACATCGAAGACGCTCAGGGAGGTTCTTGACGTCTGGCTTAGACTCCTCGCCCCATTCGTTCCCCATCTCTGCGAGGAGATGTGGCTCAAAATCGGAAAGAAAGGATACATATCAAACGCAGACTGGCCTTCGGCAGATGACTCGAAGATAGACCTAGAGGCAGAACTCCGCGAAAGCCTTATCGAGAGTACTCTTGAGGATACTCAGAACATACTGAAAGCGGTTAAGATAAGACCGAAAAGGATCTGCTACTATGTTGCCGCTGACTGGAAGTGGGTCGCCTATCTCCGCATCCTTGAAGCGCGATCTGCTGGGGAGAGCGATGCTGGAAAGATAACTCGGCTCTTCATGTCCGATCCCGACTTACGCGCTCGCGGTGGGGAAGCCGCATCCTACATCAGGAAGACTCTCCAAGATGTCGACAGGCTCGACCCTTTTCTGCTACAGTCCCGGTCGGCTTCTGGCAGGATCGATGAGCTGAACACCCTCAGGTCTGGTGCGACTCTAATCAAGAACGAACTTGGGACTAGAGTGGAGGTTTTCGCTGAGGATGCCTCCCGGAAGTATGACCCTGCTTCTCGTTCGAGCCATGCTTCTCCCTATCGCCCGGCTATCTACGTCGAGTAGGAGCCTTGCTGGCCGGTCAGCCGCGCTACAAACAGTCTGCAGACAGTCTCCACAAACTGCAGGATTTCTCTCCTTCCCAGCTTCGATGCACCTACTCTCCTATCCGTGAAGACAATTGGGACTTCCCCCACCCTGAGCCCTCGTCCGAAACATCGAAACAGCGTCTCGATCTGGAACCCGTAACCCTCCGAGTCAACCGTCTCATACTCGATCTCCGTAAGGGCTTCCGCTTTATAGGCCCTAAATCCTGTTGTGACATCGCTCACCTCTACGCCGAGGGCGAACTTCGCAAGAGTATTCGCCGTGGTGCTGACAAGATGACGGTAGAGCGACCATCCTTGAATCTTGCCGCCAGGGATATGTCTTGACCCAACTACCAGGTCGCATCCCTCATCCAGCCGTCGAATGAACTCGGGAATATACCTCGGATCGTGAGACAAATCCGCATCCATCTCAAAGACTATACCCGCGCCCACCGTCCTAAGGGCAACCCCGAATCCCTCCCTGTAGGCGCTGCCCAACCCAAGCTTTCCTCTTCTCCTCAAGATCTTGATATTCCCGTACTTCCTAGCCAACTCGCCGGCGACTTCCGCGGTGCCATCTGGACTGTTGTCATCTACAACAAGGATGCTGCCTTCAATCTCTCCCCTCACAAAGACGTCCTGAACCTTCTCGATCAAGATACCTATGTTCTCCCTCTCATTGAAGGTAGGTATCACAACAACGACTTTTCCCGCCGACAGTTTCCTCACTTGCCTCTGATCTGCTCTGACTCCCATAGTTCATTCTTAACCGTTTCTTTTGGTGGCTCATATCGGTAAACAGTGAGCGTTTTATTCGACTCTCCTCGATTATCTTGTTGATGAACGTCAAACTTCACGGTGCCATCGAAGACTTCCGCTATCTCCTATCTCGAGGATACAGAAGAGAACGCGCCTTGAAGATAGTTGGTGACCGATACCTCTTAGACCAGACTACTCGGCTGGTCCTTTACCGGGCAGTCTACGACGAAGAGACGGCGAGATCACATAGATCAAAACTAGTCGGTCCCGAGACGGTGTCTGGCAAGAGTCTGAGCATCGATGGATACAACGTTCTTATCACCGTGGAGAGCATGCTCAGAAGGAAACCGCTGATACTGTCCGACGACGGCTTTGTCCGAGATATCTCAGCCATCCACGGAAAGCACAAGCTCACACCTTACACTCAAGAGGCGCTTTCACTCATAGCCAGGCTTCTCACAGAGGTTCAACCTTCTGAGACCCAATTCTGCTATGACTCACAAGTAAGCCGAAGTGGAGAGCTAGCCGCCCTAACACGAGACATCCTAAGTCGTTTTGAACTCGAAGGCAGCGCGAAGACTGCGAAACTCGCAGATAGAGAAGCCCTGGCGTTCGGCGACATACTGGCAACTAGCGATGCAGTCCTCATTGATAAAGGAAGAAGACTCTTCGATCTCGCAGTGGAGGTGGCACGTAGGAACTCCCCGACGCAGATTCTACCACTCTCGCAGCTCTGACAGCATACTCTAATTCTCTGGGAAGTAAGCACCCATAATCAGTAAGTTCTTATTTTGCTGGAACAACCTTCTTTCGGCTCGTCACTACGGGCCCGTGGCCTAGCATGGATAAGGCGTCGAACCGTAAGGTGCGCAGGCCTTCTATTCGCTAGTTGAAGACAGCCAAAGATCGTGGGTTCAAGTCCCACCGGGCCCGCCATTCGGTATGTAGGTCGCGTTCAGCGCCAGATCGGGGTATCTCGGATCTTTCCTTATTGACCATCGCGCCAGTGGAAGGAGAAGTGGTTCTTTCGTCCTGCGGGTTTTCGAGAATAGAATGCCGATGGGTGAGAGGATTCACAAAACACATCTCTCCAAGCGTGGTTTTGGCGTCTTGGGTAAAGTGACTCGTTTTCTCCCAAAAGGCGTTCAGGACCCGGTTTCACAGCCCATCTGTCTTGATCCATAGCCTTAATTATGAGTTCTATACGAAACTTTTCGCGCTATACAGTAGATTCTACTTCTCGGTACTATCTCGTGTATGGCTAAGCGAAAGGGTGGTGAGAAAGAGTTGGGTTATGAAAGAAGAATGTACAAGGCAACCTGTGCTGACTGCGGCCAAGAATGTGAAGTCCCGTTCAAGCCCATGGAGGGTAGACCGGTATACTGCCAAGCATGCTATCAGAAGCACAGGAGACCGCGATCGAGCGAGCGTTAGTCGCCTTCACAGCTTCCAATCTGTCTCTTGGGGCCCATTCCCAACCGATGGTCCCCGAAAATAGGAAGTAGAATCCAATCTTACGCAAGTTTTTTGATGGCACACATTTTTCCAGTCTTCCTCCGATACCGCTGAGACTCTGTCCCTTTAGCTGCTCTCCCGCAATCCTAGGCTTCGAGGGGGACGAGACCGAATCAATATAAAACGGAATCTAACATAACTAGGGAGATATTCAAAGTTTCAGGAGATTACTTGATCTTATGTTTCTTCTTGGTTTGGATATCGGCACTACCATGTGTAAGGCGTTCATCTACTCAGAGGACGGCAGGGAGATCTCTTCAGGGCGTGGCACTTATACCCTATACCATGATACACCTGAACTCTCTGAGCTTGAGCCTGGGGAGGTCTGGGCAACAATAGTCAGTTCGGTTAAGGAGAGTATAAAGAGCGGTAGAGTGGAGCCGTCAGAGATCGGGGCGCTGTCCTTCTCTACGCTGGGGCATGCCATAATGCCAGTTGATAGGAATGGTGGATGGCTCACAAGGTGCATGCAGTTCTACGATGTGAGAGGACAGGCTGAGGCGGGAGAGATCGAGGCGAGGCTCGGTCGTGAGCATGTTGCTGAGATTCTCGGAGCACCATACTTCTTCATGTCGCCAATATCGAAGATGCTTTGGCTTCGGAAGAACCGTCCTGAGATCTACCATAAGACTGCCAAGTTCATCAGCTGGCAGGAGTATGTGATCTGGAAGCTCTGCGGCAGTTTTGTCACCGACTACAGCTTGGCAGGATGCGTTGGCCTATTTGACCTGCCCAGGAAACAATGGTCGCAGGAGCTGCTCGAAGCCACAGACGTTGACGTGAACCTGATGCCTGAGGTCGTCTGCTCCGGAAGCCTCGTTGGTGAAGCGGAAGCGGGAGCGGCAAGAGAGTTGGGCCTGCACGGAGGCACACCCATTGTTGCTGGCGCCCACGACGTCGATGTTTCTGCCCTCGGCTGTGGGGTTGTCAACCTCGGGGACACAATGGATCTCACAGGTACCGTTGAGGTCTTCACTTCCGTGATTGCCAAAGGAAAGAGGAACGACGGAACCCTCTGCCAAGGCATAAACAAGACCAGGGACATCCCTCTGCTGTGGGGAGGAATGCCTACTGCAGGCGTCGTCTTCCGTTGGCTCAGAGACACCCTCGGTCATGAGGAGCTTCAGAGGGCGGAGAAAGAAGGTAAAGATGCCTACGACCTCTTGACGGAGAGGGCTGCAAAGGCTAGGCCTGGAAGCGACAAGCTCTTCTTCCTACCAGACTTCTCGGGCTCCATGACTAACAGGAACTCTCGAGGTGTGCTCATCGGGCTTACCCTCGGACATGGGAAGAACGAGGTAATCAGGGCGGTCCTCGAAGGCTTGAGCTTCGAATTCAGGGGTATGCTTGAAAGCGTGCGGGAACGCGGTGCAGACCTAGAGGAGATACGAGCTATCGGTGGAGGAGCAAAATCCGATCTCTGGCTTCAGATTAAGGCTGACATCGCAGACAAGAGGATAGTCAGACCCGAGGTCACCGAGGGGGGATCTCTCGGAGCAGCGGTCCTAGGGGGAATAGGCATAGGAGCCTACAAGGATGCTTATGACGCGGTTGAGAAGGTGGTTCGGATAAAGGATACGTTCGAGCCCGACAAGGAGAGGGTGAAGCTCTATGACAAGTACTACTCCAAGATCTATCGCAGAATCCGGCCTGACCTCTCCAATCTCTTCGACGAGATGTCTAGCCCCTAGAGTTGACAAGAAAAGGGTAATGGATGCCTATGACTTGGGCATCGTTGTCCGCCCTTTTCTTCGGGCGTCCACTTTTCTCCGTCGGGATAAATCTACTTCTCCAGCACGGAGGGATTGAAGACTTCCCCTGGGAGGAACTTCTCACCCTTGATATATCTGGCGACCGTGCCGGCTGCAAGCCCGACGCTTCTCAAGGTTGACTTGTCGGACCCGCCCGCAGTGTGGGGTGTGATTGTCACGTTCTTCAGCCTGAGAAGCGGGTTATCCTTCTTCAGCGGTTCCTCCTCGAAGACATCGATCCCAGCGCCTGCGATCTGATTGTTCTGAAGAGCCTCGACGAGAGCCTTCTCATCGATTATGGATCCTCGCGAAGTGTTTACGACGTAAGCCGTGGGCTTCATCATTGTAAACTGCTTCTTACCCAGTAGGTGGTAGGTCTCCGGGGATTCCCGCGCATTGATTGAGATGAAGTCGGATTTCTTCAGCAACGTCTCCAGGTCGACCTTAACCGCGTCGTATTTCGAGGCTGTAGCATCATCCACATACGGGTCAAATGCCAGGACGGTCAAGTCGAATCCCCTTGCTCTCTTCGCAACTTCCCTTCCGACCTGCCCGAAGCCGATGATCCCGATAGTCTTTCCTTCCATCTCTTGTACTGGAATACGCCTTGTTCTACGCGGGTCCTGACTTGCAAAGTACGAGCCGTCCATGACTGCGGCATGATCTCTTGCAATGTGCCTTACCTCTGCAAGCAAGAGTCCTATCGTGTGATCTGCAACTGGCGGCGCCAACCTCCCTATCGTCGCGGTTACGATGATCCCTCGCTTCGTGGCAGCCTCCACGTCAACGTTGACAGGTCCGCCTCTTGCTGAACTTATCAGCCTCAGATTCTTGTCCGCATCCATCACGTCCGCTGTGATGGGAGCGAAGTGTACTACAAGGATCTCTGCATTCCCTACCTCCCTTTCAACTTGTTCAAGATCCCCCGCTGCTTCACGTACGCCTTTGACCGGTTCGGTGCTCCATTTCATAGAGCTAGGGCTGTCCATGCGTAGCTCCAAGTATCGGAACTCCTGCGAGTCATAGAGATTGCCCAGGGCATCTCTGAGGCCTTTCTCCCAAAGCTGCCTTGTCAAGTAAGCATCTGTCAGAACCAGGATTTTCTTCATTTCACTCAACCAGTCCTCTGTATGATCGCCTGTCTCCCTAATCAAGTATTCGCACACATTGGCACTACACCTAGTAGGTATACTACGACCGACCAACGCTGACGCTGAGATAGAAGTAGGCGGAATAGATATTGTGAAGAACCCGGAGCAAGCCACACGAGTGATAAACTACGTCTTCCAGAACCCGTCTGACCAACTGTTCAATGAGACTCCTTGGGTCGAGATCGCTTGGGGTCTCAGGCAGCGGAAGATGTCTGAGGATGAGGTCGCTCGGAAGACTGAGGAGATGATAAAGCTCTTTGACCTTGAGAGATATGCCAAGGAGTTCGTCGTGAGCCTGCCGGATGGGGTGAAGACTAGGGTGGCGGCTGCCTCGACGATGGTCTTGGAGCCGGGTATCGTGATAATGGATGAATCTACTGGGGGCTTAGACTCAATTGAGAGCTCCAAGATGCTGGAGATCCTATCGCAGATAAATAGACAAGGACGGACGATCATCATGATAACGCACGATATGAGACTTGCAGCGAAATATGCGCACCACTTGGTGGTCTTGACTAGGGGCAAGATCCTGGCTGACGGCCCCACCCGGGAAGTACTCTCCAAACCAGACCTCTTGAGAGAGGCTTCACTTATGCCGCCCCAGATTACCAGGCTAGGGCAGGCCTTGGAAGAGTTCGGGATGCCAAGAGATGTTCTGACTGTTGATGAGATGTACAAGATGCTGGAGGCTGTGATGTAATGCCTGTTTTCTGGTATGAGGATAAGAATACGTTCTTGCATCGGATGAATCCTGTACTGAAACTTTGGGTATACTTGATTCTGGTCTACATGGGCTCCTGCTATACGATCATGGAGTTCAGGATTCCTCTATTCATAGTGATGAATATTTTCGCTCTTTCTTCTCGCATGCCGAAGTGGTGGTGGAGATTTCCTTACGTGATGCAGGTTGCAGCAATCCCTTGGGACCTTTTCTTCGGGTCATTCGGCGCCAACCCTGCGTTGTACCAGCGTCTGCCAGCATGGATAAAAGAGATCGAGCTGTTCTATCTTACTTCTCACGACTTCATGATCGGTCCGTTCCACATCGGACGTATTGGCTTCACGGGTCCAAACGTCTACTTGTATCTGAGTGGGACTCTCTTGAGGCTCGGAGCATGGGTTATGCTGCTTTCGATGATTTATACGATTTCGCCCACTCAGCAACTCCAAATGCTGGCAAGTGCCAAAGCTCCGTCTGCACTACAGTTCGTATTCATGCTTCCTTGGCGGTATGCTAGTGTGATGGCGCAGCTTACGGGGCGTGTCTACCAAGCCCAGACCCTGCGGGGATACGAGAGAAAGAAATCTAGGAACCCGTTCGTTGAAGCCAGGCGCATGTTACCTTTGATGTATCCTGTGGTGCGGGCCTCGGTTGGAATGATTGATGAGATCGCGGTTGCTGCTGAAGCTAGGGCTTTCGGGACAGGGCCGAGAGCCCCACTTTACGAGTTCAAGATGGGCAAGGCGGAATGGGCCACAGTCATTCCTCTGATTGTCATCTTGCTGGTGACTCAGTACTTCTACTGGACCATCAAGTGGGGCACCATATAGGGAGCCGGTATTGCTTCCCTCTCCCCATCTCCCTGCTTTCTCTTTGTTGCTATGACATGTCTAGGCGGCTTGCCTGAATCCTTTGAATCAGTCCTCGACTTTCACATGTCCTTGCCGGCTGACTCATACGGGCCTCTCTGTTGCAGTCGTCTCCTCTTTCGAAAAGGCCAGAAGGAGACCTGACATAACCAACAGCACGGTGCAAAGCACGAAGGTGGCTGCTGGACCGTATGCCTCCCACAGCATCGCACCTATCACAGAGGCTGGAATGGTTGAAAGGGACATCGCGGATAAGATCACACTGAAGGTTCCTGCCCTTCTGTTGGCGGGTACGAGGTCGGCGATATACGCGTCTCTCGCCGGAAGTGCGAAAGAGTTCGCAACAGGCTCGATCATCGCTGCAAGTATGAGCCAGTGATAACTGGGTGCCAGGAAGAAGCTCAGTGTCCACAATGGGTACATGAATCCACCGATCAGCATCGATCTCCTCATTCCGTAGCTGTCAGAGAAACGAGCCACGGGTATCCTAGAGATTAACATTGCTGCAATCGATATGCCCGAGATTATCCCGAACTCCGTGTCCGACACTCGGATATAGTCTACACAGTAGATCACCAGCAAGGGTCGGATTGCTTCCGATGCGAAAGCGCGGATGGCGTTTGAGACCAGTATGGTTCGGAGAGAGCTCCTATGGATAACCTCCGCAGCCCTTTCGCTCAGACTCCCGCCGATGTGTGTGCCCCTACTAGCCTGCCTATCTTCTTTGCTCAGTGTCTCCCGGAGACCGGTAGCCCTTATCGTATTGGCAATGAGGACACATCCAATCGTGACAACGAATGCCATTCTCTCGCCAACCAAGATGCCTTGAGACTCGATTATCGATCCGACTATGACTGGAACGATTATCCCTGATATGCTGACCGTAGTCTCAAAAACCGCATAGGCTTTTGCACGGTCTCTCACGTCCACTGACTCAGCCATGAGTGCTTGCATGGATGCCCATCTCATGGAGTCGAAAGCGACGAGCACTTCCCCTATAATCAGCTGCTTCCATGAATTCGCCAAGATATATACTGCGTAGCCTAGAACTGTCACATATCCAGGTATGACGATCAGGCTCTTTCTCCCAATCCTGTCTGAGAGCAGTCCACCTAGGAGGTTCAGGACAACTCCAAGTGCTCCTCTCAACGAAAGGACAAATCCAACTTGTGAGAGTGAAGCCCCCAGAGATCTGATGTATAGGGCCCAGAAAGGTGGCCACATATACCCGCCTATGCCATAGATGAACCCTGAGACGTATAGGGTCACCATGTTTTTTGAGATAATTCCTCTCTTCGTCTCCATCGAATCATGCTTCTCATGTTTGGCTGGTGGACCGCTCGTTTTGGGTCTCGGTTCAATGCTACTCCCAGAGAAAAGGCTTTGGGTTGTCCCCATGGTGTCTTTGGGCTTCAGTCTTGATCAAGGCGTTGATCGGTTTTCAACTGTACCAGCCAAGAAGCTTTTGACAGTCCACGATTGTTTGCCTGATGCCTCGAAGAGTCTCTAGATTTGTCTGCGTCATGTTCAGACTACTGTCTGGGGAAATCCGGGCAGTGGGCATATCTGCGTTGGGTCACGACATGGAGAGCCTGCGAGACTTTGATCTGCCGAGAGCCCGAGACCTCTAAGACGCTTCTGACATTACTCCTTGGAGAAGTGCTCCCATCCGCGTATGAGCAGTCTCTTCTCCGATCTGCCCTCCTTGAGAACTATTCCTCTGCTAGGCTCTACGACCTGGCCGATAGGCAGTATATTCGAGCCGATCATCTCGGCAGCGCCTACAGCTTCACCGAGCTTGCCTGCAGGTATCGTTAGGACTAGTTCATACTCCTCTCCACCATACAATGCCAAGTCCTCCGCACTCAGGTGTAGAGCGTCAGCAAACGTCCTTGCCTCCTTTGAGACGGGGATACGCTCAAGCTCGAACCCAATATTGCTGGCCGAAGAGAGCTCGTGCAAACACCAGACCAGTCCGTCGCTTGAGTCGATCGAGGATGATGCAAGTTTCCTCTCGGCAAGCATCAATCCAGCCTTCAGCTGAGCCTTGGGGGTGTAGACTGATTGCAGAATCTTCTCCCGGATTCCTGCGGGCGCCTCCATTCCTTCAAGCAATATCTTCAGACCCGCTGCAGTGTTGCCGAAGAAACCGGTCACAGCAAGGATGTCCCCAACTCTGGCTCCGGACCTCGCAACTATCATTTCAGGATTGCAGACGCCGAAGAGGGAGCAGCTTATCACTAGGTCATCGGCTTCGCCTGTGTCCCCGCCTACAACGAACGTTCCGTACTCTCTGGCCCCCTGATTCAGTCCTTTTCCAATCTGAATAATCTCCTGCTCTGTAAGACTTGATGGTATACCAATGGAAACCAGGATCGCTAGAGGTCTAACGCCCTTTGCAGCGAAGTCGCTTATGTTCATGACAACGGCTTTCCTGGCTGCCTGCTGCAAAGACATCCCTGGCGGAACATCTGTCCTGGCAACCAACATGTCCGTCTTCAGGACTCCCGCCAACCCTCCAGGAAGACTGATTGCCGAGGCATCGTCACCGAAGGGAAGAACCATATCCTCCGGCATCTCAAGGTTCTCCCTGAAGATCTCTATGATCTTCCTCTCCCCTAGATCGGATGCACGGGTTACTTCTTCTCGCATAGAGGTGATCTCCGGATGTGATCATATAGCATCCGAATTTCTTAAGAGCATCCTTAGGGATTCCAAATACCTCGACCGCCTCGGTGGCTCAGATGGCAGAGCGGCGACCTCGTAATCTGCGCACGAGTCAGTCGCAAGTCGCGGGTTCGAAACCCGCCCGAGGCTCCAACAAGAATCCTCAATGGAAGATATTCCGATGCTCATCACGAGACGACTGACAGGAAAGAACAGATAGACTGGAGAGTAATGGTATCGGGGATCTCGTTTACATTTCCACTGCCTTTCAACCACTAGAGGTGGGTGTGCTGCAACAGATTCAGGGTCACAGTAGGTATCCTGTAGAGAAACACTAATGGAAGCGAACATAAAATGTCCGTGACTGTATGTCTTGAGAAGATCGATGCCGGCTCCAAAACCAAGAAGATGGCAGAGGAGCCTGTAGCCACAGAATCTCCTGTCAACATCTTCGTCAATGACCAGTATGTTATCACGTTGCTAGCTACTCCCCAGTTCCAGAAGGAGTTGGCGCTGGGATGGCTTTTCGATGAAGGCGTGCTGGACTCATTGAACGAAGTGAGAGAGGTACACTTGGACCAAGACGACGCGAATGTGGTGACCAAGCATCCCCTAGATGAAGAGAGGCTGCAGACCACTGGCGTCTCGAGGCTGGTGACCACGGCCTGCGCCCTCTCCGCCAAAGAATTCTTCCGAACCATTGGTCGGGTAGGCAAGCTGGTGAAATCAAACTATGAAGTTGAGGCTTGCGAGCTCAGCAGGATGATTGGGAGACTTGATGAAGCTAAGCTCTTTCGGGCAACGGGAGGGGTCCACGCAGCTGCTCTGTTCGACGGGAAGAGGCTTATTGCCTTTGCGGAGGATGTGGGTCGCCACAATGCGGTTGACAAAGTGGTGGGGATTGGGCTTCAATCGAGAGCCAACTTCTCAAGATCCGTACTTGTCAGCTCAGGCAGACAACCGGCTGATATGGTCCTCAAGGCAGCGAGAATGGGAATCCCAATAGTGGCTTCCAGAGCAGCGCCGATACGTTCAGGCATCATCGCGGCAGAAAAGACAGGCATAACGCTTGTCTGTTTCATCAGAGATCGGCAAATGAATGTTTATACCCATCCTGGCAGAATCTTGACAGGCGATACGGGCGCATCTTAGAATGCGATTCTACAAATCACAAGGGGCACCTGAATGGTCAAGAACCTAGTCGAGAAGATTCAGCAACTGAAAAGAGAGAAACAGGCTATCATACTCGCCCACAACTATCAGCGCCCTGAGATCCAAGACATAGCGGATTTCGTCGGCGATAGTCTGGAGCTCTCTCTCTGCGCCACTCAAACCAAAGCCAAGATTATAGTCTTCTGTGGAGTGGACTTCATGGCTGAGACCGCGGCCATCCTAAACCCGGACAAGAAGGTACTGATACCGGACAAGAACGCCCTATGCCCTATGGCAGCAATGCTACCTGCCGAACTGGTGCAACTCTACCGGAAGAAGTATCCTGACGCTCGAATTGTCCTCTACATAAATACCTTGGCAGCGGCTAAAGCGGATTCCGACGCAGTCTGCACCTCCGCGAACTCCGCTGAGATAGTAAACAGAATGAATTCTGGGACAGTCTTGTTTGGACCGGACTGGAACCTAGCCCAGTATGTCAAGGGCTACACGAACAAACGTGTACAGCCCATCCCCGAGCTGGGCTTCTGCCCCGTACACATACTGTTCAACAAGGAAGCCATTCTGGCACTGAAGAAGAGGTATCCTGACGCCGAGGTAATGGCTCATCCCGAATGTCCCCCAGAGATCCTCAAGGTAGCCGACTTCGTAGGCAGCACCTCAAAGATGTACAAACACGCTCTAGTATCTAACGCTAAGAAGTTCATAGTAGCCACCGAGATCGGACTCATCCACAAGATGAGAAAAGAAAGACCTGACGCCACGTTCATTCCCGCCTACGAGGAGGCGATCTGTGCACCGATGAAACTGCACACCCTCGAAAAGGTCTACCTCTCCCTGAAGCATGAACGGTACGTGGTAAAAGTCCCGCGAAAGGTTGCGGCATCGGCAAGAAAGGCTGTCGAAGTCATGCTTGGGACAAGGGAAACGCTAGCCTAGTCGCCCACCCCCGATAGGCGGGACCACGGCGACTACATCGCCATCCGCCAGCCGAGTCTTGAGTCCTTGAAGGATTCGAATGCTTGCCCCATTGACTAGGAACTGCATTGCTGGATCTATCTCGCGGGTCTCATCCACATACAGGTAACGCGACGCCTCCTCGCCGTACTTCTCTGCGATCCTTTTGACGAGATCCGTGAGGGTGCTGCCGTCCCCTATCTCCACCTCTTCCTCACTGGCTCCCGCCAACTCACGGAGCGTCGTAAAATACCTCACATTAACCTTCAAGACCTTCACTCCTCGAGGATTCTCCCTCTTCTTGCTTGGGAATTGTCATAGGATGGAAGCTCGCAGACATCTTAGGAAGCGCTCGGGATGAAACCGCGGAGGAGTAGCTGCGCGGCTTCCTGTGTCGCCCTTCTTGTCTACCCCGGGTCTATCCGCCTTTCAAGCCAGCCTTGCCGAGGAATCGTGCACGGCTGCCCAGCTCTGACTCTATCTTCAGCAGCCTGTTCGCGGTCGGACCTGTCCCACTCTCCCTTACGTGTCCCGTGCTCAGTCCTACCGTGTAGTCTGCAATATCGGCTCCCTCGCCTCTGCTGCTGCAAGGCATGACCCCGTAGCCGTTCCTGTACGCCAGCTCGACGAGGTCGAAGGACTCGGTGATGGTCCCTATCTGGTTGACTTTCAAGAGGACCGCGTTACACGCGCCGACCTCGATCCCACGCTTGAGCCGTTCGACGTTCGTCGTGAAGAGGTCGTCACCAACTATCTCGATATCAACCTCTTTCGTCAGGGCGGCGTGCCCCTCGTAATCGACCTCGTCAAGCGGGTCCTCAAAGATCACGAAAGGATAGTCGGCAACCATCTCCTTGTACAATTCCATTAGGTCTTCCTTGGTCTTGTCCTTCTCTGAGAACAAGCCTACGAAGACACCCTTCTTGACATCGTAGTAGCATCCGGCGGCAATGTCGACTTGGATCCCGACCTTATTCTTATGTCCTGCCTCAGCTATGGCGTCCACCATGAGGTCCCAGAGTTCTCTGTCCTCTTTCACCGCCCCGCGAGGGATCGGGGTATGCAAGACTCCGCGACTCATGGCTCTTACCTTGTATCTCTCTAGGAGGAGCCTCTCGAATTCCCGTCCGACTTCCCAGCAGGCATAGGAGGCCTCGGAGAAACTCTTGAAACCATAGACCATCAACGTGTAGCTCGGCTTACCCCCCGCCCGCTCACCTCCGCCGTACCTATCGCTTCCAACTACGGTCCCGATGCCCGGGACTGGAAGTATACAGGCATTCACTCCTCCAATGTGCTGGTAGAGCGGGATCCCTAGGCTTGCGGCGCCTGCCTTCAGGACGGCCGCTGAGACGCTTGCCGTGGCATTGCCGCCGAGCCTGGACTTATCCGGTGTCCCGTCGAGCTTGATCATAGTCTCGTCGATCTCCCTCTGCTTGGTGGCATCCATTCCTTTCAGTGCGGGACCGATGATCCTGTTGACGTTATCAACTGCCTTAAGGACGCCCACGCCACCGTAGCGTTTGCCTCCATCATAGACGAATTTCACCTCGTATTTACCTACGGAGACGCCTGCGGTAGCCACCGCGACCCCGCATGCCCGGTCCTCTGTGATCACCGTCGCCTCAATGCCTGGGTGTCCTCGATCAGAGAAGATCTCACGTGCGGACACCGATGATATCTTCAACCCCATTTTTTTCGCCGCCTCTCCTCAGTCTCAGATACGACCTGTTATTAGCGTTACGCTCAAGTCACCTACACTAATGTTAGGTGTCGCCACTATGCCGCTCTTCAGCTTCCACAAGGCTGGAGTGGTATTGTGTTTCTTCAACTCCTCCACGATATTGATGCCTGCTTCTTTCGCCTCTTCGACGGTCATGCCGTCGACGATTCCACCGGCCAGGCAGGGGATCTCTTCCTCAGCCTTGAAGAACTGGGTGCCCGGTCCATCCGTTCCGTCCGAGTCTACCGCCCCCATAATGATGTTCTCGCTTCCCTCTATCCTCCGAGCTGCTGAGAGGACGAACTCCTGGTTTCGTCCACCTATCCCCTCTTCCTTGCCCACGGTCACGAGCAGCTCCCCGCTTGTGAAGAGTGCGCAGGGCGGCTGGAATGATTGACCCGTTCCCTCGACCGTCAGGGCTATGGCCGCGATCACCAGGCCTGCTTGGCCTGCCTCAGCCTGCAACCCGTACATCCGTGCCTTGGATGGGACCGGTTCGGTCAAGTATATTGGCTTGAAGCCCAGTTCTTCAGCTTTCTTCATAGCGGTTGGTACCATTCCGGTCTGGTTAGGCATCACGCCGAAGATGCGGAAGTTCGTCTTCTCGAACTCCTTAGCCTTCACGGTCTCGTACTGTGGGTCAGCAGCCTCGAGGTGCTCTCTGATGGAGGCAGGGACATACTCCCACGCATCCCACTTCTTCAGCATCAGGATCGCGTCTTCAAACGTTGTATAGTCAGGGAGCGTATGTAGCCAGAGGTTTCGGTTCATAAGTTGGTCATAGTCGCTTGGATCTACCGCGATGACGTGAACCATTGTTGCTGGGTGGATGTACCTTGAGATTCTCCCGCTCTTCATCATGTCGAGGTGATTCCTGATCGGGTTGAGGTCTCCGGTTGGGGCGCCGCGCTCTATCTGCATTATGTAAGTCATCTGCCTCACCTCATCCATACTTACCCCTGGCACAGGCATTGTTAGGAGTGATGAGACGCCGTTGGCTGCGATCGTGAAAACAAGGTCCCCCTTCTTGAGCCCCTCAGTCATCTCTAGGATTCTCTCGCATCCTCTGGCACAGTCCTCATCGGGTGTCGGATGACCGCCTAGAGTAACTCCTATCCGCCTGAGAATGACGCCGTGTCCCTTCTTGTCGATGACATGTCCACCTGTCAGCCTGTCTCCCAAGATATCCTCAATCGCCTTGGCAACTCTCTGGCATCCCTTGCCTGCCCCGAAGACGTAGATATTGCCCACCTTGGGAAGGTCATAGATCTCGTCGCCTGTCCTAGGTGTTCCACGCGGCTCGAAATCCTTGTTGCCGACGATCAGCTTTCCGCTCTCCACTCGGAGCAGCTTTCCGGTGTTGTTGTATGGGTCGGCAGCTTCCAGCCCAGCCTCAAGTATCTCTACCATAGCTTTTCTACCACTTATGTTGCCGTGAGAGACTAACGCCTCGACGTTCTGAATTCTCACATTCACCCCTCCGGACCAAATATCTTGAGATTTGGAGCACGGAAAGAATATAACTGGTTCGGATTCCACCGCATCCTGGTGGCACTTATATCCATAGCCTTTGCAGTTGCAGCGATGATGAATGGGGTGCAAAGCTTTTCCAGGATGTCGGTTCCACTCGTCTGCATGCAGAGAATATCCTTCATCTCTGCAATTCTCTCATCTCCTCAGCCCGCTTTCCTTATGAGGAACCTTAGATCGAATCCTTCTTTGCTGAAATCGAGGATTTCCTCTCCTGTTCTTTTCGCCCATCGCTTGATGTCTTCCTCCGCTGCCGGATCATCGGCAAGAACTTCCAATACTTCTCCTTTCTTCATGTTTCCCATCTCAGCAGCAGTCCTGAATATTGGTTCCGGGCAGTACAATCCTCTCAAGTCGATTCTTCTGTCAGGACTGATTGTCTTCGTCAAATATTTCCCCTCTTCCCCATTGACTCCTATTCTGGACCTTCTGGATTCATCCAATCTTACCTTTATCTCTTGGCCAGCCATTTTATTGTGAGATCCGTATCTTCTCACTTTCTTCGGGTCATCAAAGGATCAAGTATGAGACTCCGTGAACTCGGTTTCCTACTCATATTTCTTGAGTCTGGTGCCCGTTCTTGTGAGGAAGAATCCCATGTTCGGGCTGTGAGCTGCCGGAGTTGTGCACGTAGGCATCAGTGTCCGATTGCCGAGTCTAGACACCGGCATACCGCAGCTCACTCTTGACGGGGATCAGCTGATTCTACTATCGACCCAGATATAATGTCTCTAAGTTGCTGTCTCCCTAAGTGTTCCGAAAGCCCACTGGACTACCTCGGGTAGCGCTGGGTGTATATGTAGTCCTTCGATGATGGGGAGGTATGTCCTGTCGCCTGAGCTCATGGCATTGATGACTTCTTGGATGAGTTCTGGTGCATAGGGCCCGATGATGTGTCCTCCCAGTAGCCTGTCCGTTTTCTTTTCAACGATGACCTTGAAGAAGCCATTCTGTTCACCCATGGCTACTCCCTTGGCTGTATCCCTGTAGTAGTGTTTTCCGACAAGTATTTCGATTCCTTTCTCTTTCGCTTGGTTCTCGGTGAGTCCAACGGAGGCGATTTGGGGATAGCCGTAGACTGCGTGGGGTATTGCGGAGTAGTCCGCCCTGGTCTTGTGATTGTGAGTTCCATGTTCGAAGTTGTGCCATGCTACTTCTGCCTCGTAGTTGGCCACATGTTTGAACATTGCTTTGCCGATCGCGTCTCCGAAGGCCCAGATTCTCTCCTTACTTGTTTCTAGGTACTCGTTGACCTTGATGAATCCTCTGGAATCGGTTTCCACGCCGGTCTTCTCCGGCTTCAGTATATCCGAGTTCGGTACTCTTCCAACAGCCACCATTATTGCTTCCGCGGACAGGGTTCTCTTCTCCCCCGTTCTGTCGTCTTCGGCGATGACTTCCTTGAGCTTCCCTCTGTCTCTGACCTCGACAACCCTGTTGCCTGTAAGTATTTTCATCCATCTGCTCATCTCCTTCTCAAGGAGTTCCGATATCTCCGGCTCTTCTTGAGAGACGAGACGGGGCATCATCTCGACGATCGTTACGTCGGTTCCCATGCTTGAGAAGAAGTGACCGTACTCGACGGCGATGTAGCCGCCGCCTATGATGATCATACTCCTGGGTTGATTGTCCAGATCCAAGACGGTCTCGTTCGTGAGGTACTCCACTTCACTGAGGCCCTTGATAGGCGGGATCATGGGTCTAGTCCCAGTAACAATGAAGATGTTGTCAGCCCTCATGGTCTCTCCTGAGACTTTGACTGTATAGTCTGATGTGAACTCCCCAAGTCCCCTGTACAATGTCAAGTTTGGGATATTCTCCGTCGACCTTTCGATTCCCAACCTGTCCTCTTTGATCTGCCGCCGCATTCTATCCATTATTGCCTTGAACTCGATCTCCTCAACTCTTGCCTTTACCCCAAGCGCTCTTGCCAACTCAATCGTTCTCACCAAGTCGGCGGTATAGATGAGCATCTTTGAAGGTATACAACCTGTATTGAGGCATGTGCCCCCCATGTATCTAGCCTCGATCAGAGCAACATGCATCCCCCTGGAGACCGCATTGCTAGCGATCATGGCTCCAGATCCAGATCCCAATACCATGACGTCGAAGTCTTTCAACGGACAAGTCTCCCCCGTATGCGTGCTGGGTTATTGTCCAATCTTTGTTTATGGTTTTCTCCTCAGGCTCTAGTGGCCTCATTGAGTGAGGGGAGAACAGTCGGAACAGTTTAGGGGAAACCCTAATCCTGTTCCTCCCCAGCATCAATAATGGGTTCTATCTCCTGAGCAGGCATGTCATATGAATGGGTCCCTCGGCCAACAATATCTTGGGCTGCCTACCGTCCGGAAGACATCCCTTGCTCAACAACTCAACGGGAGTTCAGTTGAGTGTCTAGTCTGCGAGAGAAGATGCAAGATAGCCAGAGGAGGCAAAGGCTTCTGCAAGACAAAGATGAACATAGATGGCGTCCTTCACACCCTTGTCTACGGTGATATCTCTTCGATCTCGGCGAATCCGATTGAGAAGAAGCCCTTCTTCCACTTCTATCCAGGAAGCCAGGCTCTCACCGTTGGGACCTATGGATGCAACTTCCTGTGTCCCTGGTGTCAGAACTGGGAGATAAGCAAGTCAGAGCCAGATCCTCCGAGGGCGAGCTATCTCAGCCCTCAAGACTTCGTGAGGATGGCGGTTCAGGAGGGTTGTCAAGGCTCTTCCATCTCTTTCAACGAGCCGACTCTCCTCTTCGAGTATGCGCTGGACCTTTTTCCGTTATGCCGAGAAATGGGTCTATACAACACTTTTGTCTCGAACGGCTACATGACCCTGCCTGCCCTGGAGTCGCTGAAGGAAGCAGGGCTGGACGCGATAAAGTTCGATGTCAAAGGGGATAAAGAGTCTGTCAG
>CAZBVH010000007.1:0-515 GCA_964495315.1 uncultured Candidatus Bathyarchaeia archaeon | reverse complement strand
CTGTCAGCTGGCACTGTGGAGCAGACATAGACGTCGTCTGGCGAAACGCGAAGAGAGCCAAGGGACTGGGTCTACATGTAGAGGTCGTGAACTTGGTAATCCCCAAGCTGAATGACTCCGAAGAATCCATCCGAGAGATCATAGATGGGCATCTATCCAACCTAGGGTCAAATGCTCCTCTCCACTTCACCCGTTTCCACCCGGACTACAAGATGCAGAATTGGCAGACGACTCCCGTGGAGACCCTTGAGAAAGCCTACAGAATGGCTCGTTCAGAGGGGCTGAACTTCGTATATCTTGGGAATGTTCCTGGACACAGGCTTGAGAATACCTACTGCCCTGAATGCGAGAAGTCCCTCATCGAGAGATGTTCCTTCTCGATTACCCGGATTGAGTTGAAAGAAGAAAGCCGATGTCCATCGTGCGGATCTAAAATCCCTATCATTCTAGGTCCGTCGCTGCCGCAGCAGGCTTCGTGAGTGAGAGAAGGAGATATTGTGTTTCGTAGATGACTT